>NZ_JAAMNQ010000068.1:0-521 GCF_011066155.1 Paenibacillus sp. EKM206P | reverse complement strand
CGAGGCGTTTTAAAAACGCCCAATCCGTCTCATCATATTGTAAAACAAATGTCTCCAGTTTGGCATAGTTGCTTACCGTATCAATGGCATCTCCGTACTGATATTTTCGAACCAGCGCAGTGACCAGATCATCATAGGTGCGGTGAATATCTTGATAGGAGCGCCTTTTACATTTAATATCCATCTGGTATGAATGGGAAGCGGCCTCCAGTTCAAACGTATACACGCCTCGTACACAGTGTACGGACATACGTGTAACAATCCCATGAAACAGCCTTCTCAGCGATTCTCCCTGATCATTCAACTGACGAATCACAATCGGCTCTTGCTCCATATCCTGTCCGATGCATGCAGCTCCCTGTTCTTCGGAGAGCATGCCACTGATGTGTAAATAGGCATGATCGTTGATGGTACGTGTTATTTGAAGTTGTTCGATGTGTAGGGGCTGAAAGGGACCATAAAAGCGTAGGCTTTCATATCCGATCCCATCTGATAATACGCTCAAGTGAGTTCATGACTCC
>NZ_JAAMNQ010000067.1:0-530 GCF_011066155.1 Paenibacillus sp. EKM206P | reverse complement strand
AAAAGACTGTACATTTTGAGCCATCTGGAAGGTGGGGATCTCAGCTACAATATGCCGGGTGTATTAACCGTGGAGGGACCGCTTCAGGCCGATCGGCTGGAGGATGCGTTCCGTCAGTTAATAGCCCGCCATGAAACGTTGCGGACTTCTTTTGAAGTGGTGGAAGGCGAGGTCGTTCAGCGGGTGTACGATCAAGTGGAGTTTGCAGTAGAGCACCTGCAGGCCAGGGAGTCCGAAGCCGATGCCTATATCGAGTCCTTTGTGCGCAGCTTTGACCTTCGTCAGGCACCACTGCTGCGTGTCCGTCTTCTTCAAACCGGACCAGAGCGCCATCTCCTGATGTACGATATGCACCATATTATTTCAGACGGTGTATCGTCGAACAATATCGTGCAGGAGCTGGTACAACTGTACGAAGGGCAGGAATTGGAGCCGCTGCAAATTCAGTACAAGGACTACGCCGTGTGGCAGCAGCAGGAGATGCAGCGTGAATCATACCAACGCCGGGAACACTTCTGGCTGGAGCATTT
>NZ_JAAMNQ010000066.1:0-536 GCF_011066155.1 Paenibacillus sp. EKM206P | reverse complement strand
GGAATATCCGCTGATCTGCCGGATACGACACTGCCAAATACAACATCCCGACTGTTGTTATACCGTTGCAGCACAACGCCCCACGCTGCTTGCAGAAGGGTATTGACCGTTACTTGCTTCTGCTTAACCAGCTTGTTCATCCGTTCCGTCACTTCGTGGCCCAGTGTAAACGAAAGCTTGTCCGCTTCATATTCTTTAGCGTGACTGTCCAGCTGTTTTACCTGCGGTAATACGGTCTGCTGCTCAAAGCCAGCAAAATAATCACTCCAGAACCGTTCAGCCTCCACGTTGTCCTGCCGATCCAGCCATTCAATGTATTCGCTGTATGGTGTTACCGGAGCGAGCTCCGGCTTGCGGTCTTCGAGGATGGCAAAGTACGTATTAAATGCTTCCCCTACAACAAGGAACAAGCACCAACCGTCCATCAAAATATGATGGAAGCTCCACACAAAACGATACGACTCCTCGCCTGTACGTAAAATAGACACCCGCATCAGCTCGCCTGAGCTGAAATGAAAGCCTTCGGCTTTGTCGCG
>NZ_JAAMNQ010000065.1:0-539 GCF_011066155.1 Paenibacillus sp. EKM206P | reverse complement strand
AGCTTGGTGAATACCGCCGCGGCGTATCGTCGGGATTATCGCCTGAACCAGTTCCCGGTACGTTTGCTGCAGCTGGCAAGCTTCTCCTTCGACGTGTTCGTCGGCGATATCGCCCGGACGCTCTATAACGGCGGAACGATGGTTATCTGTCCGAAAGACGACCGGATTGACCCGAGCCGTCTGTATGGCTGGATTCGTGACTACCAGATTACCGTGTTCGAATCGACTCCAGCCCTGATCGTACCGTTCATGCAGCATGTATATGAGCAGGGACTGGACATGAGCAGTTTGGAATTGCTGATTACCAGCTCGGATAGCTGCAGCGTGACGGATTATCGGGTGTTGCAAGAACGATTTGGCGCAGATATTCGCATTATGAACAGCTATGGTGTTACGGAAGCGGCGATCGACTCCAGCTTCTACGACGAAGAACTGTCGAAGCTGCCAAGCAGCGGTAATGTGCCGATTGGACAGGCATGGCTGAACGCACGCTTCTACATCGTGGACAGCCAGCTGAATCCGGTGCCGATCGGCGTACT
>NZ_JAAMNQ010000064.1:0-606 GCF_011066155.1 Paenibacillus sp. EKM206P | reverse complement strand
ATGCTGTATAGAGCACAAGGATTCGATGAAGCCGCATTGCATCAAACGGTGACCCAGGTGACGGAGCATCATGATGCGCTACGTATGGTCTTTCGTCAGACGGAACAGGGCTATGAAGCGTGGAATCGCGGTGTGAACGAAGGTCAGCTGTACAGTCTGGACGTTGTTGATTTGACGGGTGTCGAAGACGCGGCAGATGTGACGGTGGCGATTGAAATGAAAGCCAATGCCATCCAAAGTTCCATTCGTCTGGACGAAGGACCGCTGGTGAAGCTGGGACTTTTCCGCTGCATGGATGGAGATCATTTACTGATTGCCATTCACCATTTGGTCATAGACGGGATTTCGTGGCGGATTGTGTTTGAGGATTTTGCCACGGGGTATGAGCAGGCCGTGCGGGGAGAAGCGATTCGCCTGCCATATAAAACGGACTCTTTCTCCGACTGGGCAGAACGTTTGTCTCAATATGCGAATAGCCCGGCGATCGAAAATGAACGCGAATATTGGCAGCATCTCGCTCAAATGGAAATTGCATCGTTGCCTAAGGATCAAGAGAGAGCGGAGGGACAACATTCTCTAATCAGAGACACTGCGACGGTGAGCGTA
>NZ_JAAMNQ010000063.1:0-610 GCF_011066155.1 Paenibacillus sp. EKM206P | reverse complement strand
ACGGGATGTTGAGATACCTGTCCGCAGCCCGTGAGCAAGAGCGTTTTGTGACCGAACCTGAAATCAGCTTTAACTATTTGGGACAATTTGATCAAGATATGCAAAATCAATCTATTGGCGTATCTCCTTACGCTAGTGGTGCAGAGCTTAGCGCCCATGCAGCCAGATCGCACACGCTGGATATGAACGGACTGATTTCGGAAGGTAAGCTGCAATTGACAATCAGCTACAGCAAGCAGGAATATCGTCGTGAAACGATGGAGCAGTTAGCTGAACAGTTCAAAATCAGTTTGCAGGAAATCATTACGCATTGCACAGGCCGCAAACAGCAAGAACTGACGCCAAGCGATGTCATGCTTAAACATGTAACGATGGCCGAGCTGGATCAATTGGTAGAACGGACTCGTGACATCGGGGAACTGGAAAATGTCTATGCGTTGACGCCGATGCAAAAAGGCATGCTGTTTCATAGTCTGATGGATGCAGCATCCGGGGCTTATTTTGAACAAACGACCTTTGATTTGCACGGACGTTTCCAAGCGGATATTTTCCAGGATAGCTTGAATCATTTGGCGCAGCGGCATGAGATCTTTAGAGCTAATTTCATCAG
>NZ_JAAMNQ010000062.1:0-625 GCF_011066155.1 Paenibacillus sp. EKM206P | reverse complement strand
CCGGTCAGGCTCGACACGAGCCGTTGGAAGCGAGCCACATGCTGTGGCGGCAAGGCTTCACCACTGGCAAAGACATGGCGCAGCGTTGCCAGTTTCGCTTGCATCACTTCCCGTGGCTGCTGCTCCACATACTCCAGGAACGCATGCAGCATGGCAGGTACAAAGTGCATCGTGCTCACTCCATCGCGGGCAATCGTGTCCACGATGTCTTCCGGGTTCTTTTCCCCGCCTACCGACAGCAAGCTCACCTTCGAGCCGACCAGCGACCACCAGAACAGCTCCCACACCGACACGTCGAACGTAAAGGCGGTCTTTTGCAGGATCGTATCTTCCGCACTCAAGCCGTACCGATCATGCATCCACAAAATCCGATTCAGCACAGAATGGTGCTCCACCATCACGCCCTTCGGTTTTCCCGTGGAGCCAGAGGTATAAATGACATAGGCGACATGGTGCGGTCCGGCCAGTGGCTCCAGATTCGAGCCGTCTTCGTGGTAAATGTCTTGGCCAGCCTGCTCCTGACGATCCAGCACCAGCACCTGGCCGTCGAAACTCAGCGATGCTTGCTCCGCCAGATGCGATTGCGTCAGCACCAGCTTCGCGCCCGAGTCCTCCAGCATAAAGC
>NZ_JAAMNQ010000061.1:0-654 GCF_011066155.1 Paenibacillus sp. EKM206P | reverse complement strand
AGCTCGCCCTCCCCAATTGCGCGATTCCAGGCTTCATATCCGTGCTCCGTAGGACGGAAAACGATCCGCAGTGTGTCATGATGGCTAACGATTTGATCCATCGCCGTGCGCAGGGCCGGTTCATCAAAACCATCCTTGCTATGCAGCATGATGGACTGGTTATGATGATGAGCATCCGTCAGGTTTTGCTCAAAGAACCAGTGTTGAACAGGTGTCAGCTTCACAGCGCCCACCACTTCGCTTTGATCCGCCAATCGGGTCACCGATTGAACTTTCAGTGCCAGGGCGGACACGGTTGGATGACTGAACAGGTCTTTCATCTCCAGTCGATAACCTGCTTGCAGCAATCGGGAGGATACTTGCAAGGCCTTAATCGAATCGCCACCCAGCTCAAAGAAGTTATCCTGCGCACCTACCGCTTCCACGCCGAGCACCCCGGCCCATACCGCAGCCAGTACTTGCTCCACCGTGGTACGCGGTGCCACATAGGCTGCACCCGTATGGATGCTTCCTTCCGGTTCCGGCAAGGCCTTACGGTCGATTTTACCGTTGCTGGTCAGCGGGATCGTCTCCAGTTGCATCAAACGTGCAGGCACCATGTGCGCTGGCAGTCCGGCTTCCAGTTCGGCCTGTACCTCCTCGATCCGCAGCTCA
>NZ_JAAMNQ010000060.1:0-671 GCF_011066155.1 Paenibacillus sp. EKM206P | reverse complement strand
GGCGGAACTGACGGGATTCGAACCCGCGATCTCCTGCGTGACAGGCAGGCATGTTAGGCCTCTACACCACAGTTCCAGAGGCATTTCCAATAGGAAATTAATTGCGGGGGCAGGATTTGAACCTACGACCTTCGGGTTATGAGCCCGACGAGCTACCGAACTGCTCCACCCCGCGACATTAAAAAGCATTTCTCAAATTTTCTTATGGTGGAGGCTGAGGGGATCGAACCCCCGACCCTCTGCTTGTAAGGCAGATGCTCTCCCAGCTGAGCTAAGCCTCCATATTATGACCCGTAGGGGATTCGAACCCCTGTTACCTCCGTGAAAGGGAGGTGTCTTAACCCCTTGACCAACGGGCCTTGCAAAATAAGTTCTGGTCTCAATAAATTTATGGCGGAGAGAGAGGGATTCGAACCCTCGCACCACTTTCGCAGTCTAACCCCTTAGCAGAGGGTCCCCTTATAGCCACTTGGGTATCTCTCCGAGTAGCGGCAGAGGGGATCGAACCCCCGACCTCACGGGTATGAACCGTACGCTCTAGCCAGCTGAGCTACGCCGCCACCTTAATATATAAAAGTCAGAAATATTCAAAATATGGCTCCCCGAACAGGACTCGAACCTGTGACAACTCGATTAACAGTCGAGTGCTCTACCAACTGAGCTATCAGGGA
>NZ_JAAMNQ010000006.1:0-343430 GCF_011066155.1 Paenibacillus sp. EKM206P | reverse complement strand
AACTCTCCATTAAAGACCAACCGAAGTTGGTTTATAGAAAGAGCGATAAGCTCATGTTGAAACTGACGAGATAAAAATATCTCTTGTTTGATTTTGCGAACAAAATCGTTTTACTCACTCGTTGTTCAGTTTTCAAAGATCAAACCTACATCATATCTCACTTTGTTTCACCACCGCATCTCTGCGGCGACTTAAATAATATATCATGTTTTCCGCGTCTTTGCAACACTTTTTTTAAGAGAATTTTATAATCAACTCTGCTTTGTTTTCGTGTTGCTAACTATCTTGTAAAAGACAGCTATAAGAATATACCACATATATAAGCTTAGTAGCAACACCTTTTTTAAAAAATTATTTTCTCATCTTTAAAATCACTGCATTTAAATAAAGAGACCATTATTCCCTCAAGCAGAATAACAGTCTCTTTAACATTCATTTCTTTCTCTTAATGACTAATAAAGCCGGGGCACTACTAGGAGTCTCTCTTCTTTTACTTTTTACTTTTAGCCACGTCAGTCCCTAATCCATGGATTTTTACGCGAACGAGCACTATAGGATGAGGAACGAGTTTCTCCTCCAGTTGAATTACGGGATTTTTGCTTCTTATGAGTAGCATTTTTACTGGAAACCTTGACTTTGGACGTCTCTTCTTTGGATGTGCTGCCAGAGCTGTCTTTTGATTTACCTTTACTCACGCTACGATCCTTTGTTTTAGAAGAAGAATCAATTTCATTTTGGGATGCTATAGTCAGATTGTTACCTACCTCCTGCGTTCCTGGAATTGCTGGTGCCGACTGGACGTTCTCTTCCCGGCATCCACAGTCTGGCATAAACATATAGGGTGTTGTATATCCCTCTAATGGATACATAGGTGCATTCCCATGCGCAAACGGATGATAAGGGGAATTCGCAGATTGTTGCCCTTGTAGTTGGCTATAGTCGGATACGTGTCCAGCCGCAGGCAAACCATATGGAGGTCCTCCCCATGCCTGGCTCCATTGACTGCTCTGGACTGTACTCTCTGAATACTGCGGCGGATGCCCTTGATGGATAAATGGAGGATAGACAGGATAGGATGCATTTTCAGACGCTTCATGGCTCGGATAATATCCGGGGGCGCAGCAATCTGAATAGGCAGGATAAGGAGTTGGATAGGCATTTATAATTGGTGTCTGCACAGGTCCCCAGCACCATGGATGCTCACAGTCATGATGATAGCCCTGATCAGAAACTACAGTAGGAGAGGCATATTCTGCTAAGGAGGTATTTATAGGCGCTTGAGGAGACCCAATCCCCGGATACCACGAGTTCGGCATTGCATTTATTTGTGGGCTATAATCAGATGTCGGCTGTTGTATCGACCACTCGGAATTTACCATCGGCTCCGATTTTGTGCAGCCGCAAAACTTTTCAGCTACAGGTTGCTTCACAACAGTTGTAGGAAGCTGTGGCTTAGATGCAATCGGTTGGGTGACTATAGGTTGCATTTGAGGTGGAGCAGGTGGTGTAACTATGGGCTGCATTTGAGGTGGAGCGGGATTTACGGGTGCCATAGGAACTTCAGGCAGTTTTAATTCAGGAAGCTTAGGAGGATTCACTGTTTCTTTCGGCTGTGTCATCTCCTCTTTAGGGCTAGGCATATTCTCCGGCTCAGGCTGTGTCATCTCTGCCTTGGGCTGGGTAAGTTCTTGCTTAGTGGGGGATTCAGGTTTAGGCTGTGTCATCTCTTCTTTGACTGCGGTATTTTTTTTATTCTCAGTAAAATCAGAATTCTCTTCTTTGTAGTGTGGAATATTAACTGTTTCTCCAACCAGTAGTGCATTCGGGTTTTTAAGCTGGGAATTGGCATCAATAATTAGCTTGAGCGGTACATTCCACGCCTTGGACAATTTCCACAATGAATCTCCTTGCTTAACCTTGTGTTGATATACCGTTGACGGCTGTGTTTCCATCGTGACAGGCTCTGTCGGAATTTTAATTTTCTCTCCGATGCTCAACTGATTAGGGTCTGCCAATTGGGGATTGGCGGCAATAACTTTCTCCAGCGTCACATTATACTTCTGTGCCAGCAAGTATAGAGTGTCACCTTTTTTGACGATGTGTATTTTCACAGGTCACAAACCTCCTAGACTTTCGTTCGGGCGGGATAAACGCCCGGCTTCTGTTATTACATCCTATGCACCTACCGGGCGAATGACCCCATACAAACAAAAAAATCCTTTTAACTAAATACTCTCGCGAGCATTCAGTTAAAAGGATTCGGTTTTATTTTAGTCCTGCCACACTTTGTAGCCATCCTGATCCACGATCTTCCGGAATTCAGTCAGGAGCTCCAAAGTCACTGGGCCAGCAACGCCGGAGCCGATCGTACGACCATCCACCTCATAAGCTGCAATAACTTCTGCCGCAGTTCCTGTAAAAAACACCTCGTCCGCAACATATACATCATGCAGTGTAAAAGGTTGTTCCTTAAGGGAGTACCCAAGCTTAGCACACAAATCGATAATAGCATTACGAGTAATTCCTTCAAGCGCTCCCAAATAGCAAGGAGGTGTATACAACACTCCGTTTTTGACAATGAAAATGTTGTCTGCAGAGCCTTCCGTCACATATCCTTGGGAATTGAGCATAATAGCCTCACCTACACCAGCATAGTTAGACTGGATCTTCACGAGGATATTGTTGAGATAGTTCAATGATTTAATCTTCGGATTCAAAGCATCCGGGATGTTGCGACGCTGAGAGACAGAAATTGTCTTCAGGCCAGTCAAGTAAGCTTCTTCTGGGTAAATGGCGAGCTGCTCCACGATAATGATGACACTCGCCTTCGCACAACGAAGAGGGTCTAAACCTAGATTTCCTGCACCTCGGGATACAACTAGACGGATATATCCGTTACGCATTTCGTTAAGACGAATCGTTTCAGCCATTGCTTCCAACATTTCATCAGAAGACAACGGAATGTTTAATTGAATGGATTTCGCAGAATCATACAGGCGCTCCAAGTGCTCCTTACATTTAAAAATATTCCCGTTATAAATACGAATGCCTTCAAATATACCGTCTCCGTACAAGAATCCATGATCATATACGGAAACCTTTGCGTTTTCCTTAGTCACATGCTGCCCATCCAGATAGATCCATTGTTCTGCCATTAAAATCACACCTCCGATTAATGTTCCTTTAAAATAGGTTCGATCGCTGCTTCAACATACTTGTAGCTTGGATAAGAGCCAAGAACACGTACATGGCACCCCAAAGCCTCGATCTCTGCAAAGGCTGCCGGAAGTAGCACGGAATGCAGAGATTCCAAAACTTCAATGTAAAAATAATAATTCCCCAATTGCTTTTTGGTTGGACGCGATTCAATACGGGACAGATTTAACCTGCGCCATGCAAATGCGGATAAAACCTGATGCAGCGCTCCCGGGAAATCCTGCGGCGGCGTGACCAAAATACTGGTTCGCTGACCTTCAGGCGTACCCGGGAGACTTATAGGTTGATGACCGATCAAGACAAAGCGGGTAAAGTTGTTATCGTGATCCGTCACTTTGCTGGCCAAAATATCCAATCCGTGTTTGGCAGCCGCAAGCTTGGTTCCGAGAGCGGTCCAGCCTTTACCGGGGTTATGTTTAACAATTTCGACGGCTTCCGCCGTACTTCCTGCACTCTCCAACTCGGCCTGAGGAGCGGAAGCCTGTATGAATTCTTTACACTGGGGAAGCGCCACAGGATGAGACATAATTTTGACCACTTTGCTCAAATCTAGCTTGTCCAAATCCTTCGTAAATTCACTGCGATGACCAATAAGATTTTGAATTGAAGGATATACCCATTCCGCCTGCATTTGAATGTCTACTTCATGTACAAGCCAATCCATATGCAAACTTACAGAGCCATCAATCGTATTTTCAATGGGAATTACACTATAGTCTGCCTGACCCTTGTCTACTGCCTGAAATACGTCCGCGATATGTTTGTAAAAAAGTAATTCATGGGACGTATCTCCTAACAAATACTTAATCGCTTCATGAGAAACAGTCCCCTCAGGAAGAAGTGCAATTCGTTTCATATCGTAAGTTCCCCTTTAATCATATCCATAAAAGGGAGAGTATTCCCTTCTGTATATACTTTAACTCCTTCATTCTCAGGGCGCAATTTTAAAACAGAAGCAGTGATCCCCTCTTTGTTCATGGTATCCGTTAAATACTGCTCCAGCTCTGCTTTCCGATTTTCCCGCCGATCTGTCAATGCCAGCAACGTTGGTCCAGCCCCACTTAGAGCCACACCCAAAGCACCATAATGGTGCGCATCCTGCAAGATCTCTGTCATACCTGGCACAAGTGCCGCGCGGTAAGGCTGATGAAGCTGATCACGCATCGCTTCAGCGATTAAGTCGGTTCGCCCTGATGCCAATGCTGCTACCAACATGGAAGCATGACTTATATTATATACAGCATCCTTCAATGATACTTGTGCGGGTAGAACCTCTCTGGCTTTCGACGTGGACAGCTGAAAATCTGGAATAACTACCATAACCTCCAGATTGGTATCCGGTTCAAGTCGTAAATGCCTAGCACGCTCACCGTCCCACATCGCTGTAATAATACCGCCAAACAGAGAAGCTCCAACATTATCCGGATGTTTTTCAATGGCGCTTGCCATATCGAACAACTTGGAATCCGGCAGAGGCGAGCCAATCAACGTATTTGCAGCGACCAAGGCGCCCACAATGGCGGAAGCACTGCTGCCCAAACCACGAGTGAGTGGAATATCTGAGTACATCGAAATATCGAGCTCAGGAACTGATACACCCGCTTCCCGAAAAACCATTTGTGCTACCTTGAAAATCAGATTAGTTTTATCTTGGGGAACACCATTCATTTCATCTCCGTATAAATGAAAAGCCGTCTGTTCGGCCTCCTTCATTTCAATCCATGCATATAAGGACAACGCCATGCCCAATGTATCAAAGCCCGGACCCAAGTTGGCCGTACTCGCGGGCACACGCACTCTTGCTGTTTTTAAAACGGTCATACAGACAATTCCTCCTGCTTTTATTGACTATCCCTCTACTCGATATACGCTCTTGATGCGACGGATGACGTCCAAAGTTTCAAAATGCTCCAAAACCTTTTTCATACTTGCTTTACTGGCTAAATGAGTCACGATAATAATTTCAGCATCGGGGTTAACCTCATTCGGTTGCTGCACAACAGATGCCAGACTGACATCAAATTCAGCAAATACTTGCGTAATCCGTGCCAACACCCCTGCTTTATCATCCACATGCAGAAGCACGAAGTTTTTGAAATACACATCTTCGTCGTTACTAATTTTTTTAGGGTTGTAAGGAACGATGGCTTTAAGCCCATTGACACCAAGTTTGAGATTTTTCACTACAGCAACTAAATCGGCTACAACTGATGTTGCCGTCGGCATTTCACCTGCACCCGCACCATAAAACATGGTTTCACCCACTGCTTCACCATGCACATACACCGCGTTGAATACCCCGTTCACCGAAGCCAATGGATGTTGCTTGCGTACCATGGTCGGCTGAACGTTAATCGTAAATTCATCACCCTGGCGCTCTGCAATGCCTAGCAATTTCATTTCATATCCTAGTTTTTTAGCAAAAGCAATATCTTCACTGGTTACCTTTGAAATGCCGCTGACACTTACATCCTTGAGCTCTACATTAGAGCGGAAACCCAGCGTGCCGAGAATTGCCATTTTACGGGCTGCATCCAGTCCTTCCACATCTGAGGTCGGATCGGATTCAGCATACCCAAGCTCCTGTGCTTCCTTGAGAACTTCCTCGTACGAGGCCCCTTCCTGACTCATTTTGGTTAAAATAAAGTTTGTCGTACCGTTCACAATCCCCATAATGCGGGTAATGCGGTCGGAGGAGAAACCTTCAATTAGTGTACGAATGATCGGGATACCACCCGCTACACTCGCTTCATAAAAAATATCACACTGCTTTTCCTGCGCCTTTGCTAATACTTCAGAACCGTGCAAAGCCATTAAGTCCTTATTTGCCGTTACGATGTGTTTACCCCGCTCCAGCGCTTCAAGAATGTACTCCTTCGTCTGATCAACGCCGCCCATGACTTCGATAATTACATCAATTTCAGGGTCCCGAATAACTTCCCATGGGTCCTCAGTAAGTTTGCTCGTCTCCACTTCAATGGAACGATATTTTTCTATGTTTTTTACAGCTATTTTTTCAATGATGATCGGTGAACCGACTTGTCTGCTCAAGTCTTCCTGATTGCCTTCTACGATTCGAACGACCCCCGTTCCTACCGTCCCCAAACCTAACAATCCTACTTTGACCGGTTTCATCCATTCCCCTCCTGATAACTTTTATCTAATGAACTGTATTGCCTTAACCTTGCCCAATCAGGCGAACACGTTTGACTCCAGAGATATCTTCCAAGCCCTCCAGTAGAACACCCAACTCTTCACTGAGTCTGGACATTTCTACCGAGATGACTACGTTGGCTCTGCCTTGCAGTGGAATACTTTGCTGAATCGTCAGCACATTGCCTCCGAAATCTGCCACTCTGCCAAGTACCCTGGACAACATTCCGGATTGATGTTCCAAATCAATAGAGATATTAACAATTCGCTCACGCTCCAGCTGGTTAACCAAATGTATGCCATCCTTATATTTATAAAAGGCGCTTCGGCTTAGCCCAACTTGCTCCACGGCATCATGCACGGTTTTAACATCTCCTGAAGCCAGCAGCAGTTTCACCTGTATTGTCTTAACAATAGCTTCAGGCAAAATATCTTCCCGTACCAAGTAATAGCGCTCTTTCAAGAACGTCCTCTCCTCAAAGACTTATGTTTTTGTATAGAGGACATTATATCGAAACTCATGAAAATCGGCAAGCAAACAATGCAAAAAACGGCTACTGCCTTCTATAGAGTTTCCTATAGTACAGTAACCGTTCAGGTTTTAGACCTTTATTTGAAATTTAGTAGTAGCTGCTGCCTTCAACAAATTCGAACTCGAAATCAGCAATGCGTACAGATGTACCATCTTTGGCGCCACGCTTGCGTAACTCAGCATCCACACCCATGTGGCGTAACGTTCTTGCTAATTTCAAAATGGCATCATGCGAGTTCAACTGCATGCGCTTCATCATGCGCTCAATTTTAGGGCTCTGCACCACGAATGTATCGTTTTCACGTACAATTGTAAAGCCCTCGTCTTCTGCTGTATCCAGCTTAAATACCTTACGTTCATTAACTTCTGCTACTTCCTCAACAACCGGCTCGTCCGGTATTTGATCCAGCAAATCAGCAGCCCGGTAGAGCAGTTCCTTCACACCTTGACGTGTCAGTGAGGAAATAGGCATGATTTCAAGATCAGGACGTATAGAAGCAATCTGCTCTTTGAAGTGAGCCAGGTTTTCTTCAGCTTCCGGCATATCCATTTTATTGGCCGCCACAATTTGCGGACGCTCAGCCAATGCTGAATTATATTGCTTCAATTCGTCGTTAATTTTAGTCCAATCTTCAAACGGGTCACGTCCTTCGGAGCCCGCCATATCCACGACATGGATAATAATACGCGTCCGCTCAATGTGCCGCAGAAATTCATGTCCCAGCCCAATACCTTCATGAGCCCCTTCAATTAAACCAGGCAAATCCGCCATCACAAAATTACGATGATCACCCACATCCACAACACCCAAATTCGGAGTAATCGTTGTAAAGTGGTAGGCCCCAATTTTCGGTTTTGCGGAAGATACAACCGACAACAAGGTAGACTTCCCAACACTAGGAAACCCGACCAAGCCTACATCAGCCATTACTTTTAACTCAAGCGTGATATAACGTTCTTGTCCCTCTGCACCGTTCTCAGCCAACTCAGGCGCTGGATTACTCGGCGTAGCAAAACGGATGTTCCCGCGCCCTCCGCGTCCTCCTTTAGCTACGACGACTTGTTGACCATGACGTGTCATATCTGCTACTACTTCACCAGTATCATCATCTATGATGACCGTTCCCGGCGGTATACGTACGATCATGTGCTCCGCATTGGCTCCGTGTTGACTTTTGTTACGACCTTTCACTCCACGCTGGGCTTTAAAATGTCGTTGGTACCGAAAATCCATCAAGGTACGCAAACCCTCATCTACACGGAAAATTACATCTCCACCGTTCCCTCCGTCACCACCACCTGGGCCACCTTCAGGAACGTATTTCTCACGACGAAACGCAATTAATCCGTCTCCGCCGTCTCCGCCTTTAACAAAAATCTTCGCTTTATCTACAAACATGGTTACACCTTCCTTATGTCTGGCACTGCATCCGAATTTGAAACATTTCGCCCGTAGGGAGCTTCTCTGTTCGAATGCGTTCACTTCCGGGTACGGATCTGACCCGCTTAAGGATATTCAAATCCGCAGGTATGTCACTTCCTTCAAAACGGACGATAACATCATTCTGATCCATACCGAAATAAAGTGTCAATCTGCGCACTTCTCCCCAGGACGACCGGCCCCCGCCATATTGATACGCACGCACCGTTTCTATGACGGCCGAGGCAAGCGACTCGCCGTCTTCGGGAGACATGACAGCGTCTAACTTTAACTGCTCCTCAACCTGTACCGACAACTGTAAATTACCGGCGTTCACGCGAAAAGACTGTAAATAAAACACCAGTGAGGGAATACCCAACTTAGATATTTTACTGTCTTCCGCCACGCGCCCTTTTATTGTTTCCACATAAGCAACAGATTTATCATGCTTATTCATGCGAATATATCCATAAAGCACCTGCAAGTCATTCATCCAGTCATGCCGATGATGGTTAAGCATTGCAATCGCTGTACGCTCAAAAGAACGCAAAGCAGCTTTCCGCTCATACTCAACCTGTCTATTCGTATACCACATACCAAAACATGCAGCAACTACAGACCATACTGCTAATAAGATAATCGTTAATACTTCGGGATAGAGCAGTGAAAAAACCAAAGGAATCAGAATGGAACCCAACGCCAGATAAGGCGCTCTTATCCGCTGGAACATGGCTTCTCTCCGTTCTGCGATAATTAAATGGATTATTAAAGAACCTTAATCCAGTATAGCACAGACTAACTTTCCAGTTCATTACCATCATGCAAAAAAGCCTCCGACAAAAGTGCCGGAGGCTTTTCAGCGTGTCTAAGCCGCTATTAAGCTTCTACAGTAGCTGCTACTGGAGCAACGTCGATCGGGTAGATGCTCACCTTTTTGCGATCACGGCCCCAACGTTCGAACTTCACAACGCCGTCCACTTTCGCGAACAGGGTGTCGTCCTTACCGATGCCCACGTTCGTGCCCGGGTGAATTTTCGTTCCGCGTTGACGAACCAGGATGCTACCGCCGGTAACTGCTTGACCGTCAGCACGTTTCACTCCAAGACGTTTCGATTTACTGTCACGTCCGTTTTTTGTGGAACCTACACCTTTTTTCGATGCGAATAATTGAAGATCCAATGTCAATTTCAACATGATGTCTACCTCCTTCTTTGATTATTTTCTATTTGAATATACTTACCGTATGATTCAGCAATGCTTGTCAGCATAATCACCATGGACTCCAGCAACAGTTGAACCTGTGCGTTCGCATCATGATAACTTTCAGGAGAAAGATACGCGCTTAAAAAGCCGTTTTCCATTTCCGTTTCCATCTCAACGTCCGTAAGAGCTCCAATCGAATTGACAGTTCCTACTGTTACCGCCGAAACGCCAGCACATACGATATCCTCGCCAGATTTAGCGAAATTTGCATGTCCTTTAACGGAAAACCCCTGTATGCTGCCATCCTCCAGTCGTGTAATACGCACGATAATCACTTATCGCACCCTCTTACGCTTGGATTTTTTCAATCGTCACTTTCGTGTACGGTTGACGATGACCTTGCTTCACATGGTAGTTCTTTTTAGGTTTGTATTTGTATACGATGACCTTTTGACCTTGACCATGCTTCTCAACTTTAGCTGTTACAGAAGCTCCAGAAAGAAGCGGTGTACCTGCTGTCAAGCCATTGTCGCCGGACACTGCCAGAACACGATCGAACGTTACAGTTTCACCATCATTAGCTTCCAACTTCTCGATGAACAATACGTCGCCCTCTTGAACTTTGTATTGCTTACCACCTGTTTCGATAATTGCGTACATTTGCTTGCACCTCCTTATGTCTCAGACTCGCCTAATAGCAGGTGGCAGATTCCCTTAGGATACTGCACTTCAGTACCTGATTGGAGCGGTTACAGCATGTGCAGCCAATCTTACGCATCACACATACTAAATGATTGTAGCACAAGCTTTATACACATTC
The DNA here is from genome assembly GCF_011066155.1 of Paenibacillus sp. EKM206P. Taxonomy (NCBI): domain Bacteria; kingdom Bacillati; phylum Bacillota; class Bacilli; order Caryophanales; family Paenibacillaceae; genus Paenibacillus; species Paenibacillus sp. EKM206P. The sequence goes on along the minus strand of NZ_JAAMNQ010000006.1, from coordinate 333,086 downwards.
AACCTTTAGTTTTAAAATGATTTTGGGTTACGCATCGCTCTACACGAGCGTCTTTTCTTCACGCACTTTTTTGCGGGTCATTTCCAGCAAACCTAACCGCGTCCAACCGACAACATAAGATTTGGTCCGATCCTTCTTCAATCTTGCTTCCAGCACAGAGGATACTTCCCGACGGTTCTCCTCTTGTTCCATGTCAATAAAATCAATGATGATGATACCACCAATATCACGCACACGTACCAGGCGGGCAATCTCTTCAGCTGCTTCAATGTTAGTCCGGGTTACCGTTTCTTCCAGATTACTGCCTCCCGTAAACTTCCCGGTATTCACATCAATGACGGTTAGTGCCTCCGTATGATCAATGACAATGTATCCACCGCCCTGCAGCCATACCTTTCGCGCAAAATCGCGTTCCAGCTGCTCATGAATGCCATAAGCTTTAAAAATCGTTTCTTCTGCACCACGAAATATACTTACATGAGCTTTCGCAGGACCAATCTGTTGCAGCATGATTTCTGCATCCTTTGCTTGCTCTTCACTGTCAATAACCAGTTCATCCTGTTCAGGTGTAAACACATCCCGAATCAATCGCTGAACAATACTTAAATCCCGGTGTAATTCGCACGGAGCCGAGTGTTCACCAGCTTTACGCTGAATAGCCCCCCACTGCTTACGTAGTTGATTCAGATCATTTTCAATCGCCTCTATACTCATGTCCTCCGAAACGGTACGGATTATGAGTCCTTCCTCACTTGTGCGTAGCTGCTCTCCCATTGCTTTCAAACGGGTGCGCTCGCCCTCACGTTCGATCTTCTTGGATACGGCCACATAATCAGCACGGGGCATATATACGATCCAGCGACCCGGAAGTGAAAAATGAGTGGTGACCCTGGCTCCTTTGCTACCAACTGCCTCTTTTAATACCTGTACTACAATTTCCTGCCCCACCTTTAACACTTCAGAAATGGATGGCTTTACCTCCGGCTGCTTGTCCAAATGAGCGTGAAGTACGTCATCTACGTACAAAAAGGCATTCTTTCGCTGTCCAATGTCAACAAAGGCGGCTTGCATACCTGGTAGCACATTGACCACCCTCGCTTTGAAAAAAGAACCTAGAATCCCCCGTTTTCGCGGTAGTTCAGCCGCATATTCAACCAATCGTCCCTCTTCCAACAGCGCCATTTGGGTCATCTGCTGCTGGCATTGTACAATCATTTGCTTCATGGTTTTTCAACCTCTCTGGATACAGCCTCTTTCTTACTCATAAAACATTATTTAGGCTTGGGTTCTCCACCATCTGGCGGGCGTGTCGCAAAATAAGAGCGAATAAGGCGTTGCTCCGGCAGTACGGCTACAATTCGTCCCTGTTCATTCATAACATAAACCATATGATACCGATCTCTTCTGAAAAGACGCAAAATAGGCTCCAAATGTTTCATTGGCAGGGATACAATAGGTAAGGCAATACTTCCCTTAGCTATTTCGCGGTAAAAAAGCTCGTCCCTCCCCAGCAAAAACCGTATAAAACGGTAAGGGATATTCCGATAATCCACAATATTAGAATAAAGCAAAAAAATCCCTACCGCCAGCAGATTTAAATGCATAGGCCCATTTTGCCTTAACAACGGTGAAATACCATACATACAAAATAGCAGACTCGTTACGATACTGGCCCTAAAGGTCCACACTAATGTGCGGTGATAAGAAAAGGATAAACTAATCATTGCCTGCAATATTTTCCCACCATCAAGTGGTAAAATGGGCAGCAAATTAAACAGTGCAATAACTGCATTCCCCTGAATTATATAATTTACATAATCATACTCCGGTCCACTCACATTTTTGAACCATAAAAGGATGATGATCATGATTCCGTTTTGCAGGGGCCCCGCTAGCGCAATGACAATCTCCTTCCACGCATTGAGCTTCCCCTGATCCTCAATGACCGCAACTCCTCCAAAGGGTAACATCTGTATGGAAAGCACCCGCGCGCCTAACAACGAAGCAGCTGTCGCATGACCTAGCTCATGAATAAACACCAATGTAAATAAAGTGATGATCTCGATAAAATGTCCCGTTATTATGGAGGTCAGCATAACCAATACAAACAGTGGATGTAGTGATAAGGTCACCCCTCGGACATTAATCAAGGGCTACCACTTCCGACGGGTCAATGTAGTGATCCCCTCTCTGAACTGCCAAAAATAAAGTTGCCGCCTCGCTGCCGCTGCGACTTGCTGGCAGTACACCGATCTCATCTCCCTCCTGAACCCAGTCGTTCACTTTTAAGGTAGAGCGGGAAAGCCTCCCGTAAGTTGCTGTGATACCGCCAGTGTGTCGAACTGTAACCGAAATCCCGCTTTTGGGATGATTTAATATGTCTAATACTCGTCCTGCATCTATACTTTTAACAACGATTGGCCCGTTGTCAGTGACATTCGGCGTAATTTCTACCCCTTTCAGGCTCAGTACAAAAGGCTGTGTTATAGTGCCTTCGATCGGTGGAGAGCCCTTTCGATTTGCGGCTACCTTGTGCGTTTCATGCTCCTCGCCAAAAATCGGCAAAAAGGAAGGAGCTCCGTCAAAATAAGTTTCATACCATTGTCCGACGGCTGCAAAATCCATATCCTTATTCAAGGCATCCGCAATAAACATTCTCAAATTCACTGCATAGGGAATATCCCAACGAAACATTCCCCATACCATTCCAAATAACACCGTTGCTATGACTGATCTTCGCCAAAAGGAAGTCCAAAAAGACGGAGCACGATTCGCCCCAAAAGATTGCTGCCAGTGTTGCCGCTCATTTTTCCACTCCGTTTCTGGGTCTCTGGGCGAGTTGGCACTGACTATAGGCATCGACCTCATATCTTTATCCCCGTGCCTGTACTGATATATGCCAGAGGGATACGTCTCCGCTTTGCTTCCCGCGATTAGCTGCTGTATACGTTCTTCTCTGCGCTGCTTGATTCCGGAATTTTTATTCATCCTGTTCAGCCCCCTCAGCGAGGTATGTTTGATACATCTTATGAGGACGGGCTTCAACTTATGTTGTCCCGCTCGGGAATAAGTACCTAAAAATCAAAAAAAACCGGCGCTAGCGCACCGGATTTGTTTTGTATTTATAATATTTATGTAGTGACCCTAAATTTTGAGAAGCCGTATTATAGGAATTTAAAAAGACAAACCAAAAACACTTAAATAAGATTATTACTTATTTAAGTGTCTAGTATTACAAATGAATACTACTACAGCTCCTACCTTAGAACCAATAGAAAATCACTTAGGAAGCGTGGAAGCAATTTACCAGCCATAACTTCCGGTTTTCCTCATCCACCCATACCAAAAAACTTCTTAAAACGTGTCATCACGCTTTTCTTCTGGTCTAGCTGCATGAGGGGCACTGTATCGCCCAAAATCCGTCTCGCAATGTTACGGTAAGCAATCGCGGCCTGTGAATCTGGATTCATAACGGTAGGCTCCCCTGTATTAGCTGCTTTAATTACCATTTCATCATCCGGCACAATCCCAATAAGGTCTATGCTAAGCACTTGTAAAATCCCATCAATATCCAACATATCTCCGGATTTAACCATGCTATTGCGAATGCGGTTAACCACCAACTTGGGTGATATCACATGTGAGCTTTCCAGTAAACCAATTACCCGGTCTGCATCGCGTACGGCTGCATTTTCCGGAGTAGTCACAACAATAGCCTGATCCGCCCCAGCAATGGCATTTTTAAAGCCTTGTTCAATACCCGCAGGGCAATCGATCAATATATATTCAAAATCCTTTTTAAGCTCCAAAATAATATCCTTAACCTGCTCCGGCGTAACAGCACTCTTGTCCTTGGTTTGAGCGGCTGGCAGCATATACAGCTCCTCAAAACGCTTGTCCTTAACCAGTGCCTGATTTAAACGGCAACGACCTTCCGCTACATCAACAAGGTCGTAAATAATTCGGTTTTCCAGACCCATCACAACGTCTAGATTACGCAAACCGATATCCGTATCCACCAAACATACCTTTTTGCCGAGCAGTGCAAGCGCTGTTCCTATATTGGCTGACGTCGTCGTTTTGCCGACGCCGCCTTTTCCTGAAGTGACGACGATAGCCTCTCCCATGTGCTACACCCCTTTGAACACGTTAAAATCGCGGCCCAGACGCACAATATTGCTCATTTTATCTATTTGCATAGCGCCATCCTTGAGATACGCAAATTCCATACCGGATTCACGTGTCTCCCATTCGTCTGGTGGACGGCTAATCATATCGGAAATTCGCAACTGTGTCGGTGCAAAATAGGAAGCCGCTATAATCGCTTCACTATTTCCCTCCATCCCTGCATGCGCCATGCCTCGCAGAGCGCCGAGGACATAAATATCACCAGTACATGTTATAATTCCACCCGGGTTTACATCTCCCAAAAAGAGTAGGTTCCCATTGTGATGAAGCACTTGACCAGATCGGATAATCCCTGTCACCGTATGAATAGGAGGCTTTCCCTGCACTTCCACAGGCAGTCCAGGTGATTCTACAGACCTGATGAGCAGATTCCCCTTTTGCTTCAAAATCTCCAGAATACTTTCCTTCTGTTCCTCTGTCACTTCTCGGCTTCCCAGCTTAATATCCACATGAATGATCGGGCCTGTTAAAATATTTTGATGACTGTGCTCCAGCTTAAAACGCAGCTCACCCAGCAAATTCTCAAACTCGCATTGATCGTCCAGCAGGAATACCAGGCCATCTTTGATGCCTTTAATCGTGACATGATTCGATTTCACTGCCATTAGCCTGTCCCTCCTATCTCAATCATTTCGTCCCCGGGACGTCAAATCCCTGCTAACCCGGACAAAATGTGTGTAAAAAGACCTAGACAGCCTCTTCCTTTTTCACACGGGTACCCAAACGCTGCAACTGCTTGCGAACTGGGACATAAATGATGAGGGCGAACAGAAAATGGATAAATAAATCAGGAATTATATACTGAGCAAGTGCCCAATTGAAAGTCTGATGATTCAGCTGGAACAGCTGGTCAATGGCAAAAAGCATAGAATCCAAGAGGAAACTACCAATCAACACGGCTGCCATCATAATGGGCATCTGCGCACGTCGAGCTGTAAAAACAAGCCCCAATAAGTATGCAGACAACCCCATTGCAAAAGAATAAGGCCCAATGATAAACCCATAGAACACTACATCATGAATAAGTCCAAAAACAATACCTAGCACCAATGCTGTATGACGGCTGTAATACACAGACACAAACAAGATCACGACATACACAAAATTCGGAACCATTCTTGAATGCCAACTATCCGGAAGAAGCCATGGAAGAATCGTCCCTTCAGCTATAAACAGTACAAACAGCAGCAGTATTAGAACCTGACCGCGCATCTTCATTATTCCGGTACCTCAGGAGTGTAGAGGATGAGCAGTTCTTTCCAATCCACAAAGCTGGCTGCCGGTTTAATAATCGCTGTCCGTGTTTTGCCAAACTCCCCAACCTGAATCTTCTCTACCGTTCCAACCATTAGGTTTTTGCGGAATTTACCACCTGCGCCAGATGTAATAATCTGATCACCCTTTGCGATTGGATCTTTTTCCTCAATGCGAGTCATTTGAAATCTGTTCGTACCCGGATCATAGCTTTCAATCATACCAAACGATTGATTTTCCTTGCCCAAGACTGTCGCTGCAATAGCATAAGAATTCGGATTTTTAGGATCCAATGTAGTCAATAGGGTAACGGTGGACGTAAAATTCCCCGTTTGACTAATGACTCCTACAAATCCTTCAAGCGAACTGACTTCCTGACCAACCTTCGCTCCGTCCTTCTCACCAATATCGATCACAAGCGTTTTGGAATCATTGCTGACGCTGTTCACTTGAGCAACACGATAATCATAATTATTTTTCGCCTTTTGCGTTTGGGTGAACTTCAGTTCATTCTGCAGTCTGGCATTTGTTTCAACATAATTATGGGTCTGAATTTGGTCACGAGTCAGCTTTGCCACAGCAATTTTTAACCGTTCATTTTCTTCGTAGATACTGCGCATATTCCCGATATCTTCAAAGAAGCCCGCTATTGCAGAAGCGGGCCTGTAAAAGATACCTTGCACAAAGCCAATCGAATCTCTGGCGAACTTCTCGGGCCAGGTTAAGGAATTCCTCTGTCCAAGTGTAATCCCCATAAGGGCAATAAACAGAACGATTCCAATCAATAGAACAAATAGTCTTTTATTGCCAAGCAGCTTAAACAGTTCCTACACCCCCGATTCAACGTTTGGAACGGACGGCAGAACTGCTGCGCGATTTGAACAAATGAATATTTTCCAACGCTCTGCCTGTGCCGATTGCCACACAATCTAGAGGATTTTCTGCTACGATCACCGGCATTCCGGTTTCACCTGCCAACAGCTTGTCCAGGTTACGTAGAAGTGCTCCACCGCCAGTAAGTACAATACCTCTATCCATGATATCCGCTGCCAATTCGGGAGGGCATTTTTCCAGTGTTACTTTAACCGCATCCACGATTGCATTGACTGTATCCGATAATGCTTCACTAATTTCATCAGAAGTAATCGTGATCGTCTTCGGCAAACCTGTTACCAGATCACGTCCACGGATTTCCGAGGTTTCCACTTGCTCTAATGGCATAGCTGAACCCACTTCCATTTTCAGTTGCTCTGAAGTCCGTTCACCAATCATCAGATTGTATTGGCGCTTCACGTATTGGATGATGGACTCGTCCATTTCATCGCCAGCGACACGCACGGAGCGGCTTGTTACAATCCCACCCAGGGAAATGACTGCCACCTCGGTTGTACCTCCACCGATATCGACAACCATACTGCCTGTAGGCTCCCATACAGGAAGATCAGCGCCAATTGCTGCTGCAAACGGCTCCTCTATCGTATATGCCTCTCTTGCGCCTGCTTGCTTCGTCGCATCTTCAACAGCACGCTGCTCCACCGCAGTAATGCCCGAAGGCACACAAACCATCACGTTCGGATGGCGTGGAAACAAAGAGCGTTGGGCTTGCGCCTGACGGATAAAATATTTGATCATCGTTGCTGTCGTATCAAAATCAGCAATGACACCGTCCTTCATCGGACGAATCGCACGGATATTTCCCGGTGTGCGACCGATCATTTTTTTCGCAGATTCACCAACAGCCTCAATGGTTTTTGTATCTGTACGCAAAGCGACTACAGATGGTTCACGAACCACAATTCCTTTACCTCTTACGTATACAAGCGTGTTTGCCGTCCCCAAATCTATTCCCAAATCTTTTGTAAAGCCACCCAGCATGATGTAATCTCCTTTTCTCTTCCCTGAAATCTGTTATCCATGTATAAGCGGTTTATTCAGGCCGGATTATCCGGTCGTGTTTAATGTTTGATTTAAATATTATATTATATCAGACCTTGTTCCTTCAAACTTACAAAGGTCCCGTCCCCGATCACTATATGATCAAGCACGTCGATACCCACGATGTTGCCCGCTTCCATCAGGCGGCGAGTCAACTGGACATCTTCCGGGCTTGGCTTCGGATCACCGCTCGGATGGTTATGAGCGCAAATTATTGAAGCACTGCTGCATTTGATTGCTGCCCGAAATACTTCACGTGGATGCACGATGGCAGAATTCAGGCTACCCATAGATAGTGTTTCCTGAGCAATGACATGATTTTTAGTGTTAAGGAACAAGCATACAAAATGCTCTTTCTGCAAATAACGAAGCTGCTCAAACAACAGATCTGCCACATCCCGCGGGCAACTAATCACCGGGGTCTCCAAATGGCGAGACAAAGCTAATCGACGCCCCAGTTCGATACCCGCTTTTAGCTGTATCGCTTTAGCATCCCCAATGCCCTTAATCTGGGTCAACTCGTTCAAGCTCATATCCACCAGTTGACGCAAATTTCCTGCCTGCTGCAAAATACGCTGCGCTAAATGCACCGAAGACTCATTTTGCGTTCCTGTACGCAGCAATATTGCCAGCAACTCCGCGTTGCTTAAGGCATCCGCCCCATATGTCATCATGCGCTCTCTTGGTCGTTCTTCATGGGGGAGGTCGCGAAGCATCAGTATTGGCGACTCCAGCATATGTTTATCCCCTTTATGGACGCAACACATTCACTCCAAAATCGGACAGCATGTCCGACAGCAAGGAAAGCGGCAATCCTACGACGTTAAAATAACAACCCTGAATAGATTCCACCAGCGTAGCACCCATGCCTTGAATGCCATACGCTCCTGCCTTGTCAGACGGTTCACCAGTATTCACGTATGCCACAATTTGCTCTTGACTCAGAGGCTTCATTGTAACCTCCGTTTGGCGATGTCTGACAAGCACTTCGCCGGTTCCGGTATGTATGCAGGCTACCCCGGTGTACACGCGGTGTGTCCTTCCCTGCAATGCAGTCAGCATGCGAACTGCGTCCGCATGGTCGGCTGGCTTGCCCAATACCGAACCATCCAGCACGACAATGGTATCACTGCCAATCACCAGTCCGGCTTCCTTCGACTGAGTGACGGTGTTCACGACCGCTTGGGCTTTGCGTGCCGCAAGGGTCTCCACGATTTGCTGAGGCGTCCAGCTCTCAGGCGTGCTCTCATCCGCATGACTTGGCACCACCTCAAAGGGGAGTCTCAAAAATGCGAGCAATTCCTTCCTTCTTGGTGAAGTCGATGCCAAAATAATGCGGGGCGTAATTTTCCCGTCCATAAGGGAAGCTCCTTTTCATCAGTTAGAGCCTGCGGTACAGCCAGAACGCGGCAATGATGCCGATCAGACTAAGCAGGCTCAATTCAAAATTTATTGTTATGTTGTAGCTGATAATATCCAGGTCCGCTCTCGGCGACCAAGATATCCTAGTGGGGTGGGTCAGAAAAGAAAGGAATTTGATCGATTGAAGGGCTTTGGCAATCCATGCACCCAAGAGCCAACCGAGCAACAAAAACAGTATAAGCATTCCTACATTTTTTTTCATCCTGATCTTCCCTCGCCATTTTTTGACACCTTCATTATTATACGGTGATTTGTACTGCAATACAAACAGAAATCCGGCATGGGGAACTATTTCCAGTTCCTTGCCGGAAAATATGGTTAGCCTATTGTTTTATGAATTGGATAAATTCCCTCTCACGCAAAACATATTCCATTATGGAGGACTGAATCTCCCAAATGTGTTCCTTGGCTGTATTCTTATTATATTCCCCAAGTGCAGAGATCGCGCTGTTCATCGCCTTTTCAAGTGAGGTTGCGGAGGCAACCGCTTCCTTCGGAAGACCACTGGGAAGTACAGTGATATTTTGTGTCCACTGCTGATGCAGGTCGTTCAGCTCCTTCATGTCGGAGGCTGGCACCGTATTCGGACCTCCTTCTCCGAGCAAGTTTGAGGAAAGTCCGCTCAACTTACCCACCAATGAGCTACTTAACTGAAAAAAGCTAGTGAGTTTATCACCTTCGCCTCCGTAAGCCGCTTTTTCAAATCCAGGCAATTCAAGCTCACGAACATACAATTCGACTCCTTGTGTTTTCAACTGATTGCTGAGCAACTTGGCTTGCTCCCTATCCGGTGATATTCCTGCATATACCCGGTTTTGGTCCTCGGTATCCCCTCCTGCTGCAATACCTGCCTTTAATAGTTCTTCTTTTGCTTGTAAGGCCCGTTCTGGGGTGCTGAAAACCCCATATTGCAACAAATAGTAGGTTTGAGGTGGTACCTGAGCCTCTATGACAGTGACAGGGACAGAATTCTCTTTTGCAGATATTGCATCCACACCAACAGATTCTTTAAAGACCGGTACAGCCTCCTCTACTGAAGGATCTGATCCCGGAACCATGCCTCCTCCGTTAAACAGTAACAACATAATATATCCAAACATGCCTCCGGTCACCAGTGCGCTGGCTACAGAGCCAACCAGTTTCCATCTAGAAGGGTGGGGCGGACGTCTTCTGTACTCTTGGCCAGAATGATAAGCTTCCTCATCCTCTTCCAGGCTATCCGGTAGAACTTCCGCATCTGACCAGGAAGCCGCCGAACGACCAAAGGGGTCATCCCATCCCTCTTGTACTCTTAATGTCGGAGCAAAACGCCGACTTGAAATGCGTTTATTCCGATCCTCAGGTTCATTGATCTTTGATTCTTGTGTAGTTGCAGTATTTTTCTCCATTCCTCTGTTCCGTTCCGTTCCTTTATGCGGGTTATCAGTTTCACGCTGTTCGTTCGTAATCGACTCGTTTTTGTACGGAAGCACCTGTAGCTTATCCTCCCGGCTTGTCTCCGGCAACTGTTGGTCGAACCGGAATGTCATCTTGGTCTTGTTCATGGATGCACTCCCTCCTTGTCCCATACTTCCTCATAGTCTGTTGTATGAGTTAAGCTAAGAATATATGCCCCAGCATTACAAAAAAGGGTATCCCGAAACACAGTCGTGTTCGGAATACCCTTTTTTTGTAATTCATTGGTGCAACAGCTCATTTTTATACGGTTTACACTTGCTGTCCGCGAAGATGGCGCGCTAACGCGTCACCTGCTTTCCAGATATCTCCCGCTCCCATCGTCAGCACAAGATCACCCGGCTGTAATCGATCTTTCAACTCCTCGATCACAGCTTCTTTGGTCGGCAAATAGATTGCATTAGCATTGCTGTTTTGGACGATTAAATCCACGAGCTTGGAAGAATGCACGCCTTCAATCTGTTTTTCTCCCGCTGGTGAATAAATATCGGTAATGATGACTTCACTAGCCTCGCTAAACGCGCGGCTGAACGCATCGAGCAGGAAAAAGGTGCGGCTATAGCGTTGCGGCTGGAATACAGCAATAATACGCTTGCCAGTCGCTCTCGCTGCGCTAATCGTAGCCTCAATCTCTGTTGGGTGATGCGCATAGTCATCAATAATCAGTATGTCATTGCTTTCACCTAGTACTTGAAACCGACGCTTCGCTCCGTGAAATTCCACAATTGTAGCAGCGATTTGATCGAATGGAATCCCTGCTTCTAAACATGAAATTACAGTCGCCATCGCATTATACATGTTATGTTTACCCGGCACTGATAGTTCGATTGTTCCGAGTGCTGTTCCCTTACGGCTCATAGTGAAGCTTAATCGACGGTCACCTAATTGGATATCTGTCGCCATATAATCCGCTTCATGCTCCACTCCATAAGTAATGACCCGAGTCTGGAGTTGAGGCAGCATTTCCCGGATGTTCTGATCATCTGCGCATACAATAGCCGCTCCATCCGGTCGAATTTGACTCAAAAACTGTACATAAGCACTTTTCAGACGATTAAAGTCGCCATCGTAATTTTCCAAATGATCTGCTTCAATATTGGTTACGATGCCTTGCCAAGGATGATATTGCAGGAAAGAACCATCACTCTCATCCGCCTCAGCAACGACAAACTCGCTTTTACCTGCTTTGGCATTCGTCCCCAAATTCGTAATTTCGCCGCCAATAATATACGTTGGATCAACGTTACATCTCTCCATAACCAGAGCGATCATGGAAGAGGTTGTCGTTTTACCGTGCGCACCCGCAACAGCTATTCCCTTACGTTCGTTAAGCAAGCGAGCCAGCATCTGCGAACGGTGCAGAGTTGGAATATTCAATTCCTCCGCTGCCACCCGCTCCACATTGTCACGTGACAATGCTGTTGAATAGACGACGATATCCGCGCCTGCAATATGCTCAGGCGTGTGTCCAATATATATTTTTGCGCCTTTTGCCGCCAGTTTTTCTGTCAGCTCCTGTGATGCCACATCTGAGCCAGTCACGGTATAACCCATCTCCAGCATGACTCGAGCAATCGCGCTCATCCCGTAGCCGCCGATACCGATAAAATGAACATGTTCCGAAGTAATCAACAAATTTCACCAACCTTTTTCCGAATCGGTTTGATACATAAGGGTAGCCCGTACATCCGCAATAAGGTACAGCGTGCCGGACACCACCCCCAGATCTTCCGCTTCCGTATGTGATTGAAACAGGCCAAGAGCCTTTTTCCAGTCACCTTCTACAATTATTTTTAAATCCGTTTTGGCATAAGACGGCCGCAGCTTCTCCACGAGATGAGCCAATTCAGCGGCATTCATTTTGCGCCGAAAATCGGGCTCGGTCAGGATAAGCGTATCCACTAGTGGCAGTATATGCTGCAAGTATGCTTCATGATGCTTGTTTGACAGCATCCCCATCATTAAAACCAATTTTTTGTACGAATACACTTGAGGAAGACTCTTGGCCAGCGTCTGTGCTCCTTCTGGATTATGAGCCCCGTCAAGAACAATTCTCGGTGATGTACTGACTTGTTCGAGACGCCCTGCCCAGGCAGTTTGTCTAAAGCCCTCCAGCAGTTCTGCATCATCCAACACAAAAGCCATATACTGACGTAGGACCTCAAGTGCCATCATAGCTCCTGCCGCATTAGAACATTGGTGCTCGCCTAACAACGTGATGTCAATTTCCATATGTCGGAAGGGCCCCGCGAATGAAAAGGTTTGAGCTGTTTCATCTCCATTTAGCCGTTCATACGTAAATTGTTCTCCTGCCAGGTACAAGGTAGCTCCTTGCTTTGTCGCCGTTTCACGTATGACCTGAATAGCCTCGGGTTGGGAAACACAACTGACGACAGGTACACCCGGTTTGATGATACCGGCTTTTTCCCTTGCAATCTGTTCGAGCGTATCTCCCAAAATATCCGTATGGTCATAGCCGACATTTGTAATAACCGAGAGGATTGGATTCACGATATTAGTTACATCCATCCTTCCCCCAAGACCTGTCTCCCATACCACAACATCTGGGAAAGATACCGTAGCATAGTATAAAATAGCCAACGCTGTCGATACCTCAAACATTGTAGGTGATCCCAATTCACTATCTGCGATTTCTTTCACCAACGGATACAAGCGATTGGCAAGCAAAACCAGCGTTTCATCGGGAATATCGGTCCCATTGAATTGAAAGCGGTTCGTAAATCGGGTGATGTACGGAGACGTAAAAGTCCCGACATCGTACCCACATTTAAGTAGCACAGAGGTCAGAAAGGCACAAGTCGAGCCTTTACCGTTGGTTCCCGCAATATGCACAAATTTCAGATGTCGTTGCGGATCACCCAATTTACTCATTAGTTGTTCAATTCGTTCCAGTCCAGGTCTGATACCAAACGGAATCAAGCCGTTAATCCATTCCACTGCCTCATCATAGCTTTGTAAAGGAGCCGTATCTCCGCCCCTGATCGTATCTGACATCCTCTTCACCTTCAGGTCATTTTATTGTGAGTGAAATTATCCCTTGAGTTCTTCAATACGTGCGATAACTTTAGCGCGCTTATCTGAGTAATCGGCTTGCTTGGCCTTCTCTTCCTCGATGACTTTAGCTGGTGCCTTCGCCACAAAGCCTTGGTTAGATAACTTTTTCTCCACGCGCTCCACTTCACTGTTCAAATGCTGAAGTTCTTTTTCCAGTCTGCTAATTTCCTGGGCAATATCAAGCAGTCCGGCCAGCGGCAGGTACAACTCTGCGCCGCTAACTATAGATGTCATCGCTTTATCTGGAACGGTGAACTCTAATCCCGCGTCGAATTCAGACGTATTACAGAATCTACGCACATATTCCCCATTGCGGTTAATGATATCGAGAACGGCTTGATCGCCGGGTTTTATGAGCAACTCAATTTTTTTACTCATCGGCACATTGACTTCAGCACGGATATTGCGCACAGCGCGAATTACGTCGATCAGCAAATTCATTTCTGCAACTGCATCCTTATCCTCAAAAGCCGGATCATAAACAGGCCAAGCGGCCAGTGTAATCGTTTCTCCCTCATGTGGAAGATGCTGCCATATTTCCTCAGAGATAAACGGCATGAACGGATGAATCATGCGCAGCGTCCGGTCCAATACATATGCAAGTACGGACTGCGTTTTCTTTTTCGCATCTGCGTTGTCGCCATATAGGGAAAGCTTCGCAAACTCAATGTACCAGTCGCACAAATCATCCCAAATAAAGTTATACAGAAGGCGGCCTGTCTCGCCAAATTCATAAGCATCTATTAGACGCGTGATGTCGCGTGAAGTTTCGTTTAGACGATGCAGAATCCAACGATCAGCGGTGCTCAGGTCACCAGTAATGTCTATATCTGCCGAAGTGACGCCTTCCAGATTCATCAGCGCAAAGCGTGACGCATTCCAGATTTTATTGGCAAAGTTGCGGGCCTGCTCCACCCGCTCCCAGCGGAAACGAAGGTCTTGCCCAGGCGTGCTACTGGTGGAAATCATATAACGCATGGCATCGGTACCATATTGGTCAATCACGTCGAGCGGATCAACACCGTTGCCGAGGGATTTGGACATTTTTCTACCGTCCGCATCACGAACCAACCCGTGCATAAGTACGTCCTTGAACGGAATCTCTTCCGTAAACTCGAGTGCTGTAAAAATCATACGCGATACCCAGAAATAAATAATGTCATAGCCTGTAACCAAGACATTAGTCGGATAGTAGCGTTTGAGGTCCTCTGTCTGCTCAGGCCAGCCCAGTGTCGAAAACGGCCACAAAGCCGAGCTGAACCAAGTATCCAGCACATCCTCATCCTGTTTTAGCTTTCTGCCAGCATACTCAGGCAAAGTTGTAGGGTCCTCCGCCGATACAATCACTTCTCCGGTATCCTCATCGTACCAAGCCGGAATACGGTGTCCCCACCATAATTGACGGGAAATACACCAGTCACGCACATTTTCAATCCAATGCAGATAAGTACGTTCAAAGCGATCCGGTACAAAGTTTACCCCGTTGCCAGCCTTCTGCACTTCAATGGCTTTAGCTGCCAGAGGCTTCATTTCCACAAACCATTGTGTGGACAGATAAGGTTCTACAACTACACCTGTACGCTCGCTGTGGCCTACTTGATGTACGTGCTCTTCAATACGAATCAGTACGCCCTGCTCTTTCAGATCAGCGACGATTTGCTTACGGCAATCGCTACGATCAAGGCCCTGATATTTGCCTGCTTCGGCATTCATCGTTCCCGTTTCGTCCATCACTGTAATTTGTGGCAGCTGGTGACGTTGTCCCATTTCAAAGTCATTCGGGTCGTGAGCCGGTGTAATTTTAACCGCGCCGCTACCGAAATCTTTATCAACATAATCATCCGCAATGACCGGAATTTCCCGTCCGATGATTGGGAGCACAAGCGTTTTGCCGATCATTTGCTTGTAGCGTTCATCTTCCGGGTGTACAGCTACAGCTGTATCGCCCAGCATCGTTTCAGGACGTGTAGTGGCTACCGTAATAAATCCGCTACCGTCTTTCAGTGGATATTGCAGGTGATACAGATTTCCGTTCACCTCTTTGTATTCCACCTCAATGTCCGATAATGCAGTACGTGCAGCAGGGTCCCAGTTTATGATGCGTTTACCGCGATAAATCAGACCCTTCTTGTACAGTTTAACGAATACCTCGCGTACCGCTTGGGACAGTCCCTCATCCAGCGTAAAACGCTCACGAGAATAATCGAGAGAAAAGCCCATCTTTTCCCATTGGTTATGGATATTATCTAGGTAAAGATCCTTCCACTCCCACACTTTCTCCAAAAACTTCTCGCGGCCCAAATCATAACGTGTCAGGCCTTCTTCACGCAGCTTTTGCTCTACCTTTGTTTGGGTAGCAATACCCGCATGGTCTGCCCCTGGCAGCCACAAGGCATCATAGCCCTGCATCCGCTTGGCGCGAATAATAATATCCTGCAAAGTAAAGTCAAGAGCATGTCCAATATGCAACATACCTGTAACATTCGGTGGTGGAATAACGATTGTAAAAGGCTCTGCCTCTGGATGTTGCCCAGCGCGGAAATAGCCCTTCTCCATCCACGTTTTGTACCATTTTTGTTCTGCTGATTTTGGATCGTACGTTGTTGGCATTTCCAAGGTTGTCTTGTTGTCTTGTTCTGACATATCAGGATACCTCCATGATTTTTCAATTGGCAAATAAAAAAAGCCCTTCATCCTCAAAGGACGAAAGGCTGTTCTCTCGCGGTACCACCTTTGTTTCACCCCTAGTGTATGTATCCACTGATCCATTACACATGGTGTGACACTTTATGCAGATAACGGTTGCGGACCGGCCTTATTCTACCGTGAACCTCTTATCTTCCGTAGGAATTAAATGAGGAACCGTTCAAACAGGCGACTCCCGGGTGACTTCGGCCAGTAGCTTCCTGCGGAACCTCACAGCGCTGCAATTCCACTCTCTGAAGGGCTTGCTGCCTACTCTTCCCGATCTCAGTCTTTCAATAACTATACCACATCATACATTTCCCATTGACTATAGTCAACACCCGCTGTGCATTTTTCAGCAACCGGATCAAGGGATGTACAATACCTGTCCTTCTTCCACATGATGCTCCGCCAATCTGTTATACAGTTGAAGCTCACGCGTGCTGAGCTGATAACGGTCAGCTATGGTTTCCAGTGTATCCTCGCGCTGTACTATGCATAACCGCACCTTACGAAAAGGTGTTTCATCTTGTGTATGAAAAAAAAGGTTCTTCCACTTGGCATTCTCCCGCTCTTCTTCGGCTTTCTGATCCTGCGGCTCCTGCTCCAATTGCTGCTGGTATTCCGCTTCTTTCACCGAACGGCTGGATTGGAGCAATGATGAGTAGACAACCGGGTCTGGCTCGTCTGCCTCTTCATCCTTTTTACTGTTAAGCGCCACACGCATCTCTGGCTTATCCTCAGTAAAAGTGTCATGGGCCTCGTGATTCACCTGTTCTGACGCTTCAGGCCTGAAGTCGAAGCTATCTACTTGACTCGCTTCCAACTGTGGCTCCAGATAGACCTCGGACTCCGTAGCAGGATGCGGTTCAGACAGCAAAGGGTCATAATTTACATTAGGAGATGCGGAAGATACTTTGGACTCATTTCCCCCTGCCCATGCTTCCTTTTGCTGAAATCCCCACACTTCCGGAGACCCATGCTCATGTTTGACCTCGGGAGAGTTATCTTCAACTGCTTTGCCCGTCCAAGGCTCATAGAATCGGTTAGGATCTACTGCTGGCTCATAAGCTTGCTGTTCCGACGATGATTGCTGTTCCCCTTGGTCCTCAGACAGCTGTTCCCAGGAAATGGACTCCTGTTGTACTGGCACACTGTAGGAGGTTTCAGGATCTGTAACGTAATCAGAGGTCGAATCATTGGTAGAATCATTGGTAGAATAGGCCTCTGCCTGACGATACTCTTCATCGGCGGAAAGGGATTGAACCGGATGCTCAGGTGCATGCACTACGGTAAATTCTTCATCCAACCAGACCGCCGTCTCTTCCGCGTGCGAGCTTTCCACACCATGCAAAGAAAGAACGCCTGTAATGTTTAGACTACGTAAAGAAAGCAGGTCCACATCAAAATTTTCAATCTCGACAGAGATATCTTCCAATCTCCCTACGCGGTTTAGCGGAATGGTAATTTCCACAGGGATCAAATGATGAAGCTCGCTCGTGAACTGTTCAGGTGTGCGGTACACGCCCTCCAGCAGCAAATGCCCTCGCAAAGCGGCATGGTCGCCGTGGGTTACAACCTGAATGCGTGGCAGAAGCTCGATTTCCTCCAACTCAGCAATCCCGGCAGCTTCCTCCGTCAAATGAATGCGTTCATAAATATCAAAACGCAAGCCTTGCGGCTGATCATTCTGTTGTTTGTTCAAGGATGGCATCCTCCTTTGGGCAGTCTCCGCACATCCTCTGACTTCTGGTCAGGCGCACGGAAACTCCATATTGCAAACCGTTTCTAGGTTCAAGTATATGCGCCAAAATAGAAGGCATGCCATCTTTTATAGCTGTTTGTGCAGCTTTTGAAAATCATCCGGCCAAGCATCCTCCACAGTAATCGTTTCGCCACTCAGCGGATGACAGAAGGTAAGACGCTCTCCGTGTAGCGCCTGCCTGCCAAAATCAGTAGCACGCCCCCCGTATAATACATCCCCAAGCAACGGGTAGCCAGCATGACTAAGATGTACGCGAATCTGGTGCGTCCGTCCTGTCTCCAGCGTCAGATATACAAGACTCACTGCACTTGAACCGCTTCCCCATACTTCCCCGAGTTCAATATGGGTAACCGCCTTCTGCCCAGTCGGAGATACACGACGGCGCTGCTTATGATGCCTGTCCTTGCCAATCGGCCAATCCAACGTTCGCAGCGATGGAGGTACTTCCCCTCGTACCAAAGCTACATACCGGCGGTCGATATCCTTAGCTCTCATTTGCTCGTCCAGCTTGAGCAACGCAAACTCATTTTTGGCATATAGCACCGGGCCCGTCGTATCCACATCCAGACGATGTACATGCCGTACCACCGCATGAATGCCATTCATCTCATAGTAGGATGCGACAGCATGATCCAACGTCAGCGGACCATCCTGCACACCACCGTCCGGATGTACTGCCATACCTGCTGGTTTATGTACTACCAGACAAAAATCATCTTCATACAGTACCTTCAAATCATACCAGCGAGGGGTGATGCCAAGGTTCATTACAGGAAAAAGGGCCAGCCGCAGCCGGTCCCCTGTAAGTTCAATCTCTTTATCATGGCGCAGTCTGCGCCACAGCTTTTCCGGTAATTCCAAACGATTCAGCAACCACTGATCTACAGCATCAGCGCTGTTTTTTTCCCCGTCTGTGATTTCCCGTCCTGGCGTGACTTCCAGCCAGGGTCCTCTTCTTTTCCAGCCACCTTGCCAGCTCATAGACGTTTGAGCGCGCGATAGTTCGCCTCAATGGTGGCATCAATATCCTCTACCGTATGCACGCCCGATACAAACATACCCTCAAATTGAGATGGTGCTACACTGACTCCCTCATTCACCATTTCAGTAAAGTAACGACGGAAGTGGTCCTGATTACTCGTTTTAGCTGTATCAAAATTGACAACCTTTTCTTCTGTAAAAAATGGACAAACCATGGAACCCACGCGATTGATCATGACAGGGATACCTAGCTCGTTCGCATTACGTTCGAATCCGGCTTGAAGTCGTGCTGCCCGCTCTTCCAAGCGATCGTATACTTCTGGCGTCAGCAATTTAAGTGTCGAATAACCTGCTGCCATAGCCAGCGGATTTCCGCTAAGCGTACCCGCTTGATAAATGGGCCCCGATGGAGCAATCCGCTCCAGAATATCACGACGTCCGCCGTAAGCACCTACAGGGAGTCCACCACCAATCACTTTACCCAAACAGGTAAGATCCGGTGTCACACCAAAGCGACCTTGAGCCGAATGAAGTCCAACCCGGAATCCAGTCATCACTTCATCAAAAATCAGCAGACTTCCGTACTGCTGGGTTACCTCACGCAAACCTTCCAAAAATCCAGGCTGTGGCGGTACAACTCCCATATTGCCTGCTACTGGCTCGACAATAATTGCGGCAATCTCTTCGCCAAATTTCTCAAAAGCTAGCTTCACCGAAGCTAGATCATTATAAGGGACAGTGATTGTATGGGTGGCCACAACTTCAGGCACACCGGGACTATCGGGCAAGCCTAATGTGGCAACACCAGAGCCTGCTTTAATCAGCAAGCTGTCCGCATGACCGTGATATGATCCCTCAAATTTAAGGATTTTACTACGGCTCGTAAATCCGCGTGCGAGTCGAATCGCACTCATAGTCGCCTCAGTTCCGGAGTTAACCATACGTACAATGTCCATAGAAGGAACACGCTCACATACGAGCTTGGCCATTTCGGTTTCTGCCAACGTTGGTGCGCCGAAGCTGGTTCCTTTTACAACAGCAGCCTGTAAAGCTTTAACCACTTCGGGATGTGCATGGCCCATAATAAGCGGTCCCCATGAACATACATAGTCTAAATAGGATTGACCATCAATATCATATACGCGCGATCCTTCGCCATGGTCGATATACACAGGTGTAATTCCAACAGATTTAAAAGCCCGTACCGGGCTGTTTACGCCACCCGGAATGTATTGTTTTGCCTCATCAAAGGCTACTTTGGAGTTCGTATCCTTGCGCACTGTTCGTTGTTCGTCGATCATTCTGACCACTCCTATCTTCTGAAAATAGACTTATTGCTTCAACCATCTTGCCGCATCCTTGGCCGAATAGGTAATAATCATATCTGCACCCGCACGCTTCATACTTGTCAAAATCTCTAGCACCATTGCTTTTTCATCAATCCAGCCTTGAAGAGCCGCTGCCTTGACCATGGCATATTCACCACTAACGTTGTAAGCCACCATAGGCAGATCAAATTGATCCTTAATCGTGCGCATTACGTCAAGATAAGAAAGGGAAGGCTTCACCATCAGCATATCTGCCCCCTCCAGCACATCAGATTCTGCTTCTCGCAATGCTTCACGTGCATTAGCAGGATCCATCTGATAGGATTTGCGGTCACCAAACTGCGGCGCAGAATCTGCGGCCTCCCGGAAAGGACCGTAAAAAGCAGACGCATATTTGACGGAATACGACATAATTGGAATATGTGAAAAGCCTTCTAGATCCAACCCCTGCCGAATCGCCTGTACAAAACCGTCCATCATATTAGATGGCGCGATAATATCTGCACCAGCTCTGGCCTGAGATACAGCTGTACGTACCAGCACCTCCAGAGATTCATCATTCAATACCTCACCGCATACCTCACCATCATGCTCATGCATGTGCACCATACCGCAGTGTCCATGGTCCGTAAACTCACACAAACAAGTGTCAGCCACAACCAGCAGTTCGGGATAACGCGACTTGATCAGACGAGTAGCTTCCTGAACAATACCATCGTCCACAAAAGCCGAAGTCCCTACGCTGTCTTTGGTTTCTGGGATGCCAAATAGGAGCACAGCGGGAATGCCGAGCTCACTAATCTCTTTCAGTTCTTCCTCCAGCCGATCCAGAGAAAAACGGTATACACCTGGCATAGAGCTAATTTCCTGTTTCACCCCAGTGCCAAATGTTACGTAGATCGGTTGGATAAAATCAGTGGGATTCAATACGGTCTCACGCACCATACTGCGGATTGCAGCCGACTGGCGCAAACGGCGATGTCTGGTAAAAGGAACACTCATGATTACAAACCTCCATTTTTTATACATTCATTAGTAAAAACAAAAAAATTATAATGTCATAACAGTACTTGAACGTTTCCACTCACACAACGATTGGATCAGACTTTCAATGGTCGCCTTCTCTGACATAAAACTTACAGTCAAGCCGGCTTGGGTAGCTGTCTCACCGGTCAAAGGACCTATCACAGCAATCGTAACTCCCTCCAGCAGCGACACCGGATCATGGATCCCCATTTGTCTGAGGGCTTCTAAGAAAAAGGTTACAGTTGAGGAACTGGTAAACGTAATCGCATGAATGGCACGCTCCTCAAGCAGCTTGAGAAGTTCATCATCCTGTGTGTTGGCTGCTAGCACCGTTTGATACAAATCAGCCTCGGTCACATGAAGTCCCATCTCCCTCAGCTTTTCTGGCAGCCACGGCCGAGCTAGATCACCTCTTGGGAGAAATACGTTCTGCCCTGCCTGCAAATCCTGCTCAAATCCCTCGAGCAAGCCCTCTGCCTGAAATGGGCCCTCGATCTGTTCTGCCACAATTCCGTGCGTCCGAAGCGCGGCTGCTGTAGCCGGTCCGACTGCGGCAATACGCGCTTTGAACAGCATACGTACGTCCTTGCCCTGTTCCTTTAAGTGCGTGAAAAAGTATTCCACTCCATTAACGCTGGTAAAAAACACCCAATCATATTCTGGCAGTCGCGCAAATGCCTCTTTAATTTCCTGTTTGGTTGGCTCGTCCGAAGGGGCGACCGTCTGAATAACTGGAAATTCATAAGGCTCGCCACCAAGCTCTTCTATCCGATGGACCAGACTGCTGGCCTGCGCACGCGCGCGAGTAACCAAAATTCGCTTGCCAAACAAAGGCATGTCCTCAGCCCATTTTAACTGTTCACGTTGATTGACCACTTCTCCGACAACGATGACGGCGGGAGGCTGAAAATTCGTAGCCTTCACCTTAGCTTCAATATCCGCAAGCGTACCCACCAGCGTATCCTGCTCGGCACGGGTTCCCCAGCGGATCAAGGCAACAGGAGTATTTGATGGCTTGCCGTGTTTTATCAGCTGTTCACTGATATAGCCAATCTTTGCTACACCCATCATAAAGATCAGTGTGCCCGTTGCGTTCGTCACTTTATCCCAATGAATACTTTTGTCGAGTTTATCCGGACTTTCATGACCTGTAATGATAGATAGCGATGAGGCCATATCCCGGTGTGTGACTGGAATCCCCGCATAGGCGGGCACACTGATTGCTGATGTGATGCCGGGTATAATTTCATAGGAAATACCATGTTTACGCAGTAGCCCGGCTTCCTCGCCGACTCGTCCAAATATAGTAGGGTCTCCCCCTTTAAGACGAACAACTGTTTTTCCTTCCAAGGCCAAATCCACCAACAGCTGATTAATTTCCTCTTGCTTCATAGTGTGACGATCTGGCAACTTTCCAACATATATTTTTTGGGCCCCTGGCTTCATCAATCCCAAGAGGCGCGGGCTTGCCAGTCTGTCGTACACAATGACATCGCCCAATTGAATGCATTCCCAACCCTTGACCGTAATTAATCTTGCGTCTCCGGGTCCTGCACCTACCAAATATACTTTTCCTGCCATGCTATCATCCCCTCACCTGCGCCAGAATCTGTTCTGCTCCTTTGGCTATCAAACTGGCCGCCACCGCTTCTCCCAGCTTTTTCGGATCATTTCCCTGGAGCGTTTCCTTCAAAATAACCTCGCCATCTGGCGAGCCTACCATGCCCGTAAGGCTGATTTCTTGACCAGCCCAGACGGCATGAGCCCCGATCGGCACTTGGCACCCCCCATTTAACACGCCCAAAAAGGTTCGTTCTGCCGCAACGGTAGCCGAGGTATCCCGGTCGTTGTAAAGGCGCAGCAAGGCCAATAGCTCTTCATCACTCGCGCGACATTCAATACCCAGCGCTCCCTGCCCAACCGCCGGCAAACAGTCTTCTTCCGGTATATAGGATGTAATTCGATCTTTCCAGCCCATCCGATGCAAACCTGCTGCCGCCAAAATGATAGCGTCAAAACCTTCCGTCTCCAGCTTTTTCAGACGGGAATCAATATTCCCACGCACAGGCTCCAATTGTAGATCAGGTCGCATGGACTTGATTTGACTGGCTCTGCGCAGGCTACTCGTGCCCACCTTTGCCCCTTGAGGCAAATCCTCCAGGCTCTCGGCGCCCAATGTGATCAGGCAATCACGTGGATCCTCACGACGCGGTACAGCGCCGTTGACAAGCCCTTCCGGCAATTCGGAAGGCATATCCTTCATACTATGTACTGCCATATCAATCTCACCAGCCAGCATGGCCTGTTCAATCTCTTTGACAAAAAGCCCTTTGCCACCCACTTTGGACAAGGTTACATCCAATATTCGATCACCCTTGGTCAGGATTTTCTTTACGACAAATTGCAAATCCATTCCATGCTCCGCGCATAGCGCGTTCAAATCTTCAATGACATGCCCGGTCTGAGTTAACGCCAGCGCACTCTGTCTGCTGCCTACCACAATTGTTCGCATGTTATTCCTCCTGATTTTGCGCAATCCACAGGTCTATTTGTTGTTCGGTCCAAGCCATAAATTCATGACGGCGTATTTGATCCAAAATTCCGCTACTCGCCAAGCGCCTCAGTAGTTTAGTCCTTTGCTGTGGGGAACTTATCTTACGTTTGATGATCTGTCGCATATCGTGCATGAAATCCAGATATGGCTCGTATTCGCTACCAAACAACGTATCCAAGGCTGATGTAATATCAGCGGTCACAGCGGGGCCTGCCCCTTCTGTAGAGATACTAATCGTCAGTCTCCCTCGTCGGATGATGCCCGGCGTTATAAAATCTCCCTCTTCCGAGCGATCCGCCACATTTACCAGTATACCCCTTTGTCTGGCCTCATGCGCAACCTTATTATTCACTTCTCTCTGGTTCGTAGCGGCATATACAAGAAAGGCTCCCTGGAGGTCACCCTCGCGATATACGCGATTTACCCAGTGGAGCTGCTTGTGATCGGCCAGGACCTGTAAATCCGGCGTTATATTCGGGCTAATGAGGGTAATGGACGCCCCACTTTCCATCATCCCCTTAACCTTTCGTTCCGCAATCCTGCCGCCGCCTACAATACAACAGATCTTATTGTTACAATTCAACGAAATCGGGACAAAATGCTGCAAATGGCTTTTCACTCTCCCGTCCACTGATGAAATACAGACCAGGAATTCAGCAAAAAATTAAGAATCAATAGCGTGTAGCCCACCAATGCCCACTTTGCCATCACAAGCCCTGAACGCTGATTCAATCTTTTGCTCACTAAAAATATAATATACACACACAGGGCAATCGCTGTCATCAGCACCTTGGTATCTAGCAAGAGAAGCCAGCGTTCCTCAGCAATAATAGAAATAACGGCAACTACAATAGAGACTCCCAGCAAAGGAGTACCAATCAACAGCGCCATATGCGTATACCGATCCATCATTTCCAGACTCGGCAGGCGTCTGATCGTGTCATTCCATTTCTTTACTTTCAATTTACGATGCAAAAACAGATATAACCCCGAAAATACAGCTGCTACCGTCATCGCTACAAAACCAAGATTAGCCAGCGCAATATGAATCAGGAGCAGCCCATGCACGGTATGCCAATTTCCAAGTGGATTGTCGAGAGGCTCCATCCATATATTGTTGAGCACCAGCACTGCAAAACTAATAATATTAAGCAGCAATACCGCAAATTCGGAACGCTGATAACGTGTCAAAATCAAAGAAATCAGCACTAAAATAACTGAAAACAGAAATAGAAAATCGTAGGTCACGAAAATAGGAAGGTGCCCTTCATTCCAGGTTCTTATCCCCATATAAGCAAGCTGGAGCACCAGAACGACAACAAGAAGCCCTGTACCTGTCCGTTTAGCATTCGCATTGCGACGAATCCCATCCGAGAATACAAACAGAAGGCTCAGGGCAAAAACATAAATCATTGAATCATATATAAGCATGCCTGAAGCCACGTCTGTTCACCCACTTTTACAGGCTGGCCGGCGCAAACGACGCTGGCAAAGCCTGAGCCTGAACGGTTTTTTCATGAACACCGGCTTCCGGTTTTATTAACGCAGATGCATCGCTTTTATCTACTTTCTGAGCGGCGTCATCCAAACGATCCTCCAGAGCAAAAATGTGGCTAAACATGTCTAGGGCCTCATTCCCCTGTTTTTGGACAGCCAGTTCCTTTACCCGATTGATCGGATCATGCATCATCTGGTTCAGCATGCTCTTCGTCAAACGGCTAATCACTTTGCGTTGCCGTTCATCCAGCTCGGGAAGCTTATTGAACAAGCTTTCCAACGTATCCTGATGTACAGACTCCGCTTTTTCCTGTAATGCACGAATCACCGGACGCACTCCCATCGTTTTCAACCATTGATAAAACTCGCTAAGCTCATCTTCGATCATATGCTCGATTTTTGTAGCTTCGGTACGGCGCATTTCCAAATTGCTCTCCACGATCCCTTCCAGATCATCAATATCGTACAGGAAAACATTCTGTAATTCACCAATAGCCGGGTCGAGATCACGCGGAACCGCAATATCAATCATAAACAAAGGACGGGACTGTCGACGTTTCATACTTGCTTCAACCCGAGTCCGATCCAGAATATACCCCTGGGCACCTGTCGAGCTAATAACAATATCCACGTCCGCCAACCGATTCATGCCTTCCTCCATCGTAACCGGCGTTCCATGGAACTTGGAGGCAAGGTCTTCCGCACGGGACAAGGTTCGGTTGGCTACAATAACCTCGGCTGCTCCGCCGCTGTACAAATGCTTAACCGTAAGTTCGCTCATTTTACCAGCACCGAGAATCAGTACCTTTTTATCGGTAAACATCCCGAAAATCCGTTTGCCTAGCTCAACTGCTGCATAGCTGACAGATACGGCACTTTCTCCAATAGATGTCTCTGAATGGGCACGCTTGCCCAATGTGACGGCCTGCTTAAACAACATATTAAACCACGTTGCCGTAATTTTCTGGGATTGAGCCTGAAGAAAAGCGTTCTTTACCTGTCCCAAAATTTGTGTTTCTCCGATTACCATAGAATCAAGACCACAAGTCACACGGAACAAATGCCGAATCGCCTGCTCGTCCTCATATATATATAAATGTTGTGTAAATTGATCACGCGGAATGCCAAACCATTGCTCCATAAAACTGCGTATAAAATAGCCGCACATGTGAAGGCGGTCCACTACAACATATATTTCAGTCCGATTGCAGGTTGCGACAACTACGCCCTCCAACACACTTTTGGTAAGTTTGAGTTGCTCCAGCGCTTTTGGCAAATCTTGTTCTGCAAATGTAAAACGCTCTCTGACTTCCACAGGCGCCGTACGATAATTCAACCCAACAACGACGATGTGCATTGCAAATTCACCTGCCTAAACTGTAATAAGAATAACCACTGTTATCATAAACTATGTTAATTATATCACAGAAGTCCGAATCTCCTCCGGCTGTTTTATGAATTGTTTATGAAAATTGAATAGCTTTCATGAAACCAGCACGTTCTGTATGATTTGATTTAGTGTAGACCACTTTTAAAACAAATAACCATGGAAATGTTCCATGGCTATAATATAGGACGCACAAACGGCTCCATAAAAAACGATTTACACTAACTCAGCCAGCTTGCACTCTGGTGATTCCACCTGAAGTTCTCCCAAGCCGCGAATCAGCTTTTTCGCATATGTTTTTTTCGGTTTTAGAACGGATACCAGGTAATCAATAGCCAACTGCGGATCGACAGTCTCACCGCAAGTATAACAATCAATAGCGGCAAACCCTCTCTCAGGATACGTATGAATAGAGAGATGACTCTCCGACAACAGTACAAGCACGGTAGCTCCCTGTGGTTCGAACTGCTTGGATTGAACGGACATCACCGTTGCTCCGCAAGCTTCAGCTGCTTCAACTAATTGAGCCTCCAAAAACTGCGCATCATTCAGTAATTCAAACTCAACACCCCAAGTATCTACGGCAACGTGTCTTCCGAAAGTTGAGTACTCCAATTCCATCTTTCGGTTCCCCCTTCCTAGGAATAAAATGTTTGGAAAAATTTCATCCGCTAGGACCTACGTCATTCACTTCCCGAGGGAATAACCTCTCGCAACATTCAATGTCCTGAGTGAATCCTGGTTCCTATATTTCATTTTCAACGAGATTAAAAATAACATCTATGTGCAGCAAATGCAATCATTTTTTAAGAATAAAAAAGCCTATTTCGGTAAAGAAAGGGACTACATGGCATAACGATTCATTCCATATATTCATGCCTTATTAAGCTTCCAGTGCAAATAATTTTGAGCAACTCATTCGAAGCTTGTGGTCAATCTGTTCCAACTCCGAGAAAGTACGCGCCAAATTCCGCTGGTCAAGCAACGAATTAATGAGATGATATACGTCAGATATTTCATTTTCAACGTTCTGATGCTGAAAAAGCTGTTGCAATTCCTGCACCGTATTTTTATATTCGAATACCAGCCTGGAACCTCCGGCATTCTTCTCCATAATTTTACGAACCGTACCTTCATTATAAAAATACACCATAGTGAATCCTTGATACATTCGGTAAACGATGCCTTCGCCCTTAAAACGAACAAAAAGTTTGCGTATAAACAGGGTTAGTTGCGGATGAATTAAGCGACAAGTCAATTCACACACAAACGCTCCCTCTTTGGCTTCAAAAAACAAATGAACTTCCTCACCCGCACTATGCTCCAGAACGATTTCCTGTCTTCCGTTATCTAGAACTTTAATATAGTAATGCACCTGGGGATCATCCACTGCCCGCAAAAATTCGTCCATTTGGGTTTCCAACAAGGTCAAAGTGGTTTTAACATACTCTGTGGCTAACCGCTGAGCCATACCCATCTCCTCAATTCTTTCCTGAACCTATAAGTTTAAGCTTTAAATTTATTATACATCAGACCTAAAGTGCTTTTCTTGCACATCAAATCATAAATTCCCGCCATACATCGGAAATAAACGGAAAATGATGGGGTTGAGACTGCATTATCCCCCATATACTCACTTTTCGGCTTAAAATCCACGAGTTCTTTTTGTTATTATATATTATTCCCACCTATTTAGTAAGTTTATTTTTTTGAAGCCCGAACCATGAAAAAAGGACGTCCTCAAGGACGTCCCTAGCCTTACAATTCCGTCTGCTCTTCTTCGTCATTCTCTATATAGCTGGAGATGACAGACCACAGCTCTTCCTTGCCCATACCTTCTTCGGATGAAAAGGGGATAAACAATCCCCCGGGAAGTATTCCGAGTTCCTGCTTGATTACCTTGTAATGCTTTTCTCGCCGCGTTTTAGGGATTTTATCTGCCTTCGTGCCTACAACACATACGGGAAGCCCGTTATGACGCAGCCAATCATACATCATGATATCGTCCTTGGACGGCGGATGGCGCAAATCTACCATTTGAAGCACCAGTTTGAGTGGCTCACGCTCCAGCAAATAAGACTCAATCATCTGCCCCCAAGCCTTGCGGGACGTTTTGGATACCTTGGCGTAACCGTAACCGGGAAAATCGACAAAATAGAGATCATCATTAATCCGGTAATAATTGAGTTGCTGGGTTTTACCTGGCGTAGAACTGGTACGCGCCAAATTTTTACGGTTAATCAACCGATTAATCAATGAAGACTTTCCTACATTGGAGCGCCCCGCCAGAGCAATCTCTGGCAAAGCGTCCACAGGAAACTGATCGGGACCAACCGCACTTATTATAAATTCTGCTTTTGTTACTTTCATTGTGTCCTTAATTCCTCTCTAATGTACCCTTGCCTGCTCAACCAAAGCATGCTTTAGCACCTGATCCATATGGGCAACGGGGACAAATTCAACATCCTGCCGGATACTGTCGGGAATATCCTTTAAATCCCGTTCATTATCTTTGGGAAGCAGAATTTTTTTGTAGCCTGCCCGGTGGGCAGCCAGCGACTTCTCTTTTAAACCACCAATCGGCAATACACGGCCGCGTAGAGTAATTTCGCCCGTCATAGCCACATCCTTGGATACATGACGGTTGGTCAAAGCTGAAATTAACGCGGTAGCAATAGTAATTCCCGCAGATGGACCATCCTTCGGAATCGCACCCTCAGGAATATGAATGTGGATATCATTTTTCTCATAAAAGTCTAGTTCAATGCCCAGATCAACTGCTTTGGAACGGGTGTAGCTGAATGCCGCCTGTGCAGATTCCTTCATAACGTCTCCCAGTTTACCCGTAAGAATCAGTTTACCACTACCAGGTACGACCGTCACTTCAATCATCAGTGTTTCACCACCGACCTCTGTCCATGCCAAGCCTGTAACCGTACCGATCTGATCCTCCAGTTCTGCAACACCGTAACGGAATTTAGCGATACCCAGATAATCCTTCAGATTATCCGGTGTGATTTGAATTGGTCCTTCGCCACCAGATACAACGGACTTCGCCGCCTTGCGGCACAGAGAAGCCATTTGCTGCTCAAGATTCCGCACACCAGATTCACGCGTATATTCGCGAATGACACGCAGTAGCGTATCCTCCCCGATAACCAGTTGTTCCTCGTCCAAGCCATGCTCTCTCTTCTGCTTGGGCAATAGGTACCGATTGGCGATTTCCAGCTTCTCCAGTTCGGTGTAGCCAGGAATATAGAGCGTCTCCATGCGGTCCATTAGCGGACGCGGGATGTTGTGTGCAGCATTGGCTGTCGTTACAAACATCACATTGGACAGGTCAAACGGCAGCTCAACAAAATGGTCACTGAACGTATTGTTTTGTTCAGGATCAAGCACTTCGAGCAATGCCGCCGATGGATCTCCTCGAAAATCGGAAGCCATTTTATCAATCTCATCCAGCAAAAATACTGGATTAGACGTTCCTGCGGTCTTCATCCCCTGAATGATCCGCCCTGGCATCGCACCAACATAAGTCCGACGGTGACCACGGATTTCCGCTTCATCCCGCACACCTCCGAGAGAGATGCGGACAAATTCCCGACCCATGGATTTGGCAATCGAACGGGCCAACGAGGTCTTGCCGACCCCTGGCGGACCCACGAGACACAGAATCGGTCCCTTAATGGTCTTCACCAGCTTGCGTACAGCCAAATACTCCAATACACGCTCCTTGGGTTTATCCAATCCGTAGTGGTCGTTATTAAGTACCTCTTCAGCTTTGACGATATCCAGATCATCATCGGTAAACTTGTTCCATGGCAAGCTTAACAACCAATCCACATAATTACGGATGACGCCACCCTCGGCAGAGCTTGCCGGCATTTTTTCCAGACGATCGATTTCCTTTTCGACCTTCTCCTTCACCGGAACAGGCAACTCTAGTTCACTTAGCTGGTTGCGCAGTTCTTCAACTTCTCCCGCGCGACCTTCCTTCTCGCCAAGTTCCTTCTGAATTGCCTTCATTTGTTCACGCAGATAATACTCCTTCTGCGTCTTTTCCATCTGCTTCTTCACACGCTGGTTGATTTTACGTTCCAGCTCCAGTACTTCACGCTCATTGTTCAAAATATCCAGAAGCTTCTCCAGACGCTGAGTAACGTCGATCGTCTCCAGTATATCCTGCTTTTCCTTAATTTTGAGCGTCAAATGACTTGTGATTACGTCTGCTAGCCGTCCCGGCTCCTCAATATCCGATACCGCAGCGAGAGTCTCCGGTGTTACCTTTTTGGACAAGTTGATATAATGCTCGAACTGAGTTAATACAGTGCGCATTAGCGCATCCGTCTCAGGCTGTACGTTTTCTGCCTCGTGCAGCTCCTTCGCCATTACCTCGTAATATTCTTCATTGTCCGTATATTGAATAATCTCGGCCCGTTCCAGCCCTTCCACCAATACTCGAATGGTTCCATTAGGAAGTTTGAGCATCTGGCGTACCTTGGCTACCGTGCCGACTCGAAAGATGTCCTCTTGTGTAGGTTCTTCAATATTTACTTCTGATTGAGAACACAGGAGAATCAAATTGTCTTCAACCATCGCTTTTTCCAAAGCCTTGACCGATTTTTCCCGGCCCACATCGAGATGCAGAACCATACTCGGGTAGACCAGAAGCCCTCTTAAAGGCAGCAAAGGAAAACGACGACCTTTTGTCTTGGTGGGTCCCATCGCTTTCGCACCTCCAGTGATTCTCAGGTTCCGGATTTTACAATCCTCAAGTTGTTATCTTTCATATTTTATCAAATGTTTTATGAAAAAACCAATGAAAGGGTGGTTCATCAGCAAGATCCTGTATCTGATATCGTCCCGTTATGCGTTCCATCAGCCTGTAACAAGGAAGATTGGGATGGGCGAAAAGTCTCAATTGGCGCATGTACAGGCGAATCCGACGTTATCTCTTCCCCGAACACATGTCGGAACACTTCGGTAACCGACTGTACGGGAATCACTTTTAAACCCTCAATGCTGTCAAAAAGAGCTTGCCAGTTGTCCTGCGGAATGATCACTTTTTTGGCTCCTGCCTGAAAAGCGGCTTCAACCTTGGCTAATACACCACCAATCGGTTTGACACGACCATGGATGCTAATTTCGCCAGTCATTGCAATTTCATGATCCACCGGAATTCCCCGCATCGCGGAAGCAATGGCTGTTGCCATCGCAATTCCTGCGGACGGGCCATCTACCGGCGTACCCCCAGGGAAATTGATATGCAAATCGTAATTCGACGGAGACAATCCGAGCGTACGCAAAACGGTTAGAACATTTTCTACAGAACCTTTAGCCATGCTCTTACGGCGCAGTGTACGGGACCCGCCTCCGATTTCTTCCTCATCCACAACCCCCGTAATATTATAGCTGCCCTTTCCCTCAGGAACCGGAACTGCTGTAACTTCAATTTCAAGCAGCATCCCCATGTTCGGGCCATATACAGCTAATCCGTTAACAAATCCGATTTGCGGCAAGCCTGGTATTTTTCGGTCAGGACGCGGTTGAATTTGACTACTGCCCGCTACCCATTCGACGTCGGAAGCATTGAGACATTCCCTTTTCTCGGTAAGTGCCAAACCAGCAGCCAGCTGGATCATATTGACCGCCTCCCGACCGTTCGTTGCGTAACGCTGTACAACTTCTACCGCCTCAGGACAAGGGCCAAAGCCTAGCTTGTGGACGGCATCCTCTGCAATACGAGCAATCTCCTGTGGCTGCAAGGCACGGAAATAAATCTCCATGCACCGGGAGCGAATCGCAGGTGGCAGTTCATGCGGCGAACGGGTCGTCGCACCCACCAAACGAAAATCGGCTGGCAAACCGTTTTGGAAAATATCGTGGATATAAGCAGGAGTATTCGAATCTTCCGAGTTGTAATACGCACTCTCCAAAAATACCTTGCGATCCTCCAGTACTTTCAAGAGTTTATTCATCTGCGTTGGATGCAGCTCACCAATCTCATCAATGAACAGCATCCCCCCATGCGCCTTCGTCACAGCTCCGGGTTTAGGTTGTGGGATACCCGCTACCCCCATCGCTCCTGCCCCTTGATAGATTGGATCATGCACTGAACCTATCAGCGGGTCCGCAATACCGCGCTCATCAAAGCGGGCCGTCGTAGCATCAATCTCCGTGAATTTGGCGTCTCCCTTGAACGGAGAGGACAGATTCTTCTTAGCCTCTTCCAGCACAACGCGTGCAGCAGCTGTCTTCCCTACACCCGGCGGGCCATAAATAATGACATGCTGCGGATTCGCACTACATAACGCAGCCTTGAGCGCGCGCAGTCCATCCTTCTGACCCACGATATCCTGTAATGTGGCAGGACGTGTGCGTTCAGCCAACGGCTTGGTAAGTGAAATAGAACGCAATTTGCGTAGCTTATCCAATTCCTTGCGGGATTCCCGATCCACCGCACTACGGTTCGTTTTCTGGCTCCGCAGGAGGTTCCAGAAATACAGACCAATAACAATCCCGAAAAACATTTGCACCAATAACAAAATCATAGTCAAGTCCATCGTATTTCCTCCGTTTCTCATCTCAGCAATTTTAAAAATGCCGCTCTATGAAAAACAGTATTTCCTTTTCCGCGATAGCTAAACGGCGGTCTTTCAAAAGATCAGAGAGAAATACAAAAACACCGCGAAGAACAGTTCTGTAGCAGAGCTGCTCTCCACGGCGTTTAAATGATGACAATAGATTATGACTATGCCTCTTTATAATAACTGCTTTTTGCCTACACCTTCTCGGCGGTATGACGTTCTTCACGTCCAGGTATTTTCCCTGTTTCCTCATATGCTTTGACGATGATATCAATTTCTTTTTTCAATTCGTCCACCATATCAGCCTCAGGTACTTTGCGAATCATTTTTCCATAACGGAACAAAAGGCCTTCACCGCGCGCTCCGGCAATTCCAATATCAGCTTCCTTCGCTTCACCCGGGCCATTTACTGCACAACCCAGTACTGATACTTTAATCGGTACCTTGAGTTTTGCAATGTAGTCTTCTACCTCGTTGGCAATAGAGAACAGATCAATATCCAGACGTCCGCAAGTCGGACAAGAAATC
The DNA here is from genome assembly GCF_011066155.1 of Paenibacillus sp. EKM206P. Classification (NCBI taxonomy): domain Bacteria; kingdom Bacillati; phylum Bacillota; class Bacilli; order Caryophanales; family Paenibacillaceae; genus Paenibacillus; species Paenibacillus sp. EKM206P. Next base: position 299,419 of record NZ_JAAMNQ010000006.1, on the reverse strand, counting down.
AATGTAGCTGCGTTTGTGATTAATCCAAACGTCTTGAGCAACTCACGGGCTACCTTCACTTCTTCCACCGGATCAGCACTAAGTGAAATACGCATTGTGGAGCCGATGCCTGATGCTAGCAAAGCGCCCATACCTGCCGCGCTTTTAACTGTACCCGTAAAGAGTGTACCCGCTTCGGTAATACCCAGATGGAGCGGATACTTAATAATTTCAGCGGCCTTCGTATAAGCAGCAATCGCCATAGGAACATCAGACGCCTTCAGTGACACGATAATGTCATGGAAATCAAGTTCTTCCAGTATCCCGATATGATACAGCGCACTTTCTACCATCGCTTCTGGCGTAGGGTAGCCATACTTATCAAGTAAATGCTGTTCCAATGACCCGGCATTCACACCAATTCGAATCGGAATCCCTTTTTCCTTACATGCCTTCACGACAGCTTCTACTTTTTCACGTCGTCCTATGTTACCTGGATTAATGCGAACTTTATCAATCCCATTTTCAATTGCCAGTAGAGCCAGCTTGTGATTAAAGTGAATATCTGCAACTAGCGGAATATGAATCCGTTTTTTAATTTCCTTAATGGCTGCGGCAGCTTCCTCATTGTTGACGGTAACCCGCACCAGTTGACATCCGGCTTCTTCCAAGCGAAGAATCTCGGCTACAGTTGCTTCCACATCTGCTGTTTTAGTTGTACACATGCTTTGGATGATGACTTCATTGCTGCCGCCAATCGTCAGATTCCCGACTTTAACGGGACGTGTGTCTTGTCTTAAGAACATGTACTTTTCTCTCCCATTAACGCCAAACCTCCACCCCTTAAAACCTCATACAGGTTTAGTGAAGTGGAGATCCGGCTTCTCATGTTTTAGAGATCGCGAAGTATCAATCCTTAGGCGCTCTCTTCTTGTTTTTTATCCTTATCTGTACCACCGAGTTCCGGTGCGATTTTGTCTTTTACAACCTGCTCATTGATGACGCAAGTAGTCACATCCTCACGGGAAGGAACCTCATACATTACGTCCAGCATAATACCTTCGATGATCGCACGAAGGCCACGGGCACCCGTGTTACGCTTGATCGCTTCACGAGCAATGGCTTCCAGAGCATCTTGCTTAAACTCCAGTTGCACATTATCCAGCTCAAGCAGCTTCTGGTATTGCTTGGTTAACGCATTTTTCGGTTCGGACAGAATACGAACCAATGTGTTCTCATCAAGCGGCTCCAGCGTAGAAATTACTGGCAAGCGTCCTACAAATTCCGGTATCAGACCGAATTTCAAAAGATCCTCAGGCAATACCATTGAAGTATATTCGCCTGGTTTCAGGTCTTTTTGTTCGCTGGTAGCGTTGAAGCCGATAACCTTTTTACCGATACGACGTTTGATCATTTGCTCCAGACCATCAAAGGCACCACCGCAAATGAACAGGATATTCGTGGTGTCAATTTGAATAAACTCTTGATGTGGATGCTTGCGACCGCCTTGAGGTGGTACAGAAGCAACCGTGCCTTCCAAAATTTTAAGCAACGCCTGCTGTACACCTTCACCCGAAACGTCACGCGTAATGGACGGGTTTTCGGATTTGCGGGCTACTTTATCAATTTCGTCAATGTAGATAATGCCGCGTTCGGCTTTTTCTACATCATAATCGGCAGCTTGAATCAGTTTCAGCAAAATATTTTCAACGTCTTCACCCACATAACCTGCTTCCGTAAGGGAAGTGGCATCTGCGATAGCAAAAGGAACGTTCAAAATTTTAGCCATGGTTTGCGCAAGCAACGTTTTACCCGAACCTGTAGGTCCAAGCATCAAGATGTTACTTTTTTGCAGTTCCACATCATCAATTTTGTTTTGAGTATTAATTCGTTTGTAGTGATTATATACCGCTACAGACAACGATTTTTTCGCTTGATCCTGACCAATAACATATTGGTCCAGAATGTCACGGATTTGCATTGGTTTCGGAATGTCTTTCAGATCTACTTCTTCTTCATGACCCAATTCCTCTTCTACAATCTCCGTACACAACTCAATGCATTCGTCACATATATATACGCCCGGTCCGGCAACAAGCTTGCGAACCTGATCCTGAGATTTACCGCAGAAAGAACATTTCAATTGTCCTTTTTCATCATTAAATTTAAACATAGAGCCACCCCTTTACAGATTAATCGGTTTAGACAGCACCTGGTCAATGATACCGTATGCTTTTGCCTCTTCCGCTTCCATGAAGAAATCCCGGTCAGTATCACGTTCGATTTTTTCGAGGGGCTGACCCGTACGCTCTACATAGATTTGATTCAGCTTAGCACGTGTTTTGATAATCCAGTCCGCATGAATCAGCATATCGGAGGCTTGCCCCTGAATGCCACCAAGTGGCTGATGAATCATGACTTCACTATTGGTAAGCGCGTATCTCTTACCTGGCGCACCCGCTGTTAGCAGCAACGAACCCATACTTGCAGCCATGCCTACACAGATCGTCGATACGTCCGGCTTAATGAATTGCATTGTATCATATATACCCATGCCCGCAGTTACAGAACCGCCTGGCGAGTTAATGTACAAATTAATATCCTTCTCTGGATCTTCCGCAGAAAGGAACAATAGCTGTGCAATGACGAGATTGGCGACATCGTCATCAATCGGGCCACTTAGGAAAATAATACGATCCTTAAGCAACCGCGAGTAAATATCGTAAGATCGTTCTCCTCGATTCGTTTGTTCCACAACCATAGGGACGAGACTCATCACGACCAACCTCTTTTCTTTATTAAAATGAACACCTGTATTCATCCGCTTCCTTATGTCCCATTAAAACGGAAGCAGCAAGCATGAAACGTGAACACCTTACAAAATATTTTAACATGTTCAGAGTCTCGTGTCATATTTGCATGCGCTCATATATGCAGTGCGGGCTATTTACAGTACACTCTGCCGAGACCTTCTCATATTTAACCATGTTTCGTATGTATGTGCAAATATACGGTAGTGACTTATGTAAAACAAGAAAACGCGACTCACAGCACTTTCCATAAACGACTAAAATTTGGGTTATCAAAGGTAAAAATAAGGCACGTAACTTTCACTACGTGCCTTATCCCTATCTAATTACTACGTTTCAGCTTGTTACAGCATACTCCGTATATTTTATCGTCTGAATTACTCAGCAGCTTCAACTGGCGCTTCTACTTCTTTGCTGTTTTCCACCAACAAAGCAATGGTTTTGCGCAGTGAAATTTCTTCTTTCAGGTTAGCGAACGAGCCGTTACCTTCCAGAATGCTACGGATTTCTTCAACTGAACGTTTGTAAGCTTCAGCCATGTTTTTCAGTTCTTCATCAATTTCCGCTTCGGAAACTTCGATGTTTTCTGCTTTAGCCACTTGCTCCAGCACGAGGTTGTTACGTACGCGCTTCTCAGCATCAGCTTTCATTTGCTCTTCCAGGTCTTCCTTGCTTTGACCAGAGAATCCAAGGAACATTTCAAGGTTCATACCTTGGCTACGCAAACGGTTGTCGAAATCGCGAACCATGTTTTGCACTTCGCTCTTCACCATTGCTTCAGGAATGTCGATTGTTGCATTCTCAGCAACTTTCTCCACTACAGCACCCTCGCGGGCTGCTTTAGCTTCGTTTTCCTTACGATCCAACAATTGCTTTTTCAAGTCTTCCTTGAATTCAGCCAGTGTGTCAAATTCGCTTACATCTTTAGCAAATTCATCGTCCAGTTCAGGAAGAACTTTGCGTTTCAGTTCGTGAACTTTCACTTTGAATACCGCTTGTTTGCCAGCGAGGTCAGCAGAATGGTAGTTCTCAGGGAACGTTACTTCAACGTCCTTGGAATCGCCAGTGTGCAAACCAACCACTTGCTCTTCAAAACCAGGGATGAATGTGTTAGATCCCAGTTCCAAAGAATACTTCTCAGCTTGTCCACCTTCGAATGGTACACCGTCCACGGAACCGTCGAAGTCAATAATAGCTGTATCACCGGATTGAGCAGCATCTTCATCAACGACAACCAGTTCAGCATGACGTTGTTGCAGGCGCTCCAGTTCTTGAGCCAGTTCTTCGTCGCTTACTTCGAGTTTGCTTACAGGCACTTCTACGCCTTTGTAATCGCCCAAAGTCACTTCAGGTTTAACAGTAACCTTTGCTTTGAACTTGAAAGATTCGCCTTTAGCAAATTGATCAATTTCAACGTCAGGGCTGTCAACCGGGAAGATGTCCGTTTGCTCTACAGCTTGGCTGTAAGCTTCTGGCAACAGGATGTCAATTGCATCTTGGTACAGACTTTCAATACCATAGCGTTTTTCAAAGATAGGACGTGGTACTTTACCTTTACGGAATCCTGGTACACTTACTTGTTTTGCCACTTTATTAAAAGCTTTGTCGAGTGCAGCGGCTACACGATCCGCGTCAACCTCAACTTCAAGAACCCCAAGGTTCTTCTCTATTTTCTCCCAAGTTGCTTTCATTTTATGCTTTCCCCTCCAACAAAATCTTCACTTAGTTTTCATTACAATCAACGCACACAAAATAACCACTATAGTATATCTAACATTACTGTCTTTTTCAAGAGCAGCCCTTTGAATGCTTCACAGGTAAACGTTTCCGGTCACTAAGGAGTGTGCATTCCCGCCGCTACGAATAGTCGCATCGACCGATACGCCTGCTCAAAACGGAAGCGCAACGCATCTGTAATACCATATATAGCACGGGTTTCTTCCTCATTATTATTACCGTTCAAACTTTCCGAAACGGTCTGATGGAGTGCTGCAGCCCAAATATCCGGCATTCCGTCCTCTTCCACCAACATGGATCTATAATCATTCGTACCGTATACTGCCATCACAAACTGTGACCACAACTCCTGTGCAAAATAGAATAGTGTAGGCTCGTGCACCTCAGTCTGATCAGCCACCCGTTCCAAAATACGCATAATCGACTCTGGAAAATCACCAGGCTGTAACGGAACCGTTTCAATGTCGATTTCCGCTTGTTCATCACCCCGTCTGATTTCTATCGTCCCTTCCATTCCGCGTCGTCGCATTGTCTGTAGAACACGGAATTGAAGTAAAGGATGGATTTCCCGGTCCGTAATCCAGCGAAGCAAGGCATCGTCGATTTCTGGCAGTTCCAAATAGGACAACTGCTCCAACGCTAAAATCGTCTGTTCGGATAAGGGTTCATCCATAGCCATCCGCAACAGCTTGTTGCCGTAGCCCGCATCCTGCTCCTGCTTAAAGCGTGCATGACGGCGAGCTAACTCTACTTCACTGACCTCTTCTTCCACAGCGTCCGTTACCGCCCCGCTGTCAGCGTACTGTGGAAATGCAGCTTCCAGCCATTGTAATAGAGCGTTCCATTCATCGTATTGCTTCTGCTCCTGTCCCTGACACTGCATTAAAAAACGCAGCATCGCCATCGCCTCTCCGTAACGTTCGTTTTCAAGCATCACGGTAAGTTGGATTTGATAATAGTCCAGTGTCTTCGGAAACAATACAATATTATTTTCTTTTGTCGTCACCTTGGAGTCCTTTATTCAAGGCACCCCCTCTCCTTCACAAGCTCAAGTATTTGTAGATTATATGAGAAACAGTAGCCGAAGTCCAACCACTCGTCTTACACATATTCACCTGTATTCTAACATACCCTTTTACAAGGCAAAAAAAACTACGTCTACTCAGAATTTATGCTGTATAAAGCCTAAATAAGCGATATATGCAAAATAAGACTTGAATTTCTTTTATCCATATGATATATTAATATTCGCTTGAATTTTATGTCCCAGTAGCTCAGCTGGATAGAGCAACGGCCTTCTAAGCCGTCGGTCGGGGGTTCGAATCCCTCCTGGGACGTCATAACAAGAAGCTTCCATAATGGAGGCTTTTTTTGTTCTCATGAGATAACTCACAGGGGAACGTCGGCCCATCGGCATCGTTAGCCTATACTTCGCAGTCAACCATAAGGAGAGTATCTCTCTTGATAAATTACATCAAAAAAAAGCTTCCGCAAGGGAGCTTTTTTTGATGATAAATAATGTAGAAAGAATAGTCTGCCACGCTACTTTAGGCGCTGGTTTCAAGTCACTACTCTTTCAATAAAACGCAGATATTGCTATCATCTATCATGTTACACCATTTTGAAGTAAAGGAGGTTGGCTGACTCCCTTGACTACGAATAAACTCCAAAAGTCGCGGGAAATTCATCGTTTTGTTGCCACTTTGCTTTCTATATTAGGTACTGGATTGGGTATGTTTTATCTCGCCATTCCTTCCTATATGATTGGAGGAGCGGCTCTGATCATCACACAGGGAATTCTGATCTATTTTACATTATTTTCTCTCGGATACCTGCTTATTATTTCGGGACCGCTGGCCATTATTCTCCACATTTTAGGCATTATTTTTACAATACGATCTTTTCAAATTACAAGCAATGTGGGTAGCGCGCCGACAAGTGCATCGTTGCCTTCCAAATGGCGCATGTTGCTCAGTCTCACTGTGGGAGCTACACTTCTACTTCTTGCAGTCACAATGAAATACGTAGATATTATAGAACCTTTTACACAAACAGGTGAAAATAAACGCAACGTAGCCGCAGAATCAGAGCAATATCTGGAGCAGAAATACGGAGAGGACTTTCAAATTCAAAATATTAGCTATCATAGTATTCCCTTCACTGAATATACCATGGAGGCGATCTCTAATCGTCATCCTTCCGTCCTCTTTAACATGACCAAGCGTCCTTATGAGGATGTCCCATTTAGAGAAAAATATCTTAACGCCCTTTGGGAGAGCCAACTGGACATGAAGCTCAAACCTGTTATACAGAAGCTATACAATGATGCAGCCGCTGTTCATTCTGGGGTGCAAGAAGGGGAAACAGATAAAATGATCAAAGAATACGACGATTTTAAACTGAATCCCGAAGCGGTCGGCGATCAATATATTCGTATAATTGTATTCGAGGATCTAACTGACTCAGGATTGTCATTGGAAAAAGAACGGGTATTACAAACTGCAAAAGTTCTCAAAACAGTGTTGGCCGGAAATAAAGCCTCATTAGACATCGAATACTTCCCTTCGGCTATGAATACCAACCGAAACCTTAAGGCAATAGAACTAAACGATTATATGTTTGGTCAGGACCATTTTGATGAAAAGACCTATGAAGTCCAGATAGAAGACATTTATAAGCTTATGTCAACAAAGGATATACAAATCACATCGCTTGACCGCGTGAAGTAGCAAGGAGATTAATCAAATGAAATTAATATCTTGGAATGTAAATGGCTTAAGAGCCTGTGTGACCAAAGGGTTTTATACTTATTTAAAAGAAACGAATGCCGATATTTTTTGCGTACAGGAAACGAAGCTTCAAGAAGGGCAGATCCTCATGGAGAACATGGAGGAATACACACAATACTGGAATTATGCTGAGAAAAAAGGATATTCCGGCACGGCTATTTTCACCAAAATCAAGCCGCTCTCTGTGCATTATGGACTTGAAGAAAATGAAGAACCGGAGGGCCGAACCATCACTTTGGAATTCGAAAAATTTTATCTCGTCAATGTGTACACACCAAATACCAAACGGGACTTATCCCGACTGCCCTACAGACTGGAATGGGAAGACCGTTTTCGCAGCTACCTGCAACAACTGGATGCTTTGAAGCCTGTCATCGTGTGTGGAGACTTGAACGTAGCTCATCAGGAGATCGATCTCAAAAACGCCAAAGCTAACTACGGAAATGCCGGTTTTACGCCTGAGGAACGGGAACGCATGTCACAGCTGCTAGACGTCGGATTTATAGATACCTTCAGAACCTTTTATCCTGACCGGACGGATGTTTATTCCTGGTGGTCCTACATGCCAAAGGTGAGAGAAAGGAATATTGGCTGGCGGATCGATTACTTCCTCGTCTCGGAGAGACTTCGTTCGCTATTGATGGATGCGAACATTGATTGTCATATTACAGGCAGTGACCACTGTCCTGTGATATTGGAGTTGCAAGATATTTCAGCATAAGTCCCCTGCCCTGACACAAGGATTTATGAAACTTTAAAAAGCGGTCATGCTCTGTTATTGCAGCATGACCGCTTTAATGAATGGAGCTATGTCCCCAAATATACCTCGATACGGGAAAACAACCGCTCTCTCACATCTTGTGCCTCTTTATGATCTAATATAGCCTGTCTTATCGTCTTCTTTTCGCCACTAGCGTAATGCAGTACATACTGGGTCACTATGCATTCCGGTGGATAAGTATCCTTGCGATCCGTATTAAAATAAGTCACCTGACAGCTTCCGAGAAAACAGAAAGATAGCTCACCTGTAGCTGTGAACAGCCAGCCTGGCAGCTTGGGCTCCAGCTTCAAGGATAGGCCCCTATGATCATAGCCAAACGGCTGCCCGCCCGTCATCATCCATATCCACATATGAATAAATTCTGCCGTAGATCCGCTCAGCCTCGCGATATATCCCGTTCCATGCAAACTTGCATCAGCATTAGCACTGCTAGCAATAAAGGAGCTGTTCGGTTGGCCGGAAAAAACTCCATGATGGCTCCATTCTTATCCTCCACACCAAAGCTCGCAATTCCTTGTCCACGATTAACATAATACGCCCACAGAGGAATTCCCTGAACACCAGCAATACCGGGTAGAAAACTGGAAAAGGGCTTGGCCTGCGCAAAATTCTCAATCACAAAACGTCCTTGATCGTCAAAATAATACTGCTGCATCGTGCACCCCTTTTCTTTTTAAAACCCGTTATTCGCCATCACTTGCTTGAACCACAGCGCACTTTGTTTGGGTGTCCGTTCCTGCGTGTCGTAATTGATGTGTATAATCCCAAAACGTTTGCTGTATCCCCAGGCCCATTCGAAGTTATCGAGGAATGACCATACAAAATAGCCCTTAAGCTGACCTCCCTCCCCAATAAAGCGATGGCATGCCTTTAAATGTTCCTCAATGTAATGCTGACGCCCAATGTCTTCAATCTTTCCATTCACCAGTTCGTCCTTCATCGCTGCTCCGTTTTCTGTAATCAGGATGGGTAATCCTCTGGTAAAATCCTTCTCAATCCGTGTCAGCAGCTTATAAAAGGATTCAGGGTGAATCTCCCATCCCATATCCGTTACCGGTTCTTCTATGGAAATCTGCTCGACCTGAAGCAACGAAGCGTCTGTAGTCGCTCGAATGATACTGCGGGCGTAGTAGTTGATGCCCAAAAAATCCCCTGGCTGCTGAATCAGCTCCATATCACCAGGCTGTACAAAATCCAATCCGTTCAAGTGCTCCCCGTACCATTCCACCATATCCTCAGGGTATTTCCCGTTAAACAATGGCTCGGCAAACCAACGATTAATAAAGCCATCCCGCCGGACAGCAGCGGCTACATCCTCGGAGTGTTCAGAGGCTGCATCGACATGCTCCATGTTCAGCGTAATACCGATATTGCCCGTCAGGCCCTTTTCCTTGTGTAAGTTCATGGCTATCCCGTGACACATCAGAATATGATGAGCGGCAGCAAGAGCTTCCCTCCAGTTCTCATGGCCGGGGGCATGCTCGCCTGTGCCATAGCCCAAAATAGAGGCGCAGTAGGGCTCATTTATCGTATTCCACCAGCTTATACGCTGTCCAAATCGATCCATGATTACAGAGGCATACGTTTTAAAATGTTGGATAGTCTCTCGCTGCGTCCAGCCACCCTCGTCCTCAATCCATTGCGGCAGATCCCAATGATACAGCGTCAGCATTGGAATTAGCCCAGCCGACTCAATCTCATCCAGCAGACGCTCATAGAAGAGTAGCCCCTGTTCGTTAACCACGCCAGGTGCGGGAATAATGCGCGGCCAGGCCACGGAAAAACGGTAGTGTAAAAAGCCAAGTTGCTTCATTAATTGCACGTCTTCCTTAAAGCGGTGAAAATGGTCACAAGCCACATCTCCGCAGTCCCCTCCGATCACCTTCCCGGGTACTTGACAGAAAGTATCCCAAATAGAAGGCGTTCTTCCTTCCTCATCCACGCCACCTTCAATTTGATAAGAAGAGGTCGAAGTTCCCCACATAAACGTGGTGGGGAATGTATAGGTATTCTCATTCATACTTGGTATCATCCTTTCAGGAATCAAGACTTCACAGCTCCGGCTATCTTAGAATAAATGCACTTACCTTTACGAAAGCGGTTTAGTTAATTACAGCTACTATTATGTATCGGATAGCCTGTATTTGTAAATAGAGATTTGTAAATTATCAAATAAAATACAAATCACCGTTATTACTCCTTAAAATATTAGGAACCATCCTTTATTAGCACGGTTGACTCACTTCTATGAGGTAGCATAGAATACGAGTAATCATTAATTTTGAAAAACAAAGTCAATTTAACTAAATCAGTTTAGTTGCGGAGGATTCCATGAATATAAAAACAATAGCTAGTATGGCAGGCGTTTCAGTAGCAACGGTTTCGAAAATCATTAACAATTACACAGACATCAGTGAGGAAACCCGGCAGCGGGTACTTAAAATCATGGAGGAAACAGGCTATAGACCCTCCTCCTCGGCTAAAACGCTTGCTACCAAAAAATCTAATCTGGTAGGCGTTATATTCGCTGGTAAGCTGAATGTTGATTTTAGTCATCCTTTTTTTGTAGATATCATTAATGTCTTCAAAAAACAGATTGGCTTGCTTGGTTACGACCTATTGTTTTTTTCAAATGAGAAATTTCTGGATAATGGAGAGGACTATTTGGCTCGCTCGAAATATTTTTCAGTGGACGGGTGCATTATTATTGCTGGAGATGAAGTGGAGAAGAGTGTTTTTGATCTCGATGCCAGCCCTATCCCCTGTATCGGTGTCGATATTGAACTAACCGGAGCCAGTTCTTGCTACATTATGTCCGACAATCAGAAGATTTCAATGAAGGTTGTTGAGCACTTTTACATGAATGGATACCGCGACATGGGGTTTATAGGCATTGAACGCCCCTCCTTGGTTATTAAAGAGAGAGAGGAGGCCTTTATTGCTTCACTAAAACGGTTTAGTCTTGATGTTAGACCTGAATGGGTCGTGTATGGTAAGGACTACGCGGCAGAAGATGGATACCAGGTCGCGAAAGCGTGGATACAGCAAGGAAATTTACCAAAAGCTATTTTTGCGGCGACCGACCTGCTTGCCTTTGGTGCCATACGTGCTTTCAAGGAAAGCGGCTTGAGGGTACCCGAGGATATTGCTGTAGTGGGATGTGATGATATAGAAGCCTGTCGTTATACCGAACCTCCACTGACGACTGTAAAACAAGACAAGCAAAAAATAGGCCGTCTAGCTGCTATGGTGCTGTTTGACCTGATGAATAAACAAATGGATACCAAATGTATTAAAGTCGAGCCGGAACTGGTCATTCGTAGTTCCTGCGGAGCCGGCCAACATTGGAACCATACGAAGGTCAAAGGTTAGCTCATGCCTTAAAAAAGATGACTCCTGATAAGATTCAGAAGTCATCTTTTTGCAGTTTAATATTCAGAGACCCAGCGCTTAATCATTACTTGTAGGCCATCGTCGCATTCACAGCCTTTTTCCAGCCTTCATACAAGCCTGCACGTGTTGATTCATCCATATTCGGGGCAAAAGAGGTTTCCACCCTCACCCGCTTACGAAGTTCATCCGTACTCTTCCAATATCCAATAGCCAAACCTGCCAGACATGCAGCCCCCAGTGCCGTCGTCTCATGGATCACTGGCCGCTCCACCGTTGCATCTAAAATATCGCTCTGGAATTGCATCAGAAAATTGTTCAATACAGCTCCTCCATCCACCCGCAGCGTCTTCACCGCAATACCTGAATCGATCTCCATGGCTGTAAGCACATCCTTGGTCTGATAAGCGAGTGACTCCAATGTGGCGCGGATAAAATGCTCCTTCGTGGTCCCTCGTGTCAGGCCGAACATTGCTCCGCGCACCTCGCTATCCCAGTAGGGGCTCCCCAGTCCGACAAAAGCGGGGACAAGATACACTCCTTCCGTAGACGAAACACGAGCGGCATAAGGCTCACTGTCTTTCGCTTCACGGAACATACGCAGCCCGTCTCGCAGCCACTGGATCGCCGACCCCGCTACAAACACACTCCCCTCGAGTGCATATTGCACTTTGCCTTCCTCCAGTCCCCAAGCGATGGTCGTAATCAGGCCGTGTTTAGATTCAACAGGCTGATCCCCCGTATTCATTAGCATAAAGCAGCCTGTGCCGTAAGTATTTTTGATCATCCCTTTTTCGTAACATGCCTGACCGAACAAGGCTGCTTGCTGGTCACCTGCTGCACCGGCGATCGGTACATTCTGACCGAAGAAATGATAATCCACGGTGTGCGCATATACCTCAGAAGAAGGTCTTACCTCAGGCAGCATGATTTTCGGAACACCCAGAATGTCCAGCAGCTCTTCATCCCACTTTAGCTCATAAATGTTGTACATGAGCGTCCTGGCTGCATTCGAGTAGTCCGTCACATGTGCCTTTCCGCCGGATAGTTTCCAGATCAGCCACGAGTCAATCGTACCGAATAACAGGTCACCTCGTTCCGCCTTTTCCCGCGCGCCCTCTACATGGTCCAGTATCCACTTTACTTTAGTGCCTGAAAAATACGGGTCGATCAGCAGCCCTGTTTTGCTGTGAAACAGTTCCTCGTGCCCTTGTCGCTTCAATTCATCACAGATGTCCGAGGTTTGGCGTGATTGCCATACGAGTACATTATATACGGGCACTCCTGTATTTTTGTCCCACACAGCCACCGATTCTCGCTGATTGGTAATGCCGATGGCAGCCACTTGATTTGCTTTTACACCGGATTCGGAAAGACAGGAGGCAATGACTCCGAGAATAGAACTCCAGATTTCATTCGCATTCTGCTCTACCCAGCCGGGATGAGGAAAATATTGCGGAAATTCTCGCTGAGCCGAGTACACTACATCTCCCTCGCTATTGAACAAAATCGCTCTTGAGCTTGTCGTTCCCTGATCTAGTGACAAAATATATTTTCCCATTGTTCATCTCTCCCCGTGTAAATCCATCGTTTTTACGCTATAAGTTTGTGATCCTTTTTATGATTTTTATAAGTACGACTCATACGGAAGGTAATCAAGAGTACAATCACGATGATCCCTAGTAAAATCCAGAAAGCTGGAGTCACACTCCCCTTAAAAACAGCCTGATAAAATGGCCCTGCGAAAGATCCCCCCAATAGCGGTCCTATAATGGGCACCCATGCATATTTCCAGTTGGACGCCCCCTTACCGGGAATCGGTAGTAAATAATGCATCAGACGCGGCCCAAAATCCCTCGCTGGATTGATGGCATAGCCCGTTGTGCCTCCAAGGGATAAACCGATACTGACAACTAAAAAACCAACAATCAGCGGTTTCAGGCCGTCTGTAAATGAATTGGCACCAAACGACAGTAAAGCAAGAACAAAGATGAAAGTACCTATCATTTCACTAAGCACGTTGGCAAACGGATGATCAATAGCTGGTCCTGTCGCGAATACACTGAGTTTGGCTGCTGTGTCCTCCGTCTCTTTCCAGTGGGGCCAATAATGCAAAACGACGATGATCGCACCCGCCATGGCCCCAAGAAGCTGAGCCACAATATAGCCGGATACATCTTGCCATGGAAAACTACCCTGAAATGCCAACGCGAGTGTAACTGCCGGATTCAAATGCGCTCCGCTGATTTGACCCACTGCATACACCGCAATAGCTACCGCAAGCCCCCAACCCATTCCGACCACAATCCAGCCGGAAGCGTGGGCAAATGACTTTTTCAGGGACACCCCTGCGCACACTCCGCCACCTAGGGCAATAAGAATCATTGTCCCTATGAATTCGGCTGCGTATGGCGACATACAACCTACCTCCTCAATAGATCACCCGATTTTGATCGCTTTCATCGCACAAAAAAAAGAAAAGCCATCACAAATCAACCCTGTGCTGTACCATGGGATGTCTGCGTGGCTCTCTTGTCTCCGTCACGATTATTAACTTAAATTTGATACTATATAAGCATGTAAGCGATGTCAACTGCGGATTTACGTCATTTCATAGCTTAAAATAATCGTTGACCATGTTAGATCCCCCGATTTATGATGTAAAAAAATGGGCACAAGTAAGGATTTCAGGATGAATACGACACTCCCAAACTCGATGAAGAAGGGAAGATTGTTATGCTGAAATTTCTGCAAAAAATCGGCAAGTCGTTAATGCTTCCAGTAGCTACTCTACCCGCCGCAGGGATTTTGCAAGGATTAGCTCTGATTAATTATGAAACGGATATACCGTTTGGTCCCGTAGTTGGCGGATTTCTGAATCATTATGTCACTCCTTTTCTGAACGAGGGGGCGGGGGCTATCTTCGGTAACCTTGCGCTCATTTTCTCCATTGGTGTTGCCATTGGTCTGGCAGGCGACGCAGTAGCCGCATTATCGGCAGTCATTGCCTATATGGTGTTGACCCGTATTTTGGCGGCAGTGCCGGGTATATTTGCATATATTCCAGACGACGTCAAGCTGGACATGGGCGTATTGGGTGGTATTTTTATCGGTGGATGGTCTGCTTTTCTGTTTAAAAAATATCATAATATTCAGCTCCCGGATTGGCTTGGCTTCTTCTCAGGCAAACGTTTTGTCCCCATGATTACCGCCTTCACGACCATGATTCTGGCCATTCTGCTCGGAATGATCTGGAGTCCGGTACAAGATGGGATTGCAGCCTTCGGCAACTGGATTGTCGGGTTTGGCGGAATCGGATCAATGGTATTCATGATTGCCAATCGGCTGCTGATCCCGCTCGGTTTGCATCATGTACTAAACTCAATCGCGTGGTTTCAGATTGGTAACTATACGAATGCAGCTGGCGAAGTTGTTCATGGTGACCTGACCCGTTTCTTTGCAGGCGATAAATCAGCTGGTCTATTCATGTCCGGTTTCTTCCCTATTATGATGTTTGCTCTCCCGGCAGCCGCTCTCGCATTCATCCATACGGCTAAACCGGAAAAACGTAAAGCCGTCGCTTCCATTTTCATCGGTTCTGCGCTGGCATCGTTCCTGACCGGAATTACCGAGCCCCTCGAATTTTCGTTTATGTTCATTGCACCATTGCTTTACGGCGTTCATGCTCTGCTGACAGGCCTGAGCGGCCTGGTCGTATACCTATTGGATGTCAAACTGGGCTTTTCCTTTTCAGCAGGACTCATTGACTATTTGGTCAATATGAAACTCTCCACTCACCCATTGCGAATGATCCCGGTCGGGCTTGTCTTCGCCCTCATCTATTACTTTCTGTTCCGATTTATCATTCTCAAATTCAACCTAAAAACTCCTGGGCGTGAAGATGATGGAGAAGACAGTCTCCTGTCTGAGGCTAACGAATCTGTACCCAATAAAAAAGCAAACGCTACATCCGACACTCCGTCCAGTCAGGCAGGCAGGGTACTAACCTATCTCGGCGGTTCGGACAATATCCTAAGCATTGATGCCTGCATCACACGGCTGCGTCTTGTCGTCAAAGACGACAAAGCAGTTAACGATCAAGCTCTCAGGCAGCTCGGAGCGTCGGGAATCATCAGGCTTGGTAACGGTACCCTGCAGGTTATTTTCGGGACTCGGTCCGAAATTCTGAAAGATGAAATACTGCGGTTGATGTCATGAGCTGAATCCCTAACTTAAGTACGTGCGTTCTTCATATAACAGACGCACGTGCTTTTTTTTTATGGATAAACGTTTCAAATTTTTTGTTTTTGGTTAAGGCAATGCACATAAATGGGTAACAGCTTCATATGATGGAGCTAAACCATTTACAACTTGTTTAGCAGGCAGATTATCTCAGACAGCAAGGAGGGAAATGATGTGAAGACAGTACAATGGTTGGTATTATGTCTTGCTTTTCTCACTATGTTCAGTGCTTGTAGTGGACCCTCGTTCTCTGAAAGTCAATCATCTGAAACTAATTTGTCAAATGGAAAAAAGATAACGCTTACATTATGGTATTGGAACCGTTCCATTGATGATGAACTACTCGCCCAAGCGGAAAAACACTTTCCCAACATTGAATTAAAAACTCAAAAAATAGGTGGTGACTTCAAAGCTAAACTGAAGACAACGCTCGCAGCTCGTTCTGGTGAACCAGACATCGTAGCTCTGAACGACTGGATGGTGGAGCTATTTCCAAGTGCGGATCGTTTTTATGATTTAAGGGAGCTCGGAGCAGACCGCCTAAAAGATCAATATTTGGAATGGAAATGGAATCAGGGGATCACTCCTGATGGTAAAATGATTGCATTTCCCATGGATACTGGGCCTACTGCCCTCTTCTATCGAAGCGATCTATTTAAGCAAGCAGGCTTGCCTAGTGATCCTGAAAAGGTTAGTGCCTCGATCCGCACATGGGATGATTACATGGCAGCCGGAGAACAACTTCAGCAGAAATTCGGAAGCCGTTCGTTTTTGGCTGATAATATTGTAAACGTTTACAATCAAGTGCTCGCTCAGCATACAAACCTCTACTTCAAGCCGGATGGCAGCTATATTGGCAATCAATCTCCTGACATCCGTCTGGGCTGGAAAACCGCTGTCGATTTCCACAAGAAGCATCTGCTCGCCAATGCGGATGGCTGGACTCCCGAATGGAACGCTTCGGTCAATAACGGCAAAATTGCCTCTTTTGTAGGGGCTGTTTGGATGAAGCAAGTTCTCACAGAGGCCGCGCCGGATACAGCTGGCAAATGGAGAGTCGCCCGTGCTCCTGGAGGAGACGGCAACCTGGGTGGTTCGTTCATTTCTATCCTCAAATCCAGCAAACATCCCAAAGAAGCCTTTGAAGTCCTGACCTGGCTGCAAAACCCGGAACACCAGTTGGAAGCCTACCACAAAATCGGTCTGTTCCCGTCCACTCCCGGCGTCTATAACGATCCTATCATGGGGACACCCGAGCCTTTCTTTGGGGGTCAGGCCACCGGACTCATCTTCGCCGCCTCCGCACGTCATGTGAAAAGCAGCTATTTCGGCGAGCGCTACCCTGTCATCCACGGCATTGTGACCCGTCGCCTTGCTAATGTTGCCAAGCAGGATGCTAATCCTGATGCATTATGGACGGAAACCATGGAACGAATCGAACGGGAATTACAGCGATAAAAAAACAAAATTCAAAAAAGGCGTGTGGACAATATGCTGAGAGAAATCTGGAAGCACCGTGCCGTTTATGCTGCGATCTCGCCGTTTTATCTGCTGTTTGGCATCTTTGGACTGTTTCCGATTGGTTTTTCATTATACCTGGCGTTTCACAAATGGGACGGAATCGGAGACATGACCTACAACGGCTGGGGCAACTTTCGCTACCTTGTAACAGATCATGAATTTTGGCAGGCTGTAGGCAACACCTTTGTGATCTGGGTGTATGCAACAATTCCAATGCTATTCTTCGCACTGATTATTGCCTTTCTGCTTTATGCCCCATTTGTGAAAATGCGCACCTTATGGCGAGTTGGATTCTTCCTGCCCAATGTGACGTCTATTGTGGCTGTCGCCATCATATTTGGTGCCTTATTTGCCAACAATTTCGGATTTCTCAACTACCTTCTGCAACTCTTGGGACTGCCCATGGTTCAATGGCTGAATGTGCCATGGGGTATCCAAATTGCCATTTCTTCTATGGTCGTATGGAGATGGATGGGCTATAACGCAATCATCTATCTGGCCGGACTTCAGAGTATTCCGCATGTGCTGTATGAGGCCGCCAAAATAGACGGAGCAACCGGAGCGCAAGCTTTTTTCCGCATCACTATCCCCATGCTGCGCCCAGTCATTCTGTTTACGGTCATTACGTCCACCATCGGCGGTATGCAACTCTTCACCGAGCCACAGGTCCTGGTCGGTAATGACGGCGGTTCCGGGGCAAGTGGCATGACCATCGTTTTATACCTGTACCGCGAGTCGTTCATTAACAACTATTTTGGATATGGTGCAGCCGTCGGATGGGGCATGTTCCTCATCATTGCTCTATTCTCCATCATCAACTGGAAACTCGTTCAAGGTAAAAAATAACGATGGGAAGGAGCTTCACAACATGATGCAGACACGTGCAAAATCCTTTGTTTTATATGCCGGATTGTTGGTGGGAATCATCCTGTCGATGTTTCCATTTTACTGGCTGATCGTCATGGCAACCCGTACAACTTCAGACATCTATCGTTTTCCACCGCAATTGTGGTTTGGCGGCCACTTCTTGGATAACATAACGAGAGTATTGCAGCAGATTAATTTTGCCGGAGCCTTTTTTAATACCCTTTTTGTAGCCGGTTCTGTTACCTTATTGGTTCTGTTTTTCGATTCGCTGGCAGGTTTCGCATTCGCCAAGTTTGATTTTCCGGGCAAAAAAGTGCTATTTATCGTTCTGCTAGCTACAATGATGGTCCCTTCACAACTTTCGCTTGTCCCCTCCTTTGTCATGATGGCCACCTTTGGATGGGTAGGTACGTTCAAAGCGCTTATTATCCCGGGGATGGTAAATGCCTTCGGCATTTTCTGGATTCGTCAATATGCGGAAGAATCCATTCCAAAGGAGCTGCTGGATGCGGGGCGGATGGACGGATGCAGCTTTTTTCGGCTGTACTTGAATGTAGCACTGCCTATTCTACGTCCTGCGTTCGCTTTTCTCGGCGCGTTTACCTTTATAGGAGCCTGGAATGATTATTTATGGCCGTTAATCGTCTTAACGGATGAGCGTAAATTCACACTCCAGATTGCACTGTCACAATTAAACGGGATATACAATACGGATTATGCGATGGTCATTGCGGGCACCCTGCTTGCTGTACTGCCACTTATAATTTTATTTCTTTTCATTAGCCGCCAGTTTATTTCCGATCTTGCCGCCGGAGCGGTCAAAGATTAGATTTATTTGAATTCCCTTATTCATTTCATGTATAATAGTTAATCGTCATTTCAAATAGCTTACATGGTAAAGTTAGGTATTCAACAGGCAATCAGGTTAAGCGATTTACGATTTGAACATGAACTATGAACTGAGGGGAACTTTCCAGATGAACAAATTCACATATTATAACCCCACCAAATTAATATTTGGAGACAATCAAATTGAAGAACTGCAGCAGGAGCTGCTGAATTACGGCAAAAATATTTTACTGATATACGGAGGCGGAAGTGTCAAGCGAAATGGTCTGTATGACCAGGTATTAAACGCGTTAGAGCCGCTACATCTTAACATTCATGAATTGTCCGGCGTAGAGCCGAATCCGCGCTTGTCCACCGTTAAGAAGGGCATCGACATTTGCCGAAATGAAAACATCGACTTCTTACTTGCAGTAGGCGGCGGAAGCGTTATTGATTGCACCAAAGCCATCGCAGCAGGGGCTGAATATGACGGCGATGTGTGGGATATTATCAATAAAAAGCACATGCCTACCCAGGCTCTGCCATTCGGTACCATCCTCACACTCGCCGCTACCGGTTCAGAAATGAATCCAGATTCTGTTATCACCAACTGGGAAACAAACGAAAAATACGTATGGGGCAGCGCGGTGACGCATCCGAAATTCTCGATTCTGGACCCAAAAAACACCTTCTCTGTGCCACGTGATCAGACGGTATATGGCATGGTGGATATGATGAGCCATGTATTTGAACAGTATTTTCACAATGTTAAAAACACACCGTTGCAAGATCGTATGTGCTTTTCCGTGCTGCAAACCGTAATCGAAACTGCACCTAAGCTGTTGGAGGATTTGCACAACTACGAGCATCGCGAAACGATTTTATATGCCGGAACGATTGCTCTTAACGGAACACTGCAAATGGGCTACTTCGGGGACTGGGCTTCGCATACGATTGAACATGCATTATCTGCTGTATATGATATTCCTCATGCTGGCGGTCTGGCGATCCTATTCCCCAACTGGATGAGACATACGGTGGATCAGGATGCTGCACGCATGAAACGGCTGATGCTCAGTATGTTTGACTTAGACACCGTAGGTAAAACAGATAGAGAAATCGCCTTGGAAGGTATTGACCGTCTTAGTGCATTCTGGACAAGTCTCGGTGCCCCTTCCACCCTGGCCGATTACAATATTAATGATGAGCAATTGGAAAAAATCGCAAACATTGCAGCCCGTGAAATGGAATACGGAGGCTTCGGTAACTATAAAAAGCTTAATCAAGGAGATATTTTAGCTATTTTGCGCGCATCGTTATAACATTTAAAAAGGGAGTGTCCTCAAGCCTGTGATGGCTGAGGGCACTCCCTTTTGGAATTTATGAATTAACCGTTTGTCCCTTTTCTTCTACTTGAATAGCTGCCCCTACACTGGCACCTGCAAGAATGCCCTTTTTCTTATTAGGATACAGAGAATCCATATAGGTTCGGGTTTCTGCAACTACGATTCCCGATAAGCCAAGCAGTGCAATCAGATTCGGGAAAGCCATCATTGCGTTAAAGATATCTGCCAGCAGCCAAATGGCTTCCAACTTGATGAACGCACCTCCTGCCACAAGTGCGATGAACAAATAACGGTATGGTTTAATCCATTTGACACCCAGTAAATATTCAACACAACGTTCCCCGTAGTAATTCCAGCCCAGTATCGTTGTGAATGCAAATAAAATAAGGCTAATCGTCACGAGTTCTGCACCAGCCGGAAAGGCACTGGAAAACGCATGCTGGGTCATCAGACCTCCATCGTCATTTCCACTCCATATTCCCGTAACCAGCAACGTAAATCCCGTCAGATTACAAATAATCATCGTATCGATAAATACGCCTGTCATGGATATCAACCCTTGTTCTGCAGGCCATTTCGTCTTAGCAGCAGCTGCTGCAATTGGCGCACTTCCCAAACCGGCTTCATTAGCAAAAATACCTCTGGCAACTCCACTTCGCATCGCCAACATAATCGTCGCTCCGGCAAATCCACCCGTTGCAGATGTGGTCGAGAAGGCCCCTTGTAATACTAAAGCAATCGCATGAGGAAGCTCTCCTGCAAACTTAATGAGTACAATTAAGCAAACTACGATATAGAGCCCCGACATGAATGGAACAATCTTTGTGGATACCTTGGCAATACTTTTGAGTCCTCCAATCGTAACAACAGCAGTTAACACGGAAATAATGATCGCTGTAACTACCGTTGGCACTCCAAAGCTACTTTCCGTCGAAGAAACGATAGCCTTTACTTGCGGAAAAGTACCGATTCCAAATAGGGCTACAAGAACACCAGAAAAGGCAAACA
The DNA here is from genome assembly GCF_011066155.1 of Paenibacillus sp. EKM206P. Taxonomy (NCBI): domain Bacteria; kingdom Bacillati; phylum Bacillota; class Bacilli; order Caryophanales; family Paenibacillaceae; genus Paenibacillus; species Paenibacillus sp. EKM206P. The sequence continues at coordinate 278,121 of NZ_JAAMNQ010000006.1, read as the reverse complement.
ACATCGCCAGCGGCTTGAAACGGCGGCCAAGTCCGTTTTCAATATAATACATCGGACCACCCGAAAATTGTCCGTTCCGGTCTTTAACACGGTATTTAACGGATAATAATCCTTCCGCATATTTGGTTGCCATCCCGAAAAAAGCTGCAACCAGCATCCAGAATAATGAACCGGGCCCACCCAGCTTGATCGCTGTCGCCACGCCAACAATACTTCCTGTACCTACAGTAGCTGCCAGTGCCGTACTCAATGCACCGAAGCTGCTTACATCTCCGCTACCTTCGTCCGGCGCTTTACCAATTAGCTTGAGCGCCAAAGGCAATCGAATAACCTGAAGCAGCTTCAAGCGGATCGTTAGCCACAACCCCGTGCCCATCACGAGAATAAGAAGCGGCGCTCCCCATATCCAGCTGTCAATCGTTTCTAACACATGTACCAAATTCATTTTCAACCCGCTCCTCCAACATATTAGAAAACAAAAAAGAGTCAAATCAGCTGATTCGACTCCTGGAGAGGTTAAAGGCACGAAAAAATACAACCATCTTGTGCAGGTTTCTACCTCTAATAGCTCATAAAAAAGCCTAGGGTATTCCCTGTCACAGGTTATTCGCGTCTCTGTCCTTTTGCCTGAGAGTTTAAGCAGATGTTCTCTGCGGTGCACCTTCGGCGCCCAATTAAGGGTCTCTCCAGAGTTCTGTCCGTTTACGGTCCCCGCTTGTGGCTGTAACCAGCCTAAGCACCTGAGAGTTTTGCCCCTTCGGTCGGAACCTTCGTTCCATCTCCCGCAAACATCAACCAGACATATGAAATTTTTATTCATTATACAGAAAACTTTCAGCTTATTACAAGTGAAAAGTTTGTGAAGCCCTCTGAAATATTATTATTGAGTCTATCAAAAAAGCGGGTACAGCAGATCGCATCCTTAGGATGTCCTCTGCTATACCCGCCCGAGATGATATGGAATTACAATTCTTCACCATTGGTTGCTATCACATTTTTATACCAATTAAAAGAGTCTTTTTTGGAGCGTTTGAGCGTTCCGTTACCGTCATCATCCAGATCAACGTAAATAAATCCGTAGCGCTTGGACATTTCGGAAGTAGACATGCTCACAAGGTCGATAGGGCCCCAGCTGGTGTAACCAATCAGATCAACACCGTCGGCAATCGCTTCCTTCATTTGGGCAATATGCTGACGCAAGTAATCAATGCGATATGTGTCATGCACAGAGCCATCTTCCTCCACCTTATCATATGCACCCAAGCCATTTTCCACGATGAACAGAGGCTTTTGATAGCGATCATAAAACGTATTCAGTGTAACACGCAGGCCGATCGGATCGATCTGCCATCCCCAGTCGGAGGACTGCAGATACGGATTTTTCACGCCGCCAATCAGGTTTCCTGCTGCTTTCTCGCCTTCTGGACCTGCCGATACGGTCAAGGTCATGTAGTAGCTAAATGAGATAAAATCAACTGTATTATTTTTCAAAATTTCGTCATCGCCGGGTTCTGTCTGGATCACAATATTATTTTCTTCAAAATAACGATTCATATAGTTGGAATATTCCCCACGGGCATGCACATCCGTAAAGAATAGGTTCATCTGATTTTCATGCTGGGCTTTCAGTATATCCGCTGGGTTACACGTATGTGGATAGCTTTCTATACGTGCCAACATACAGCCGATCTGAGCACCCGGGATGATCTCATGTCCCCGTTTGGTTGCCAGTGCACTAGCTACAAATTGATGATGCAATGCTTGATATATCGCTTGCTGTTTGTTTTCTACACGGTCAATAACCACACCGCCACCGGTGAACGGACTCATGGTCATTACATTGATTTCATTAAAGGTCAGCCAGTATTTTACTTTATCCTTATAGCGTGTAAACACCGTTTCGGCATAATTGACGTAATGCTGTATGACTTCACGACCCAGCCAGCCATTATACTTCTGAGTCAGACCTAGCGGTGTTTCATAATGTGACAATGTTACCAAGGGCTCAATATTATATTTGCGCAGCTCATCAAATACATTGTCGTAGAATTGCAATCCTGCTTCATTCGGCTCGTGATCATAGCCATTCGGGAAAATCCGCGACCAGTGGATGGACATACGAAATACTTTAAAGCCCATTTCAGCGAACAATGCAATATCTTCTTTGTAGTGGTGGTAAAAGTCCACACCTTCACGTTTTGGGAAACGGGCATTGACTTTGCCTGCCAAAATGTCTTCGAGTCGCTCGGACGAAATCTCTATAGCGTGATCGTTCTTACGTTCCGCTTTGGGTACATAAGCAATCATGTCTGCGCTGGACAAGCCTTTTCCATCTACGTCAAAAGCACCTTCCAATTGGTTGGCTGCAGTTGCCCCGCCCCACAAGAAGTTTTTCGGAAATCCTTTTAGCATCTTCGTCATGGTATAAAGACCTCTTTCCGTATATAAGATTTTCACTTTGGCCTAAGTAATCCCATCAAATGCTGCAAATGTGAATCCATACCTACCATACCTAACGGTAACCGTTCTCCTTTGAAATGCATTGACAGATGCTTTAAAATAGACGTAATGCCCTCATAAGCATCCTAATCGTTGTAACGCGTTTCATGTCAAGTATTTTTTCTTATGTGAGGAGAAGCACCATGTCGAATCTTGATCAAATTGCAAAACTGGCGGGCTTTTCCAAGGCTACGGTATCCAGAGTATTAAATCAGTCCCCCCATGTAAGCCAAGAAACCAGATCTAAAATATTGAAAATCATGCAGGAGTTGGATTACGTTCCTAATCGGAATGCCATTTCTCTATCCAAGGGTCAAACGCTTCAGATTGGCATCATCACTTCAACGATCAATGAAATTGTTCTCGCTTTTCTGGACAGTTTTGTGGAAGTAGCAGGCCAGTATGAATTTCAAACCATTATTTATACTTCGGGAGAAGACAAAAAGAAAGAGCTTCAAGCTTTTGAAGATTTAAAAAGAAAAAGAGTCGACGCGCTGGTCATCATTTCCTGCGTGAATGACACTGATTTTTTGAGTACCTATTGTAAATATGGCCCGATCGTGGCCTGGCAACGAATGGAGCATACCGATATTCGCTCCGTGGCAATGGATCAATATGAAGGTTACATGCTAGCACTAAAGCATTTGATACAAAAAGGCTATACCCGTATAGCCAATGCTTTTGGTCGTCCAAGCAGCATCAATACCCATAGCAGACAACGAGCCTATGAACAGATCATGAGTGAGCACAATCTGCCAGTGTTGCAACACTGGAATCACTCTTCAATTTATAATATCCGTGATGGCGAACAGGTCGTACGGGATTTGTTACAGCATCGGGGGGAATTCCCAGAGGCTATTTTATGTGCTAACGATTATGTAGCTGTGGGCATTCTCTGCGAAGCACGCAGACAACGGCTGAACGTACCGGGAGATCTGGCGATTGTTGGGTTTGATAACACGGAGCTGTCGCATACGTTGGGGATTACAACGATTCAAAATCCTATCATGGCTCAAGCACAAAATGCTTTTTTCATGCTTTCCCCCCAGCTGATTGGACGCCAAATGGAGCTTCATTCGCTAGAGTACAGCCTCATTGAACGTACGACCACATAAGGTAACGCTTTACTTGCAAATTAGGCAAAAGGGTCTTGATATAAAATGTTTTTTGTCGAAACAGAATAAAAAATGTTGAAATCGCTTTTTTTTGTGCTACAATAGCACTATATCGAAGGATTGTGACCGGTGATGCGGGCAATGCCTGAGTTCAATTGAGTACTATTGCTAACAATAGTATTGAATTGTGCTTAGGCATTTTTTATTGGTAAAGGATGGGAGGGGGAACTTCAATGATTATTGAGAAGGTGCTCAATAACAACGTCCTATTGACTAAAAACGATAAAGGCAAAGAGGTCATCGTGATGGGAAGAGGTATTTCCTTCAAAAAGGTGGCTGGCGATCAAGTCGATGATGATAAAATAGATAAGATTTTCATGTTAAATGAAAACGAGTTCACGGCCAAACTAACCGAGCTGCTGAACGATATTCCTGTATCTCATCTGGAGGTCGTGAATGAAATCGTAACCCATGCAACAGAAGTGTTGGATACGGAGTTAAGCGATAATATTTATTTAACGTTGACCGACCATATTCATTTTGCCATACAACGGCAAGAAAAAGGACTGGCACTCCAAAACGCGATGCTGTATGAAATTAAACGCTTTTACAAAAAAGAATTTGCAGTTGGACTGGATGCTCTCCAAAAAATTGAAAATACGCTCGGAGTAAAATTGGGCGAAGATGAAGCGGGATTTATTGCATTGCATATGGTGAATGCACGGATTGACGGTAACGAAATGAAATCTACACTGAAAATGACCGAGATTGTCCAACATATATTGAACATTATTACGTACCATTACGGGATTGTGCTGGATGAGTCTTCTTTTAGCTATTCGAGATTTTTGACACATTTGCAATATTTTGCGATGCGAGTGATTCGTAAAGAAGTCATTCACAGTGGTGAAGAATTCTTGTACAACCAGGTGAAGCAGACGTATACCGAAGCTTTTGCTTGCGCCCAAAAGATCAATGAGTATCTGGAAAAAACATACGATCAATATTTAAGCAAGGATGAATACGTATATCTAACTATCCATATTCATCGGGTAACTGAGCGTAATAACATATAAGACTAACAACTTCATACCCCTCATCGTTCATGGATTGTGACTGGTAAGGCAGGCAAAACCTAAACTGATGGTGAAATCGACGTTCCCTTATAGGAAGAGTGCGCAGTTTTCACCACGAGTTTAGGTTTTTCTTGTTTACAAGGTTAAAAAGATGCATGCCGGCGCATCTTAGCAACAAATGTAAACGGTAAACCCTATCAGTAGCAAGAATAACCCATAAGGAGTTCTAAATATGAGTGATAAAGAACTATCTAAAAAAATAGTGACTCTCGTTGGCGGCGAAGAGAATGTCAATTCCGTATTCCATTGCGCTACACGCTTGAGATTTAAATTAAAAGATCGCACAAAAGCAGACAAAGCTGCACTGGAAGCAACACCTGGTGTCATTACAGTGGTGGAAAGCAGCGGCCAGTTCCAAGTGGTCATCGGCAACAATGTAGGTCAAGTATTTGAGCATATGATGGCAGAAACGAATTTGCAGGATGCAGACAATCCTAATGCCAAAAAGGAAGAATCTTCCGAAAAAACAAATGTTCTCGGCAAAGCGGTCGATATCATTTCCAGCATTTTCTCACCTCTCTTGGGTGCTCTTGCCGGAGCAGGTTTGCTCAAAGGGATTATGGCCTTAATTGCGTCGCTTCATTGGATTGATACTACAAGCGGTACGTATCTCATTTTGAACGCCGCTTCGGACAGCGTATTTTATTTCTTGCCTATATTCCTGGCTATTACTTCGTCCCGTAAATTTAAGACAAATGCCTTTGTATCGGTCGCAGTTGCTGGAGCACTCGTGTACCCGGATGTTATTGCAGCGGTGGACCATCCGGCAAAACTGGCTTTTCTCGGGATTCCAATCATTCTGATAAAATACAGTTCCAGCGTAATCCCAATTATTCTCGCGGTATGGGTACAGTCCTATGTGGAACGTTGGTTTAATTCCTTTGTTCATCAATCGGTTAAAAACATTATCGTCCCTATGCTATCACTGCTAGTTGTTGTTCCGTTGACGTTTTTGGCCTTTGGTCCAGTCGGTAACCTGATCAGTCAAGGCTTGGCGAACGGTTTTACATGGGTATACAATTTAAGCCCATTGATCGCCGGAGCTGTGGCTGGTGCATTCTGGCAAGTGTTTGTTATTTTCGGTGTACATTGGGGCTTCGTTCCTATTATGCTGTCCAATATTGCTACATTGGGTTATGACACGATGCTTCCGATGCTTACAGCAGCCGTACTTTCTCAAGCCGGTGCAACACTGGGGGTATTCCTGAAATCTAGAAATACTCAAATGAAGGCTTTGGCGGGTTCCTCTACACTGGCGGCTGTATTCGGGATTACAGAACCAACGATTTATGGTGTAACTTTGAAATTGAAAAAGCCTTTTATTTATGCTTGCATATCCGGTGGTATTGGTGGCGCTATTATCGCTTCTGGCGGAGCGACTGCAAAATCCTTCTCCCTACCTAGTTTACTGGCGCTGCCAACTTATTTTGGAACTGGATTCTTGTGGGTAGTCATCGGTTTGCTCGTTGCCTTTGTACTCGCAGTTGTGTTGGTTATGATTTTGGGCTTTGATGATCCAAAAGAAGAAACTGCAAAAACAGAAGCTGCGCCTATAAAGAAAGAAGTGACAATCGAGAAAGAAATTCTCGTAAGCCCACTGCAAGGTAAAGTATTGCCTTTGGAACAATCTTCTGATGTTGCTTTTGCTTCAGGTGCTATGGGGAAAGGAATCCTTATTGATCCTACAGAGGGTGTGCTGACATCTCCTGTCAATGGAACGATTACGACCGTATTCCCAACCGGACATGCCATCGGTATTACTTCCAATGACGGAGCAGAAATTCTGATTCACGTTGGTGTGAATACAGTGAAGCTGAAAGGACAATTCCTTGACAAGCGCGTCAAAGAGGGTGATGTAGTGAAGCAAGGGCAATTGTTGCTCGAATTTGATATCGAACAAATTAAGGCGGCAGGCTATACAACGACTACGCCGATTATCGTAACAAATTCCGCTCAATACCTGGACGTATTGAACACAATGGAAACTGAAGTGAAGCGTGAGGATTACTTGTTGACTGTTGTGGTCTAACATTTAATTATCAGACTAGGGCATTTTGCATAAATCCCAGGAGCGTTTTCAAATCAGCAGTATATAGATCGAAATGCTTTAATTCGTCTATATACTGTACTTACAAGCGTTGGGAATCGAATTATGCAAAATGCTGACTAAAGAAGCTTTCCCTACGGGAAAGCTTCTTTTTTATACATAATGAGACAAGTGTTACAGTGAAAAACGAAAAAATCATTTATTGTAAGTTTGAGATTGTAAAAAAAGGAGGGTTTCTGTGAAAAAAGGATATATCGCCGGGTTAAGTGTCATTGTATTGCTTCTCATTGGTATCGCTATTTCAGCTGTAGTTAAATTTCAAGATCTGGAGCAGGTTGTTCAGCAGAAAGATAAAGAGATCCAAGCAAGCAAAAGCAATTATCCCGAAATATATGACCACTTGAATGCGGTTACACTAGATGGTTTTAAGCGTTTGATTCAGCAGGATCAAAGTGTGTTTGTCTATGTCGGCAGACCGAGTTGTGGCGATTGCAATCGGTTTGAGCCTAACTTTAACAAGATGATCGAACAGTATAATCTAGGCTCTAAAATTACTTTTTTGAACGTTCACAAAATCCATAAGGACAAGCCTCAATGGAATAAATTCAAAGAGGATTACAACGTTAAATACACCCCCACTATTGCAGAATTCAGAAACGGCAAGCTGGTTGATAAAATAGAATGGACGCCCAAAAGAGACCTCAGTACGGACGCTGTAAAAGAGTGGCTGACTTCCAAGAAAATTATTATTTTATAAGTCTCTTTTCTATTCAATTCATTACAAACACAGAGAACTGTTTATGCAAAAAAAAGGTATTCATTCGTATAACGCATGAATACCTTTTTAGGAATGAACAGGCATCTAAGCTCTAATAAAAAATAGTTCCTACTACTCTTCACTGCCTTCTGATAAACCTCGTTCGTATCTATCAGTCCCTATATTGTAGACACTTCATGAGTATGGTCGTCAATCGAATCAGGAAATTCATAACGGATAATATCCGTTTCGGATACGATATGTCCGATTTGTGACTCAATGAATTCTAAATCTCCTTCTACTGCCCCTATAAAATGCTTTGTACCGGGTTCAATGACGATGACCTCACCGGGGCTGACTGTCTGTATCACGCCATTGATAGAGACACTCCCGGTTCCAGAAACTATAGTCCAAACTTCTTTACGAAACTGATGCTCATGATAGCTGATAAATCTCCCGTTTGAAATGACCACGCGTTTGGTCACTGTCTGCAATCCACTTGCTGCCGCTTGATGGGATAACACCGTTTGCTTTCCCCAGAAGCGCTCCTCAAAACGTGGTCCGATTTCAATTTCCGCCACCATATCCTTAATTCCTGTGGATGACTGCCGATCCGTAACCAGCACGCCATCCGGCCCGGCAACGACGATAATGTCCGGGACATTCCAGATACTGACCGGAATCTCCAGTTCATTGATGATATGCGAGTCATGTGAAGCTTCTGAAATATATCCTGGACCACTCAGCTTCGAACTTACTTCTCTCACCAACGAATCCCATGTGCCCAAGTCTCTCCACTCTCCATGATATGGAAGCACAGAGAGCTTATGAGTATGCTCTACTACCGCAATATCGAAGCTAGTTTTAGGCAAGTCTGCATAATTTGTCGAAAGAGATTCATAGTCGGATGGTATACCCATTTGCTTCAGAATATCCAATAAAAAGCCCAGTCTAAAAGCAAACACCCCGCAATTCCATAAGGCCCCTTCACGGATCAACGCTTCTGAACGAATCAGATCCGGCTTTTCTACAAATGAACTAACCCTATAATATGGCTGGTCAAGTGAAGGAGAGGCTGAAGGCACAATATATCCGTATTTATCAGAGGGTTCCGTCGGAGCAGCCCCCATTAATGCGATATGGCTTCCTGATTGCTCTAATATGGAAGGAAGCCTGCGCAGATGCTCAAAAAATTCATCCCCCGCATACCCGTCCACAGGCATGACCCCTACGATCTCGTCGCGTGATGCGCCTGCAACGTCATGCAAGTAGGCCGTAGCCAGGGAAATGGCCGGGAAGGTATCCCGCTGAGTCGGCTCCTCAATGACTACAGCATCTCCGCCAATTTGTCCTCGAATCAGCTCGGCCTGAGTTCCACTCGTTGAAAAATAGGCCTCATCTGCCAAATTCGCCTCATCTAATTGCCTCCATATTCGTTGCAGCATACTTTCGGGCCGTTCGTCGTGACGTAGTATGGAAAGAAACTGCTTGGGACGGTTCACATTGGATAAGGGCCACAGACGTTTACCCGAACCTCCAGATAATAAAATCATTCGCAAAGATGCAACCTTCTTCCTGTAAATTAATATTTTTCTTACATTATAAGACTGTTCATTTTTCGCATTTCTGCCGAATACATAAGTATGTATTATCGTGGCAAATACATGATTATGCAATGCTATTGTATCTTTGTCTGTACAGGAGATGTCAGTCATGCCCATAAAAATACTCATCATTGAAGATCAAAAAGGTTTGGCAGATATGATTGCTCTTCACCTTCAGGAGGAAGGCTATCATACCGAGCTTATTTATGACTCTAAACTTGCAATTCCTACACTCATGCGTTTTAAGCCGGATATTATTGTGACTGCTCTAATGTTTTCCGGTAAAGTCGAATGTGCGCTGATCAGCCAAATCCGTCAATTTACCACAGTCCCTATGCTGGTCATCTCTAATAACACCGTGCTGAATATAAGAATAAAAGCTCTGGATGACGGAGCAGATGACTTCTTATGCAAGCCGTTCAGTCTGATAGAGTTAAATGCCCGCATCAAAGCCCTGCTGCGCCGCTGCGGCCGCAACATGCTCACTGAATCGCAAACGGTAACTCAAAAGAATAAAAAGGTAAGGGTATGGGTGAATGATTACCGTCATTGTCTGTTAGTCGATGACCAAGAAATAGAAGTCACTCAAATCGAATTTTCTATTATAAAAGAAATGTCCTGCAATCCAGGTAAAGTCTTTACCCGCAGCGAGCTGATGGATCGGATCAAAGGCGGAGATGGCGCTTATCTGGATCGCACTATCGACGTACATATTTCCAGCCTCCGCAAAAAAATAGAACGTGACCCTAAAAATCCTCAGCACATCCGTACCGTCTGGGGCAGAGGCTACAAATATGAGATGTAGCCGTATCATGGCTACCCATTTCCCCACTGAGCAGCTTGCTTTTTATGGAAGGTTTCGCTTCTTCCATCGCCGATAAGGAAGAAAACAAGCTGCTCCACCCAGTATCCCTATGAGGAACAGTCCCCATCCGAAACGGTAGGCGGAAGCCAGAATAACGACGACTTTCCCGTTCCCGTTACCATTGGTAATAAATCCGGTAGTTACTCCATTCACAGACAGACGGGCTCGCTGATTTTCGCCACCCAGCCTGAACTCCCATAGTGGATTGGGTGATTCGGTCTCCCGGATCAGCACCTGCTGATGCGTCGGATTATATAGCGTAAAACTACGTTCCATGGAATTCTCACGAGTAGCCTGAATGCTTTCCGAAGCATGTGGTGCCATAAAAAAGGTATCCATATCCGTTCCCTCAAACAACGTAAATTGATCCACTGTAATCATGGCTTGATAAGGGATAATGGAATATTCCTTCATTTGAAATAAGCCTGACTGCTTCTTGTGCGCATGCGCTAAAATTTGAAACTGCATCATGGCGGTTCCTGCCGGTGCCTTCACAATTTGATCATAATGATTCCATTGTTCCTTATCTCTCTCCTCCACCTCATCAATATAGGAGGTTTGGAGAACCTGGGACGCTTTATTCAAAAATATGACCTTCATGTGCCGACTTCCAACTTGTGCTGATCGCGCATCCAACTGCACGGCATACTCTTGCAGCGGCTCGGCCTTCATTTTCTTGGACGCATATATATTCCAGTCACAGGAATAGCTAGGTGCGTAACGGATAGAGAGTCCTTCGTCCATAAATGACAGGTTCGTCTGGCCAGGTCGTATATCCGCTACACATCCGACATCCGTGTCTAATGACTCCTTCGTGTTCTCCCCAGGCATTACCGTCACTTCCTGCCCGCCCATTCGATGAATATCTCCAAAACGGCTCAATGACGGTACTTGGCTGTCCAGCACAAGGGTTAAGTGATACTTTCCCTTGGTTAGGAACAGATTTTTGAATTCTATTCGGCCATAGTCGTTCAGCAGACCGGGAATTTGTATGATTTTCTTGGCAAAACCATCCTGATCGGGCACCGTTTCAATAACCTGCTTTTCAGATAAAGAGGTAGCGGGTAACCGCTTATACGACTCTTCCGTACGAATCGTTCTGGTCAGCACCTCTCCCGTCTCTTCATTCACCCACTTCATCGTTAATGACCCATGGTATCCTGCAGGTAGATTAGCCAAAATAGCTGTGGCATAGGTTCCCGTTTTGGCGACTTCCACATCCCTGCTTAACGTCCCCTTCTGATAGCTGATCCCTCGCCCCATACTAAGTCTTGGCAAAGCACGCTCCGTCTGCACATTCCCTTGGGCGTTAAAATCGTTCTCTGCCTCCAAGGTGAAAAAGAGCTTGCCCCGCTTCAATGCCTGCTCCACTGGAAAAGATAACCGATCTAGCTGATCCACAGGCACAATCGCAAATTGATTGACCGCATTAAAACCTTGCAGGTTATTAACCGTGACTGGAGTATCTCCTTTTGGAAAAACATGTTCTCCCAGATCGACCCATTGAAATTGGTTTAAACCATCATCCTGGGTCTTGATACTAACCACTTTGTCCGGTAACGTGACTTGTAATTTCCCGCCTGCCTTATTCATAAACACTCTGGCATATACATGCGAGGTTTGAGGTTGATCCAGTTTTTTGTGCATCGTAAACGTGTTAGGCTTACTGTATTGCCCCAAATCACGTAGCTGGATATCATGAATCCACCAGTAATTTTTTTGCTGTGGACGCTGCAGGGTTAACAAATCCATTCGCATCCAATAGCTGCCGGGCGGCGACACGTATTCCCCGTAAAATTTCACACTGTCAAAATTATATCCCTCCGAAGGCGCCACGACATAGCTAACCCCCAGTTCACGCATTTGCTTATCGTAAAATCTCATTTTCACATGCATTTTGTTCGTTCCGCGACCGGAAACAGTAATTTGGAACTGATACGGATTATTTTCCTTGGCTTCCAGCAAACCCGATCGAGCGACCTGCCATATATTACTCGGGTCACCCTTCATAATTTCGCCATGCAGAGTTGGCACATCATTCAATTCCTCACGGGGATTAGCCTGCACACTGAACAACTGCGGGTTATCCGGCTTGAAGAAGGTTTCGGTCCGCAACATGGAATCAAAGTCCACAACCGTCTTCCCTTCGATGCTGCTCATCTGATACGGGGCCACATCCAGCTTCTTACTGGCAAAGGTGACCGCAATCCCTGCATCCATTTCCATATCGAACGGAAAGTTCCGTATATTTTGGGAGGATAAATACCACAACCAATCGTTGGTCGAGGCAAAGGTTTTGGACCATTTTAAAAAGGCATTACCATCCTCAATGGCATCAAAAGGCCGTAAGTAATCCTCTGCTGGAAGCTGTGACAATAGCAAGTCATTAAAGGACACCGCTTCCACATAATCCCCTTTGTTAATCGTCTGGACGGTTTTTAGCTCAGGCTTTAACGCACTGAACAGCACTCCAAAGCGGCTAAAATCAAAACCGGGCAGATGGCTGTAGCTCTCCAGCCGGCTAAAACCGTAAGGTGTTACAATTTTACTCGCAAGGATGTTCATATAGGGTGGTGTCTGGTCGAGATTGAATATGGAAAATAGCCCGTTCTGGTACGTACGTTTCAGCCCGGTCTGACCTTCCAGCTGAGAGAGGTGGAAATCCTGACGCTTCTCCTGTCCCACATATTCATCATGGTAGACCAACTGGTTAACACCAAAGGTAGAGAACAGCCAACCTAATCGGGAGCTTAATCCGTTGTCCATGACATACTGTAGAAAATTCATATAATATGTAATACCGGGATCATTGCCCTCATGATGAAAGACCGTATTTTTAGGAGAAGAGTATACCTGAAAATCTCCGGTTGCCTTTTCGTTTGCGGTCTTCCCTTTATTCCATTTGGGCGTGGCTACTCCGTTATAGCTCTGAATCATATTGTCAGCAATCGGAAAGTATAATGCCTTGCTATCGAAACGATCCGGATCAGTCAGCTTTTCAGCCATTTGACCATAAGCCTCCGGCACTTGTACTGGCTTGTAGTACCCCTCAATGAACTGAGTGCGCAAGGGAGCAAAATATACCCCCAGACACAGGACGACGATAACGACCGCCAGCTTTTTATATACACGCTGTAGCGGCGATGATCCGAACCATTCCATAAATTGAATGACACCAAAGGTCAGCAACACCCCGAAATTAAGGGCAATCAGTCCAATAAATTTGTTAGGATCACGGAAAACCGAACCAATCACAGGGGTTTTCGTAACCAGAATGACAAACCACTTGGCAATCGATGGGAACGTCGTCCCGGTAGCTGCAACCAGAAACAGCAGCGTAAGTAGCGAGAAGATCAGAATGATCGGATTTTTATGTGAACGTGTCACCATCGCATACCCGATCAATAGCAACAAAAATCCCCCTCCTACATAAAACATGACAGGCAGTGAGGACAAGGAAAACATGGGCCACCAATAGCTCAGTAAATAACCCACATTATTTAAACTGCTGTTGCGGCTGAACAGAGACAACGTATCCACGACATTGATATTATGCTGAGACGCTTGAGCGTCCATCAACATGCTACCGACATATAGAAACAACCAATAAAAACTGAGCAGACCGAAAAACATGCCAAAAATGATCCCTTTACGCAAAAAATTGCCGTATAACGGCTGCAAATAGGTGCGACCAGCCTTACGGTGGGTCCAGGTCAGCTTGATCAATAGCAACATGGTGAACAAGCCCAAATAAATCATGCCGAAGAAAAAATAGTGAATTGCCGCAGCACTAACGGTGAATACCGCAGCCAACAGAAACAGGTCGATCCAGTTCCGCTGATACAACTTGTGGGGATGACAGTTTTTAATTTGTTGAATTTGAAACTTGGGGTCCACCGCACTGAAAAAGAATCGCAGCATTAACGGAAATAAACTATATCCACAGAGCAAATAAATATGCTGAATGCGGAAAATAACCCACGGATTCAGCGCATAAAACAACGAGCCGACCATGATGGCAAAAATACGGGTCTTCGTAAAGCTTGGTGAATAATACACGCTAACCAATCGCTTGGCAAAGGCATACATCGAAAATGCCGAAACAAATAACAAGCCTGTAATAAACGACTTGAGCAAGACCGGTCCGCTTTCGTCAAATAAGAGTGACAGTCCATAGAAGGGCAAGATGTACAGGATACGTGGAGCATTGAACAAGGTCGAGGTAGACCATCGCTCGTTCCATACCCCGGTTATTTCCTCCAGATACCGATGAGAGGTGGCTCCAAAAGCAATGTCGCTAAACACAATTTGCCCTGGTCCATAGATGGGTGCAAGATATGCAACAATCGCAATCAGCATCAACATCATTGCCGCCATATCGTAACGATAGCGAAATATCCATTTTTTCATGCTTGTCCCCCTCTCTTGAACTTCTCGTATATCTGTCGGTTATCTTGGGCCTATCTTCTCAAACGAACGATTGCCTGCAAGCCCTGATCGGTATTACGTAGCTTTAAACGGCCGCCTATGGTCTTCAGGTATGCATCCATATGGTACAGGCTGAACGCATGCTCCTGCGAGTTTTGGGAATAGTCTGGCTGGAAATAGCTCCAACGCATTTTATCATCAATCCCGCCGCCTGTGTCCTCAATGATAATAACAATTTCTCCTTCTTCCAGCCGTGAACTAACCTTAAGCACTTGAGATTGTCGCTTGGACCGCAGACCTGTTCGGCCCTGTTCCTGATCCTCAGGCAATTCTCCGCCTTGGCCCATGGCCTGAACTGCATTTTCCAGCAGTCCCTGAATCGTTTTGTACAGCATGGGTGCTTGTGCTGCAATCGATGGAACAGGCTCTTGCCGCAAGATCACTTGAATGTTCTTCATGTTCAATGAACGGTTCGCCCATTTCAGCGACTCAGACAATATTTCATTCATATCTGTAAAGCTAATTCCACTATTATCATGCATCTTCTCTTCCAGCTCATCGCGCAAGCTACGAACTCCCGTCAGTAACTCTCCCAGTGAGGATTCCTGTCTGAGGCGACCCTGGATAAAATTTTCATTCAACTCGCGAAAATACTCCAGTTCCTCATGAGAGGCTCCTTTTCCCTGACTGGAAGCCGCTTCAAAGCGGTTTGCTAGATCATGATAGAATCCCAGCAACTTCAAATCATCACCACCTGTGAGACGGCTAGTCTGCTCTTGCAGCTCTTGTAGCTGCTGCTCAATCGTCTGCATTAACGGCAAATAATACATGTCCTGCTGCTGTCGCATATCTTCATCTCGCCGTTGATCACGCACCTGGTTGTTCACGATGGCATCCTTCACAATCCTTTTGCGGAACTGTACGAGCATGGCCCACAGAATGAACAATATTAGAACCATGACCATCCACAACTGTTTGCGGAAGGAGCTGATTCGCTGTGCTGTATCCTCGCTGACATCCTTAACCGATATGTAAAGGGCTTCTTCCCCAATGCGGCTAAATCCTATCCCGTATTTTTCACCGTCATCTTCAATGACACCTGTATTGCCCTCCAGCAGCCTACGGGTGACGCCCGTGATGTCCGTTCGGTTAATATCCGGATTACTTCGGGAAGCTACGACCTTAAATTGACCGTTATAAAATAAAGTCTCATACTGGTTAACCGGTTTACTTTTAATAATTCCGCTGAGCATATCAGCGTCAACCTTGCGCACTATAAAACCGCCCATCTGCGCTCCTTGAATCCTGCATGCGATATACTGGGCAGGCTGATGATCCTCTGTCACAAAAGAGCTTACTGCACAACCATTTTGCAGCCACTTAATCTGCTGGACCGCACTTTTCATCTCACGATTATCTCGTCCGACCATCACATGATACTGTTCATCCAGCACATAAAAGGCCCCGCTTTCACGCTTAAACCCCTCAGGATACTGGCGTGTTCCCTGATTCAGCATATCTCTGCCCAGACTGGACGACAGCTCCTTCAATTCAGCCTGCCATGCGGCATAACGCTCGGTTATGCTGCTAGAAAGTTCCTGTACCTCATACTGGAGCTGTTCGTTCTGAATCTCCGCCAAGTGAACACTGAATTGTCGCACGACAAACCATTGAAGCACAGCGGCCAAAAACACGGTCACGCCCAGTACGATCAGGTACAGGATCAGCTTTTGCCAACCTGGTTTCAACAAAGCCCATTGTTTCATGCTTCCCTGTCCCCTCCATTTTGTTCACGACGGCTCAAAATAGCCTGCATCAGGCATTCCAGCTCGTAGCTGACCAACGGTAGCCGTGCGCACAGCAACCGGGGAGTGCGGCGCTGGAGGGCAGCAAACCTCGCAGCGGTTTCCGTTGCCCCGTCCGTCAGTAGGATCAACTCGCATGTTTTTGCGATATATAAGCGATCCAACTCTTCCTCGCCGTATTCTCGCAGATCAACAACGTAAATATCATGACGATCGTCCATATGCTGAAGTGCGCTGGAGACAACCAGGGTCACCCCTGTATGCCGTGCAGCATGATACTGATGAAGGAGACGCATACCTTTTTCCCAGAGGGCATGCTCAGCCGAATCAAATCGTTCACAAAAAAGACGCAACGCCCGTTCTGTATTGACATCTTTCAAAAATGCCAAAACGCTGATATTATACATGTAGTTCCTCATTTCTTACTTCCTGATTGGAGTTGCGCAGTTCTTATGACACCCCAAAACATTCTATTTGTTGACGACAGCCCTATGGTTCTGTCCCTGCTTGAACGGACCTTGACGCAAGAAGCATTCACCTTACATACCGCTCACACGCCCAAAGAAGCCCTACAAGTGCTGGAACAGCACCCGATTGATGTGGTCGTTTCCGATCTGCTCATGCCTGGTCTGGATGGGATTACCTTCCTTCGCATGATTAAGAAAGATTATCCACATATCGTACGAATCATTTTGTCTGGTCACCTGCATACGCAGTCCATTTTATCGGCGATTAATCAAGTCGGTGTGTTCCGTTTTTTGACGAAACCGCTGGAGCTGGATGATGATACGCTAAAAAAAATACTGTATGAGGCGCTTGATCAAGCCAAACTCAATCGAAACAGCCTGCATGCAGCAGACCAGAACGTAGCTTCCGACCTGTCAGTATTTATAGACAGCATTTTGAATGCTCCGTACCGACCCTATGTGCTGCTGAATGAACAAGATATCGTAACCGCTGTACACATTGCACTTGCTGAGCTGTATCCTGTTGGGCGCTCACTACGTCATCCTGACGGGGAAGGTATTCAGTTAACCACGCATTCATTATACATACCGTATGAGGAGTCGGAATCTTCCGATCCCGACCTGTACACGCTGGATACGCTGACCCTCGGACATTCATCGTTACGCCTTATCCGCCTTAGCGAGATCGCCTGAGTGACGGGTGCCGCCCTTTAACACGGCGGCTACCCCAATCACAGTTAGGCATACATACATCCACAACATCCCCATCGTCAGCAACGGGTGACGGATATAGTTTTTCAAATTCCCCCACGTATACAGCACCGGACGGAAGAAATACCAACGTTCCAGTGCCTTTCGTAATCCGCCCTCTTCAGATGACATCGTACGATCCATCACTGAAAAGTAGTAGGCTTTTTTACGTAATACATCGTGCAGATAGACCTGTTTTTCATCATGATATACCCGTGTAAATACCGCCCGGCGAATGACTCCACCAGACTCTATATAACGTAAGGTCGGCTGTATTTCTTCAAAAGCAATCTGCTCCGCATTAAACCCGCCCGTCGATTCATAAGCGCTCATTCGCCAGAAGCGTGCCGCTTCAATGGAGCGTTTTCCCAAGGTCTCACCCGCGTTATTAATCACATTTCGCTCAAAAACTTTCACTTTGGAAAAAAAATTGTCCGCTTCCGAATACGCCTCCTCCGGAACGACCAAAGCGCCAATATCCTGATGATCATCAAAAAAGTCGATGCTCTGCTGAATCAGATGTTCGGCTAAAATCATATCGGAATCCAATACAAATATGTATTCGGCACCCAAGCGTTTCGCTTCCTCAACCGCTCTAACCCTAGCGACTCCCCGCTCCCCATGGGGAAGCTCCAATACCGTTACGGGTACTGCGCTCCCTGCCGACAGCATACGAATCGTCTCGACGGTCCGGTCACTGGAGCCATCATCAGCAATTACAATATGCAGATCCTTGTAATTTTGCCCCATACAGCTTCGCAAACAAGGCTCTATCGTCCGTTCATTGTTGTACGTGGAGAAGAGAATGACCACTTTGTCCACTCTGTTCCGCCTCCTCTATCCAATCTTCCATCAACTGCTCAAACGCAGCAGCCGTATGATCAAAATGGAATCTTAACGCATATTGATACGCCCGCTCACGGATGGCCATGTAATCTTCGCCGCCCTTCGCTGCTCTTTCCATTTGTTCAGATAATCCCCGGATGTCGCCGTGAAAGCATAGATATCCGCTCTTCCCAAAATCCGTTGCATCCACCAGACCCGGTGAATTGCTGACAATGCTGGGCGTTCCAACCGCTGCCGCTTCGGTAATTGTCAACCCCCAACCTTCACGCAAGGAAGGAAACACCAGCGCGTGGGCACGACTCATCAGCTCCAGCTTATGCTCTGCTGAAACAAATCCGTAAAAGGTAATATCAGCTTGCGATTGCCCCTGTTCATCCGGTTCTCCGTATGTTAATCCATACCGTTTCATAATCGGCAACAATTGTTCTGCCACATAGGTTTTATCGGTTTTTCCGGCAATCCATAACATAGCCTGAGGGAACTTTTCCTTGAGCTGCCCAAAGGCCTCAACGACCAGATCAATGCCTTTATATTTGACGAAGCGCCCAGCGTACATGAAGGTCGGATTAGGTTCCTTCGTTAAAAATTGTTCGCGCGGCCAATGATCAAACTCAATGCCTTCCGGTAAAAGATGAACACGATCCGGGTGAAAGCCCAGCTTAAGTAGATCATACCGAGTAGACGGAGATACCGTAAGCGTTCGATCCTTACGAGCCAGCTTAAGCATCAAGGGTTCCATATGAAACCCAATAACATTTAGCGGGAATTTGGCGTTCTCAAACCATATTTCCCTTGTTAGCTGATGTATGAAAAAAATCCGCTTGGATGCCTCCACCCAAAATCGGGTAAAGAATTGATGCGTATTCGCCTGGTTAATCACATAGTCGATCTTCCTTCGATGACGACGGTAATAGCGCATCGCATAATAAATAACACTGTATATGTTTCCTTTTCGAATATACGTAATACCGTCGATAATTTCATGCTCAGGCATCCCCTCAAATTGGGGTGAAAAATGAATGAACTGGAAGCGGCCTTGTTGTGAGCGTTTAAGCATTTCGTGGGTGAAAATTTCTGCTCCTCCGCTTTTAGGTGAACGTATGTCACGCCAGGACAGCAATAGAACTACGGTTTTACCGTCCTGTTCATGTATGGTATTCATGGGGTACATCCCCCTTTATCTTTATTTTGAACAAATGCACATAGGCGTCTATCACAAAGTAGAGAGCCATAGCTCCGTAAACCATGAACTCAGATAGCAAGAAATCTACCGGCTCTGTGTGGGCAATATGAAAGGCTACTAATAAAGCCGCGGCTCCTGCCATCAGACTGAACATAAATTTGCGTCTGCCCACCAATACGTGCACATGCACAAAAAACAGCACGATGGAAAATAACCAGTACACCCATCCCCCCCATGGAATATAGGCCTCGGCCGATTGGTAAGAGGCTCCGAATAATATGGGTATAGAGGATGGGAACACAAAGGTCGTGCCCACATATACACAGATCGCAGCTACAGCCATTAATCCGGCATAGACGGCAATCAACTTGCCCAAAGCTTGGCGGTCATGCCCCTGCGCACCGAGCTTTGGAATAAAGGCAGCAATCAGGCTATACGAAACGTAATAGACCAACTGGCTGTACTTCAGCGCAATGGCATAGCTGCTGGCCTGCTCGGGAAAGTAATGCTGTACATACAACATGTCGATAGAGATACAAAACAAAATAAATAAATTGGTCATAAGGCTATCGGTGAAATCCTGACCCAATGACTTCCATAGCCCAGAAGGGATATGTTCTCCACTGGTTGTGAATAAGGACAAGCCTCGAGCCGAGACGGTCCAGCCGTGAAGCAGCGACAGCAACATTCCTCCACAGCTCGCTAACAGTAGGGCTTCCAGCTTTAACCCCAGTGCAGCCAGAACAAAAAACAGGCTCAGCTTCCCTAATACCTCAATGTAATAGTTCACATTGAGCGCCAGCATGCGTTCCCTGCCTTGTAAATCTCCGCGACACGAACTCACCAAAATATGTAGGCCGATCAAGCCATACAGCATGAATAGCGGGGCAGAATCGACGCCTAAAAGCGAGCGCAATAACGGATGAAACATGAGTAAAATGATCATGGCAAGCACAGTTAGCACCAAAGGTGCTTTTAGTAATAGAGAACCGAGCGGTAAGCTACGTAGCGCAAGCATCTTGCCACCCTTGGATACCAGCTTGGCGGTCAATAGCTGGATGGATAAGCCCAAAACGGACAACAGTGCAAAGAGGGCCAGCAGCGCATTCGCTTGACCATAAGCTTGTCCGGTAAGATACCAGCTCGCTGCAATGTGGAAGAAAAAATTAAATCCGTTAAGCAGCACATTAAAGAGAGGAAACATCAACGATCGCAATCGGTTGTTCACGTTGTTATCTCACCCTCCGATCCAGTCGCCAAATATCAATGATGGAGCGCAAAAAACGAATAG
Organism: Paenibacillus sp. EKM206P; assembly: GCF_011066155.1. Lineage (NCBI taxonomy): Bacteria > Bacillati > Bacillota > Bacilli > Caryophanales > Paenibacillaceae > Paenibacillus > Paenibacillus sp. EKM206P. Next base: position 257,328 of record NZ_JAAMNQ010000006.1, on the reverse strand, counting down.
AATCCTTCCAGACATGGATGTGCGAGCCATCCCGGTCAATACATTTGACGGGTAATTGCAGTACACGGAGTTGGAGCCGCTTGGCAATAAACATCATTTCCAGATCCAACGCCAGTCCGAGCTGTTCCTTTAAATGTGGAAACATCCGCTTCACTGCAACCGAACTCATCACTTTAAGCCCAGTCTGGGAATCCACCACACCTGTGGGTAAAAAAGGACGGGAAATGACCCGTTTACCAAAGCTGACAACAGATCGTAATAAAGAGCGATTCTCGGCGGTCATATCCTTGGTTCCGATCACAACATCATAATAGCCCTGCTGAACAACATTAATCATTCTGGCAATATCCTCAATAAAAAAGGAGTCGTCCGCGTCCACAAATACGTAGTAATCCGCACCAATGGTCCGCATCCCTTCCAGATACGTCCCTGCCTTACGTGTATTTCGTCCCAATTCCCTTGTTTGAAGCAGCGGACTAAGATTCTGATTAATCCGGTTTACGGACAAGTCCGTTGCTGCCTCCAGTGTTTTAATCAAGGCATTAGTACCATCGTGGCTGCCATCATCAATGAGATAAATCGAACCTTCAATAATATGGCTGCGGATAAAGGCTTGCAGTCGTTCAGCAAAGGTTTTGACATGAACAAAACGTTGCTCTTCGTTATATACAGACAAGATAAATGCAATATGTTGGCTTTTGGTCGAATACTCGGGATAGAGCAAGCTTTGTATTTCCGAAAGCATTTCTTCGGTGTCATTGGCTTGCCAAAATAGCAGCCGCAAACGGCCTACTCCGGTGATTTGCACCATATGCTGATCACTGAACGGAAATGTTACATCCGTCACCAGTAACAATGGCATTTGCGGAAATTGGCTGCGGATCTGATTGGCTTTCCGCACCGCCTCCCCCGGCTCCCTATAATCAATCAAGCAGCAACATGCGTTCTCGTAGACTGAAGCTGCCTCCGTGTCCTTGCACTGTATATATTGGTAAAAACAAATTACATTGGGATAATCAATAGCCCTGTCATTATCGCTAAAAATGGCTATAGGTCCCTGCACACAAACCTCTCCTTTTCCTCCGAATAGTTCTATTTTGTTGAAAAAGAATTAAGAATGTTTGTTTATAGGGATTAAATTAATGTCCAAATACTTCATATTTTCTTAACAAAATAGCTGACACTCCATGATATATAAGAGAATAAGAGAAGAAAAACTGATTTTCATATTTGATAAAAACAGAGTATTTAGACCTGATTCATTAGAACCAAAATCCTTAGTATTAGTTAGCGAATCCATATCGAAAGTTGGTCCTTTTAGATCAATAGAAAGAAATGAATATGGTTATTTTGTCATATATAAATAAACGAATAAAACAAATTGGCACGTCCATACTATGGATAACATGTCATCTTTCGTTATGAATAGTTATGTAAATGAACAGAAGGAAGGTCTTTCTATGGAAGCATTTTATGTCAATCGCGATGGGTCATTATCTACTCCTTTACGGGGGAAGGATGTGTTGGCAAATCCCCTTTTGAACAAAGGCGTTGCTTTTACAGAAGAAGAACGCAAAGAACTGGGTTTGGATGGAATCCTTCCTCCCACCGTCCTTTCATTGGAGAAACAGAGCGTACGAGCATATCAGCAATTTCTCGCACAACCTACCATGCTACGTAAAAATGCTTCTCTCAACGACCTCCACAACCGAAATGTCGTCCTCTACTATCGGCTACTAACCGATCATTTAAGTGAAATGCTACCCGTAGTCTATACACCGACCGTCGGAACCGCGATTCAAGAATATAGTCACGAGTACAACCGCCCTGGGGGCGTATATTTGTCGATAGATAACCCGAACGGTATTGGACAAGCGTTTTATAATTCCGGTTTGAGTGGTGAAGATGTGGATCTGATCGTCGTAACGGATTCCGAAAGTATTTTGGGGATTGGGGACTGGGGTGTCGGGGGGATTAACATTGCTATTGGCAAACTTGCAGTGTATACGGCTGCGGCAGGCATTCATCCCGGGCGGGTGCTGCCCATTGTACTGGATGTAGGTACGAATAATGAAAAGTTGCTGAATGATCCACTGTACATCGGAAACCGCCATAAACGGGTTCGCGGAGAAGCCTATAACCAGTTTATTGATACTTTTATCAGCAAAACGTTAGCGCAATTCCCGAAGGCGCTTTTACATTGGGAAGATGTTGGTAGCGTAAATGCACGCCATATTATAGGAAAATACGGTCAAAGTATACTCACCTTCAACGATGATATACAAGGTACAGGAGCGGTGACCTTGGCTGCAATTCTTTCGGCGGTGGGTGTCACCAAGACTCCGCTGCGTGAGCAAAAGGTACTTGTCTTCGGCCCAGGAGCAGCAGGGATCGGTAACGCTGACCAAATTCGGGGCGCTATGATCGAGGACGGCCTTTCCGCGGAAGATTCATTCAAGTCCTTTTGGGCCTTTGATTACCGTGGGCTGTTAACGGACGATATGGAAGATGTACTGGAATATCAGAAACCGTATGTACGTAAAAAAGAGGAAGTCAGCTCATGGACGCGGTCGGATGACGGCAAAATACCGCTGCTGGAGGTCATCCGTCAGGTGAAGCCTACCCTATTAATCGGAACTTCTGGAGTAGCAGGTGCCTTTTCTGAAGAGATCATCAAAGAGATGGCGAAGCATGTAGAACGCCCGATCATTATGCCCATGTCCAATCCTACAAATCTTGCAGAAGCTATACCTGAGGATCTAATACGGTGGACCGATGGCAAGGCATTAATTGCTACCGGAAGCCCTTTTGACCCCGTCACTTATAACGGTACGAAATTTGAAATTGGACAGGCGAACAATGCCTTTGTGTTCCCGGGACTGGGTCTGGGTGCGATTGTGGTTAAAGCCAAAAGGATTACCCCTGCGATGTTTACAGCCGCAGCAGATGCCGTTGCCAATGGCGTAGATTCGAATAAGCCTGGCGGTGCGTTGCTCCCTCATATCCAAAAATTACGTGATGTTTCGTACGTTGTTGCGGTTGCGGTAGCGAAAGCAGCGATTCAGGATCAGGTAGCTCAGGCACACATTTCAAATGTTGAACAAGCTATACGGGATGCAATGTGGAAACCGGAATATGTCAAGGTCAAAGCAGTGGAAAGCGTAATACATCACCCTCACTAATGCTCCATTTAGGAAAGGGATTGCCTTGTTCAGACAGGCAGAATACGTCAGTTCAAGCAAGGAGAATCAATCTATGAGTGTCGGACATATCTTGTACATTTTGGTGCCGATTTTTTTCGTTATTATTTTAGGGTGGTTAGCGGGGCATTACAAAAGCTTTGATGCCTCTTCCTCCAAGGCCTTAAATGCGCTCGTTACCAAATTTGCACTGCCTGCGCATCTATTCATCGGTATCACGACAACGGACAGGAAAGCACTCATCGAGCAATGGCCATTCCTGCTGGCACTGTTCATTGGCATTGTCGGCTTTTTTGCCGTTCTCCTTCTACTGTCCCGCTTTGCGGGGAAGCAGTCAGTGAAGGATGCCGCCATGTTTGCTTTGAACTCGGCACAGCCTACCTTTGCTTTTATGGGTATTCCGGTGCTTGGAGCCATCTACGGTTCCTCTGCTGTCGCCATTCCGATTGCGCTTACGGGAATTGTAGTCAATGCCTTCCTTGACCCGGCGGCTACTATTATAGCTACCGTAGCCAGCCGGAATTCAGGCAAAGAACGGAACGGTCACCTCGGAAGGTTAATCTGGGACTCCATTCTTCACGGCTTAAAAGAACCGCTGGCGCTGGTTCCACTGATTGGTGTAATTTTGACCTTGTTCGGCTTCCATTCACCGGATTTGTTGAACAAATCGTTGAATCAAATCGGAGACATTACGTCCGGGGCCGCTTTATTCGCTGTCGGAGTGACCATTGGCGTACGCAACATTAGTTTTAGTGTAAGTGCCTTTGCCATCGCATTGTTAAAAACAATTGTACAGCCTTTATTAATGCTGCTGATCGCCTACCTGTGCGGTCTGTCGTCTGCAGATACTGTGAAGGCAGTTCTGCTCGTTTCCTTCCCGGGTTCAGCAGTCGCTGCTATGATCGCCACCCGTTTTGAAAGCCTGGAATCAGAAACAGCCTCCTCCTTTGTCATCAGTGCTGTCATATCGCTCGTCACACTCCCAGTTCTGATTTCTCTTTTGGTATAAAATCTGATTAATTAGACAGTGAAGCCTGCCGCGAACTCCTTCGTGTAGACGGAACTGACCTTCTCCAGCGCCTTTTTCCCTCTCGGAAGCGAACTTCAGCTCTGTCGTTTGGCCCTTGACCAGATAGACATGTTTGACATAGCGTATGAACGTATGTACAGTAATAGTCAAAAGAATAGAAGTCCACTAGGGGAGCCGCTATAGCTGAGACAAGAACGTATCTTGGACCCTTTGAACCTGATCTAGTTCGTACTAGCGTAGGAAAGTGGAGCCTTTATATAAGGTTTCAAGCGTTTTTTTGCGCATTGTGCCTATTGTTGAAGCCGCTCCAGTTTTCCGGGGCGGCTTTTTAGCGTTGTTCCGGAATTATATTCTTACAGGACTTCTTGCTCTTCAATTTTATGGAGGTGGCGAAATTGAGTTTTACACAAGAACTCCGTCGGCAGGCGGACGGCATTTTTCAAGCGATTTTTGAGCATCCCTTTGTGAGAGGTATTGCTGAAGGAAGTTTGACAAGGGGACAGCTGATTCACTATGTAAAACAGGACTTTGAATATTTGAACGCCTACATGCGGATATACGGCATCGCAATCTCCAAATGCACGAATCGGGAGGACATGGCTGTATTTAATGAACAAATCTCTTTTATTCTCCACAGCGAGGTTCACCCGCATCAAAATTTCTGTGCTGTCGCAGGGGTGACCTATGAAGAATTGCAGGGATATCCGCTCGCTCCGTCGGCTCATCACTATATCCGGCACATGCTGACGGTTGCGCATGAGGGCAACCTGGGCGAGATCTTGGCTGTGCTGCTGCCATGTATGTGGACGTATGCCGAGATTGGCCGCAGGCTGCTAGATGAAGTAAAGCCGGATAAGTCCCATCCGTTCTATGAATGGATTGGCTTTTATGGAGACCAGCTTGATGATACAACACTCAAGTTCCGAGAACGTGTAGATGCTTGGGCGGAAGGGGCAACGGCTGCTGAGCGGGAGCGGATGATTGAGCATTTTATACTGAGCTGCCAGCTGGAATATAAGTTCTGGGACATGGCTTATAAGCAGGAAGAATGGCCGGTCCAGATGCAGGCAGCGGTCTTGGAATAGTCAGCCTGTCAATTCGATGCGTGAAGTACGGTTAATGTCCTGTTGAACCACCAACTATAGAGAGGATAATCATGATGAGTACATGGGAAAAAAGTTATTCGGATCTCCTAACGAAGGTACAAAATAGCAAACCCCTCGTTCACAATATCACCAATGTGGTAGTCACCAACTTTACCGCCAACGGCCTGTATGCATTGGGAGCCTCCCCGGTGATGGCCTATGCACCCGAGGAAGTAGCAGATATGGCCAAAATAGCAGGCGCCGTCGTGTTAAACATCGGTACGCTGAACCGCGAACTGGTGGATGCCATGATCATTGCTGGACAATCGGCGAATGCACACGGTGTTCCGGTCCTGCTAGACCCGGTCGGTGCGGGAGCAACGAGCTTTAGAACTGAATCGGCACTGCGAATCCTGAGTAAAGTCAAAATCTCATTGGTACGGGGCAACGCAGCCGAAGTTGCCCATCTTGTCGGAGAAGCGCGTGAGATTAAAGGCGTAGATGCTGGTGACAGTGCTGACAGCGGCCATGTCGATCTGGCAATTCGGGCTGCTCGAGCGCTCAATACAATGGTTGTCATCACTGGAAAAGAAGACGTCATCACCGATGGGACCGAAGCACGAATGATAAGCGGCGGAGACGCGCTGCTCACGAAGGTAACCGGAGCAGGCTGCCTGCTGACCTCTGTGTTAGGTGCCTTTGCAGCTGTTGAACCCAACCTGCTGCTCGCAGGTACAGCAGGCTTGGCATTTTACAGTGCAGCAGCTTCCCGAGCCGCAACACGTACCGCAGAGCTAGGGCCAGGCAGCTTCCAGATTGCCTTTCTCGACGAGCTCGCCAAACTACATACTGGTTCGCTAGAGGGGCATGTCACGATCCGTGAAGCTGGAACAACTACAGCAGGTGGTGCGCGATGACAGACACTCGTGTACCCAGAGCACTGACGATTGCCGGCTCGGACAGTGGCGGCGGGGCCGGAATTCAAGCCGATCTCAAAACCTTTCAAGAGCTTGGCGTATACGGCATGTCAGCTATTACGGCCATTACTGTACAGAACACCTTAGGGGTCCACGGCGTATATCCGCTGCCACAGGAAGCAACAGCGGAACAGATCGAAGCTGTAGGATTAGACCTTGGAGTGGATGCCCTGAAGACTGGCATGCTGTTTAATGCGGGTATCATCCGTCTTGTGAGTGAGCAGATCCGAAAGTTCGGCTGGAAAAAGGTCGTCGTCGATCCCGTGATGATTGCGAAGGGGGGCGCTGAACTGCTGCAATTGGAAGCGGTGCAGGCTTTGAAGGACGAACTGCTCCCCTTGGCCCTGGTCGTTACACCGAATATCCCGGAGGCGGAAGCCCTGACAGGGATCAGCATCCGTACGATGGAGGATCGCCGCGAGGCTGCAAGACATATTAGCAGTATGGGATCAGAATTCGTTGTGATCAAGGGTGGCCACGCTGACGAGAGCGAGAGCAGCGAACAGATTGTTGACCTGCTCTTTGACGGAACCGCCTTTACAGAGCTGAGCGGCAAGCGAGTACGGACTGTCCATACACACGGAACTGGGTGCACCTTCTCGGCAGCGATTACCGCAGAATTAGGGAAAGGGATGTCTGTACCGGAGGCTATCTCGAATGGCAAAGCCTTCATCCAGGCGGCGATTGAGGAATCTTTGCAGCTTGGACAGGGACATGGGCCCACCAATCATTGGGCCTTCCGTCGTCGTCAGGAGATGCTTCTATGAGCGGCAGAATGTTGTCAGAGGTGGTGCGCCGCCAGCTACAGATGTACCTGGTGCTTGGAAGCGTGAATTGCCTAGCGGAACCAGGCTGGGTCGTGCAGGAGGCTCTGGCTGGCGGGGCAACCATGGTCCAGTTCCGGGAAAAAGGCCATGGCGCATTAACGGGTATCCCTATGTTCGAACTTGCGCGCCAGCTACAGGAACTGTGCCGCCACGCTGGTGTCCCCTTCATCATCAATGACGATGTGGAGCTGGCTCTTGAAATCGACGCTGACGGTGTTCACATCGGTCAGGACGATGAATCTGCCGAAACCGTCCGCGAGCGAATCGGAAATCGAATTCTAGGCGTCTCTGCCCATACCATTGAGGAAGCACGTCGAGCCATTCTGCAAGGTGCTGATTATCTCGGCGTCGGGCCAATCTATCCTACCCTCTCGAAGGATGATGCCCATGCTGTACATGGGCCAGCAATTTTATATGAGATGCGTAAAACGGGAATTGATGTGCCGATTGTTGGAATCGGAGGTATTACAGTCGACCGTGTTGAGGAAGTCGCACGTGCAGGTGCAGATGGTGTGGCGGTGATTTCAGCCGTGACACAGACAGAGCAGGTTAGAGGCGCGGTCAAGGAATTAAAGAAAAAGGTAGTGCTAGGCATCAAAAATCGAGAGATGTCCCAAAAATCATTTAATAAAAGATAAAGATGGATCATAGCAAATTGTTTCGATTGACTAAATAATTTCTCGTTTCATACCCAGCAGAAGACGATCTGATTAATCAGATCGTCTTCTTAGGTTGTCGAGACTTTATATAAGACCAGTATTATAACCGATACGATCGTAGAACTGATTATGTTTATGATCTTATTCGGAATTATCCTATTTTTATTTATCTCAAAAGAAACACGATGGCATAAGTCGCTTTTAATTAATACTTATGTTCAGACAGAGTCGTTTCAAAAATAGAAATAATACATTATTCTTCAATTCCGAGCAATTCGGATACTTGTTTTCTGTATCTTGTAGCCTTGCGTGTCCCATGAATGAGATTTGACAATCTGGAAGCTGGAATATGATATGTACTACAAAAAGTTTTCTGATCCATTCTTTTCTCGAGCAGTTTTTGCTTGATCTCCCATCCAAAAGGGGTTACAGAATTTCGATGATTCAACATCACTACCTCCAAGTTTTAGTTTTTGGAATCATGTATTACGCAACATGTAATACACCAGAGCTTAATGATTCGATCTGCATGTTTGGTAATGATTCAACAGGTAATCCAACCTTTTAGATTGCTCAATTACTTTGGGGTGTGTTAAAAATCCATACTTTTTCTGGACTTGGTACAGTTTCCTCCTAGCTCTCTCGACACGAAGTAAAGTCACACCTTGGTTCATCAGTATGATCCCCTCCTCTATGTCACATTTTAGAATAAAAAGACGTTTTTTGGTTTTTCGGATGATGCGCCTAACAAAAAGAGAATATCACAAAAGTTTTCATAAATAAGGGCGTCCCTAAATCTATGCAAAAAACCTCCGTTTCCACTAATAAAGTGGAGCAGAGGCTCTAGTTTCTATTAATAATATTTACATACAGGATCTTAATCCTACATGAATAAAAGGATACTACTACCAATAATAAAACGTTCTTTCTCTTTGCCCTTCGCTCACTAAACTTTCGTACCTCATATGGGCCTTAACATCTGCAAACGCTTTAAACTTCTCAAATAGTCTTATGCACCTAATAAAAAAAGCTTCTTTATTAATGGTTAATGATTTAGATAAAACGTCTAGCAAGTATTTAAAGCCATGCGTGTAGCTACCTCTATTCAAGTAATACTTAGCAAGTTCATATTTAAAAAGCGTTATGTGTTCTGGTACAACTTGATGTGTGTACATATCAGTAGATGCTGGATCAAAAGAATTAAACTCCACTTCAAAACGTGAGAGTACATCATCAACATCTATTGCATATCGGTTAGCCGCTATTATAATGTTCAACAGCATTGAGAGCTTTTCATCTTCGTTAGTAATTAATGTAGCTACAATATATTCAACATAATCTGGAAGCACACTGGTATCCCCAGACAGAAGTTTATTTACAAAGATATTACCTACTGCCCAATGCTCGTACAAGTTGATCCAGTGTCGAGTTTCCTCGTCTGTCTCAATCACCCAATCTAAATTTGCGTAGGCATATGTAAACTGTAAAGCTTGCTGATAATTGCCTTGGGCTTCACATACACTAGCACACAGTAAATCAGCATAGGTAATGTAAACAAATATGGGACGACTTAACCTCATATAAGACTCCTCACTCTTTTGCTTCTTCTGCCGTTGTTTCATAGAATAATAAATTTCCGCTTTATGTCTCATTTTTTGAGCTGTTTCATAAAGCATATCCCACTCGTGTAATGAACGATACACATTCGCTAGATCCTTCAACGCATCAAGTTGATCTATTTCATCCAGACGTTCGACAAAGGGTTCAAATCGAGTAGCCGCCTTGAGATTTCGGATCTGATCGTTCCCCACCTGAATCGTAAACAGACGATACTGACAGATAGCCAAGCGTTCAGAGTGCTGGTACTTCTCGCCTTCCGCAATCCCCTCATAGAGTAACAAAGCAGCATTACGCTGACCTTGTGCGAATAACATTTCTGCCGCATCGAATAGCTTCGGGGAATAAAGGAGGTTGTCCATGATATGGGCCACTACAAGCTGGATCGCATGTAACTTGTCCAGTTCCGCACAGCGAAATAACAACGGCTCAATTCGCCGCCAATCTGGGGAACGCTCAATGATGTAGTTATCTATGTATAGTTCGTAAAAAAAACCTTCTGGTAGTCCCATAGCCCAAGTGATTCGATCTAGCTGATGTATAGCAACAGGACGATGCTTGGCAATCCAATTATTAAGTGTTCTTTGATGAACACCTGAATGTTCGGAAAATTGCGCCAAAGTCAAATTGTTTTGTTTTAAAAAATTCTCAAACTTATCTAAGATCGTAGGTGTATGTCCCAAGTCATAACCACCCTTCACATAAAAACACCAAATTTTTATAATCTCATCTCAAATTATTGTCCAAATTTTAACATACGTCAATGAGCTTTAGTTAATATCCACATTATTAGTACCCCTTAAAAAGGTGAAAATACCACATTAATTCATATATTCATTAGCATTTAAATATTTGTAACAATGGATGGGTGAACACCTCCATCATTTTCATTGAGAAGCTTTGAAACACAACCCTTTCAGAATTCAGGTGGTCGCTCGCTCTACTAATTTGAATTCCAGATGATGTATCGTTTCATCCAGCCCTTCGAGGGCATTTCGAATCATAATGAACGCATTCTCAGCTTGCTTGTCTATCGGGTAATGAATCGTAGTTAAATCAAGCAAATGCGAGATTTCGGTGTTATCAAAGCCTACTACTGCAAAATCACTCGGTACAGAAACACCTAGCCTACGCGCTTCAGTCAAAAGACCTGCTGCCAAATAATCGGTAGAACAGGCGAAGGCGTCCGGCCTGTCTGTTGGTGCTCGTTCTGCCCACCAATGAGCTATTTGTTCACCAGCTTCTATTGAATTTAAATCATAAAAATGCGGGAAGGCCTCAGCGTCCAAATCATATTTTTCGCAAAAGTCATGATAAGCTCGAATGCGTTCTTTTGTATTCAACCCCCGCATGCTGCCGTACACATTCACAATTTTCCGATATCCTCGGGTGTACAAATGTTCCAATGCCAGCGTATAGCCCTGATACTGATCCATAAATACAGACGGGATTGCCTCAATGTTTACACGCTGCCAGGTCACAATCGGGCCATATTTTGTATAATGCTCAATCACACTCCACTCATTAACGCGAATCATACAGACCAAGGCGTCCAGTTGCTTTCTCCGCAACATTTCCAGCGCTTCAAGCTCCTGTTCCTTCTCCCCATTGGTAATAAACAGCGCTATATTAAAGCCATGCTCCTGGGCATACATTGTAAATCCGCGCACAAATAAACCCAATGAATCATTAAAAGAAAGTGAAATAATCCCTATGAGCTTGGTCATGCCTTTTTTTAAAGATACCGCATTAAGATTAGGAACATAATCCAGTCGATCTATGACCTCCTGCACACGCTGTCTTGTCGGTTCACTTACGTACGGATGGTTGTTAATGACACGGGACACCGTAGCCGAGGATACCCCCGCCAGCTTTGCAATTTCATGAATATTCGCCATTTTTCTCACCTCGTTCTTTCTATTTTAGCATGTTCGTGGTGTCCGCCCTATAATTGTCACCTTCCCAAAATAAGTTTTTCAAAAGCGCTTGACCTGTAATGCATTACAGGGATTACAGTGAATTTGTGCTTAAGAAAGCGGTTTACAAAACATACTTAGGAGGCACTAACTATGAAAAAAGGCATAAAGATTGCAACCATTGGCGGAGGCTCCAGCTATACACCGGAATTAGTAGAAGGCTTCATCAAACGTTATGCAGAGCTTCCCATTCGGGAATTGTGGCTGGTAGATATTGAGGCAGGTCGTGAAAAACTGGAGATCGTAGGCGCCATGGCCAAACGGATGGTAAAAGCCGCAGGCATTGATTGTGAGATACATTTGACCCTGGATCGCCGGGAAGCGTTGAAGGACGCTGATTTTGTAACGACCCAATTTCGGGTAGGCTTGCTGGAAGCCCGGATTAAGGATGAAAGTATTCCGTTAAAACATGGCATGATCGGTCAGGAAACTAATGGGGCCGGTGGGATGTTCAAAGCTTTTCGTACCATCCCTGTTATCCTCAGTATCGTCGAAGATATGAAAGAACTGTGTCCGAATGCATGGTTAATTAATTTTACCAACCCTGCGGGTATGGTCACCGAAGCCGTGCTTCGTTATGGTCAGTGGGATAAAGTCATCGGATTATGTAATGTTCCAATCGGCGCGATCAAGAGTGCATCGGCTGTGCTGGACAAACCGGAAGAAGAGCTATTCTTTAAATTTGCAGGCATTAACCACCTTCATTGGCACAAAGTTTATGACAAAACAGGGGTCGAATTAACAGAGCAAGTTATTGAAGGACTGTACGCTCCGGGCGCAAAGCCAGAGAAAGTCGTAGAAAATATTAAGAACATGCGCTTTCTGTATGATCAAGTTCGTCAATTGAAAATGCTGCCTTGTCCTTACCATCGGTATTACTATATGACGGATAACATGCTCAAGGAAGAATTAGAGGAAGCCAAAAACGAAGGAACTCGGGGCCAAGTGGTCAAACGTCTGGAAGAAAGTCTGTTTGAATTGTATAAAGATCCGAATCTGGATTACAAACCAGAGGAACTATCCAAACGCGGCGGTGCGCATTACAGCGATGCAGCCTGTGAGATCATTAATTCCATTTATAACAACAAAGGCACATTGATGGTAGTTAGTACACGTAACAATGGGGCGATTGATGATGTTCCTTATGATAGCGCCATCGAAGTGACCAGTGTCATTCGCGCTCATGGTGCCGAACCTGTCAACTTTGGCAAATTCCCACCTGCCCAGCGGGGCTTGCTGCAAGTGATGAAGGCAATGGAAGAGCTGACGATTGAAGCGGCGGTCACCGGTGACTATGCAACAGCACTGCAAGCCTTCACCCTGAATCCGCTCGTACCAAGTGGTGACATTGCTCAAACCGTACTGGATGAATTACTAGAAGCACACAAAGAGCATCTACCTCAATTCTTTGCTCATAAGGAGAAGGCGACGGTATAAAGCTAGCAGCAATCATCCTGCTGGAACACAAAAAAGCTTCCTACATGTAGGAAGCTTTTTGCTATACGTCCCAGGAGTACTTGCTGGGACATTGGTGTTATTGGTTTGTACTTGGCTTGACAATCCGTCATTAAGATTATTGATAACTTTTTTAAAGTATGATCTCCGTTGAAAAAGCAATAACCGCTTTCCCCGTAATTTGAACTAATACGGGTTTTCCCTGTTCCTTTTTCACATGAACATGCATTGTTCCCTCTCTTTTGATTGCCTCACCTTGTAAAATATCAAAATCAAAAGACTGCTCATTCTCATTTTGCAAAATGTTATAGTGTACCAAATAGGCTCCAAGCGGTCCGTTTGCATTTCCTGTCACCGGGTCTTCAGCTATTCCAATTGCAGGAGCAAACATTCTTCCGTGAACCAATATATCCTCTTGTGGATTTAATGTAAAAACATAATATCCATTACATCCAATATGCTTGCTGATTTCTGTAAGCTTCTGCAAATCAGGTTTTAAACTATGTAGTATTTCATTGGAGTAAATCGGAACCATTACCTTAGAATGACCTGTTGAAGATATTGCAACTGGATATTCCATGCAAATATCTTTACAAGAAATACCTAACGCATTTGCAATCTGACTTCTTATTTCATCATTTAAAGGCTCTGATACAGAAGGTTCTCCCTGTGTCATTACAATAGAATAGTCATCTTCATACTTTATAACATCAACAGGCAATATACCTGCTTTTGTTTTTTGAATAATTCTTCCAGTTTCAGCTTTTCTCTCAATTGCATAAATATAATGCGCTGCTACTGTTGCATGACCACAAATTGGAACCTCTGTTGTTGGAGTAAAAAATCTTACTTCAACATCATAATTTGAAGAATCTGTTTCAAAAATAAATGCAGTTTCCGAATTATTTAATTCTCTTGCAATTCTCTGCATCTGCTCATCTGTAAGTCCATTTGCATTTGGAACAACCCCAGCAGGGTTACCATGAAATCTATTTTTTGTAAATGAGTCTACTTGATATATTCTATATTTTTTCATAATTTCGCCTCTATAAATACCAGTTTGTCTGTCTGTTAAATCTGATATTAACATACTTTTTAGGCAGTTTCACTTAAATTAAAAGATATAATATGGCCCTTTAATGAAAACGAACTGATCCTTATTATAGAATCGCGCTCTTTTATGGAAGATTGTTATTAAACTAAAGCTGCAGTTAGCTGAAATGGTCTTCTCAATCCTTATCTAAAAGTGGAATAAATCTTTTATGATTATAGATACTTTTAGATTCTGCCACGCCTGTTGAGTAACTCAATTCATAAAACAAGAGGTGCACAGCGTGTAAAAATCGTGTGTATAATTTGAGTAAACAGGTGTATTAATCACACCTTATTCTAACGTTTTCTATCGTAACCCCAATAAAAGAAAAAACGCCCCAAACCCTTATATATCAAGGATTTGAAGCATTTTAAATTTCGTTCAAACTTTACATATCTGAACGCTTCGACGTCCCAGGAGGGATTCGAACCCCCGACCGACGGCTTAGAAGGCCGTTGCTCTATCCAGCTGAGCTACTGGGACAAGATGGTGATCAATAAAACCTTATGTATTCAGCGCATTGATTATTATATCACATTTCGGGCAACTGTCAAAAGCATTTTTTCATGATGTAGGGAAGTGAGCTGCAAAAGGAATCATTTGGACGCTAACGGGGTATTATGTACAAAGAACCATGCATAAAGGAGGGGTTAATCCGTGAGAGGTCTCTTGTCGTCACTTTGTTATTTCAGCATTTTCTTCGCACCTTTTCTAGTGCCTGTCATTGTGTGGATTGCAGTACGGGACGAATATGTTCAGGGACATGCAAAAAAAGCTATTTTATCGCATATTTTCCCCATTATTGCGGCGATTCCGCTAGTGTATTTTATTATAACGGCGAATCATGCAGGTTCAGTGATCGGGTTTGTACTGCTATTCGTAGTGGTCTATCTCGGGGTTTTTGTGTATAACATCTACAAAGGAATTATGACGCTGCGTGAAGCGGCTTAGTTCAAAAAGAAGCCTCCTACATACCGCAAATTTGGCGGGATACGGAGGCTTCTTTAGGGTCATTTTTAATGAGTTGCTGTTGCTATTTGGTTCAATGGCTGCTTATTTATTCCCAAAGCGTTTAGGACTTCTCCGTACTTCATGTCTTACGTTTTTCTCCAGCACTTCTTCTGCAAACTCATTGTTATGAATATAACTGCTGCCTTTATTTTTCTTATAATTCGCTTTGCCGTCTATGATTTCCCCCTCCTTTCACGCTGATCCGGCGATGGCGCCGGAGCCCAAATCAACAGAAGCCGAGGCATAGCACACCATATCCTCATGCCCCGAACTCCTTGGCGAACTCTGTACTGAGTTGCCCATAGGAGAGCAATTCTTTTTTGAACTTCTCTCGCTCCTCACCAGCAGTAATGTGTGTAGAATCGGTAAAAGCCTTGTCTGTCACTTCCTCAAATGCCGAATGCAGGTTATTGTCGTACCAATCCAGCTCCAGATCGGCGTCATTGCGGATGATCCGTACCATGTCATAGTCATGCTGACCATCCGTCTGATCCTTGGCCGTGATATAGACCAGCAGTTCCGGGTCATCCGCGGCACCAGGCCGCACCTCTACCTCAGCGCAACGCACTCCGTCAAGTTCAGTGAAGCGGCGTATTTTGGCATCCTTGATGTAGTACATGGTCTTCCTCCTTCCTTGCGAGTAGACGGGTTGCCCCATCAGTAGTTTTCGGAACGGACAGACATTTTATGCTTCTTTTCGGCATATATACTGTTGAACTGGGGATTTAGTTTTTGATTCATTCCAACACTGGATGAACACGATAAAGAGAGGATGAACAGACATGTGCGGAATTACAGGTTTCATACAGTGGAACGGAGACTTAATGCATCAATCTGAGCTGCTGCTGAATATGACACAAACGCTCTCCGATCGCGGACCAGATGCTGCGGGTACCTGGATATCCAATCCGTGTGCCTTCGGACACCGAAGACTGAGCGTTATGGACCCGGAAAATGGCGCTCAACCCATGATCCGGCAGCTGGAGGATATCACTTATACGATTGTATATAACGGGGAAATATATAACGCGCCTGAGTTGAAAAAAGAGCTGCAACAGCGCGGGCATTTTTTCCGTACACAATGCGACACGGAGGTGCTGCTCGAATCCTATATCGAATGGGGCCCCGAATGTGTGAATCGGTTAAACGGCATTTTTGCGTTTGCGGTCTGGGATAGTGAGCGGGAGCAGGTGTTTCTGGCACGGGATCGGCTGGGAGTGAAGCCGCTATTTTATAGCCAGACCGAAGAAGTATTCGTATTTGGCTCAGAACCCAAAGCACTGCTTCAGCATCCAGCGGTAGAAGCAGCAGTGGACGCTGAGGGATTGGCCGAAATCTTTATCATCGGTCCTGCACGTACCCCCGGACACGGCGTCTATTCGTCTATGAAGGAGCTACGCCCCGGGCATACGCTGACTTACAGCCGCGACGGCGTGCGCATTCAAGCCTACTGGACACTGGAAAGCATTGCGCATGAGGATAACACCGAAGAAACGGCGCTTAAGGTACGAGAACTGTTGCTGGATACGGTGGAGCGGCAGCTCATTTCGGATGTTCCGGTGTGCACCTTATTGTCTGGCGGGCTGGATTCAAGCGCTCTATCCGCATTAGCTGTCGATTATTACAAACGTACCAGGCAGGGACAAGTTCATACGTATTCGGTCGATTATGTGGATAACGACAAGCATTTTAAAGCCCATGCGTTTCAACCCGGAGCCGATGCCCCCTGGATTCAGCGGATGGTGGATGAATTAGGGACAAATCATCACTGGATTGAATTCGATACGCCAGAAGTCGTAGCAGCTCTGAACAACTCCACGCTAACGCGGGATTTACCCGGAATGGCGGACGTGGATTCGTCGCTGTATCTCTTTTGCCGGGAGATTAAAAAAGGGGCTACGGTCGCTATTTCCGGCGAGGCTGCGGATGAAGTTTTTGGCGGATATCCATGGTTCCACCGGGAGGATATGCTGAATTCGGGTACATTCCCGTGGGCAGTTGCTCCTGACATGAGAGCCAGTCTGTTGTCTCCCGAAGTGCGGGACTGGATCAAGCCGCTGGAGTATTTGAACGACCGCTACTCCGAAGCGGTAGGAGAAGTGCCGAAGCTACCAGGAGAAACAGGAAAAGCTGCGCAAATGCGCGTTATGTCCTATTTGAACATCACCCGCTTTATGCCTACTCTACTGGACCGCAAGGATCGGATGAGTATGGGAGCCGGACTCGAAGTGCGGGTACCGTATTGCGATCATCGATTGGTGCAATATGTATGGAACATTCCGTGGAGCATTAAGATGACAGGCGGACGTGAAAAAGGTATTTTGCGCAAGGCGCTTGAGGGTGTACTGCCGGATGATGTGCTGTATCGCAAAAAAAGCCCATATCCAAAAACGCATAACCCTTCCTACCTTGAGGCTGTGAAAAAGCAGGCGCTGCAGCTGCTGGATGACTCCTCTTCCCCACTGCTCAAGCTGATTGATGCGCAAAAGGTACGCGATATTGCCGCCTCACCGGAGGCATCCACCAATCTGCCTTGGTTTGGTCAACTGATGTCGGGTCCGCAGTTGTTTGCCTATTTGGCCCAAGTGGATAACTGGTTGCGCACTTACAAGGTAGCTATTCGATAAGCTAAAAATACCAAAAAGGCTATCCGCAGCTCATGACTGACGGATAGCCTTTTTTCGTTATGTGAATGGGGGATGATTTCGCCCCTGCTACCAAGCTATGCCTGTGGATTACCCAGCTTTGTTGCCAAATTACGCAGAGCTATCCCTCGGTGACTGATAGCCTGCTTTTGTTCCAACGTCAGCTCGGCCATTGTCTTCTCAAACTCTGGCAAATAAAACAGCGGATCATACCCAAACCCACCGCTGCCGGCGGTTTCAGTAGTAATCCAGCCTTCCACGGAACCTGTCGATTCCAGCGTCTCGCCAGTCTGCGGATTATACAGAATCAAGGTACAGACGAATTGAGCCGGGCTTAGCAAAGGCTGTCCCGTATCATCACCCAGCTGCTTCGATTCCAGAACGTCGAGCAGCTTGATATTGTTTTCGTGATCGCTGGCACCTTCTCCAGCATAACGGGCAGAGTATACCCCCGGTGCACCGTCCAGCAAGTCCACGCAGAGGCCTGAATCATCGGCCAGCACGGGCAATCCGAGCACATCTCCAACCGCTTTTGCTTTTTTCAGTGCATTTTCGGCAAAGGTTTTGCCATCTTCAACGACATCAGGAATGTCGGGATAATCGTACATGCTTCTGACTTCCTTGCCAAACGGCGCAAAAGCATGCGCAAATTCCCGCACTTTTCCTTTGTTTTTCGTAGCGACAATGACGACCGGGCCATCCAGCTGCATTAGGCGCCAGCTCCTGTACGTCCAGCACCGATCTTATCAGCAATCGGTCCAAGTACTTCTTTTTGGCGCTCAATCATTTGCAGAATCCCTTGTTCGCCCAAGCTAAGCAGTTGATCCAACTCGTTACGGTCAAATGGGCTTTCTTCACCTGTACCTTGCAGCTCGACATATTTTCCACTGCCAGTCATGACAAGATTCATGTCCACTTTGGCCTTGGAATCCTCTTCATAGTTCAGATCCAGCAACGCTTTTTCACCTACAACCCCTACGCTGACGGAAGCCAGAAAATCGGTAATCGGAAAAACAGGCAGCTTGTGCTGGGTAGCAATTTTATTGACCGCAATCGCCAACGCTACGAAAGAACCGGTAATTGAGGTTGTACGTGTTCCGCCGTCCGCCTGAATGACATCACAATCCAACGTAATCGTCCGTTCACCAAGCGCCTGCAAATTGACCACCGAACGCAATGCTCTTCCAATCAGACGCTGAATTTCCATGGTACGGCCTGTCAGCTTGCCACGCGCAGCTTCACGCTGATTACGGCTATGAGTCGCACGCGGAAGCATGGAATACTCTGCGGTTACCCAGCCTTTTCCTTGTCCCTTCATAAAGGGGGGGACGCGTTCTTCTACAGTAGCCGTGCAAATGACTTTCGTCTCGCCAACCTCTATAAAAACAGAGCCCTCCGCGTATTTATTTACTCCTGCTGTCAATTTCATCGGGCGCAGCTCATCACCGTTTCGTCCGTTAGATCTACTCATGCTTTTTCCTCCTACGTCGTATGCAACCTGTTCTTATATGTTTATTTTACCAAAGTGTGCAGGCAAAAGCACCCCAAGGACGATTCCCGCCCTTAAAGAGGTTGTTCAAAAAGTCGTCTTTCCATGACGAAGCTAATCAAGAAGCGGATTCAACGTCGAATCTTGAATTCAGCCGGGCCTTCCGTTGCTCACGTAGATCTGTCTACGCTCCGCTACTCAGTCCCTAGCTTCATCCAATCTTCTCGGTCCTGAAAAGCCGACTTTTGAACACGCCCTTAAAGAGGGATTTCGTTAATATGCTGCGGCTTGGCTACAGGCTCTCCATAATTTTGATTATTTTGTCCAATCACGCTTTTTTCACCATTCAGTTCAATCCGAATTTTTGTTTTGACTGCATCATCTGAATTGTCTGCCGCTGTCAGCACAACCGATTCCAAAAATTCAGCAGGCACTGCTTCTCCCTTAGCGAACATATCATCCGAGAGCGATACCGTAATGACGTTGTCTTTGGAGCGTTCTACCGATTTCAGTGCCGTCTCTCCTGTCATCACTTCTTGTAACCCATCTTTGGTCTGCGGCCCTTGAATCAATTGATGCAGTGCTGACTGGACACGATCTTTTTCAGGGCTGACCAACCGTGTTACAGGTACATAGTATTGAACTCCAGCAGGAGAAGATGAAGAGAAATACACAGTGACTGGACTAGAATCCAGTGGTGTTACGCCATGACCAATCTCCAAGTTAATACCTACTGCACGTGTCAACGGATGATCCAGCGGTGTGCCGCCAACAGGCATTTCGTTCAGCTTTTTGCCCTCCACCCAGATCTGTACGCTCTCAATATCAGGACGGTCGGTCAGGGTCCAGGTCAAGCTCTCCATTAATTTTCGTTCATCCTGTGGCTTATAGTTGGCGAAAGATTTGTTGAATTCGACAACAGCCAGCTTGTTGTTCTTGTCCACTGTCACACTTTTCACTTCCGTGCCTTGGGGAATTACACCTTTAAATCCCTCTGGCAATAATCCGGCATACGGCCCCCCCTCAACCAGGGCTTCCAGCGCCGACTTGGCATCTGCCTGTACATCCCCTGTAGCCATCGGTAAAGATACCGGGGCCAGCAAACCGTTATGATCTTGCAAAAAAACAGCCCTCAGTTGCCCTGTACTGGCAGGTGCTTTTCCGGTTACAGCCTTAATCATGGACTGCTCTGTCGTGGACGGCGGGGGGTCAATGGATGCCGATTCGTTGCCGAAAAGGCTGCAGCCTGACAACAACAGGGGTAGGGATAGCAGTCCAGCTACAGAGGTCATACGCCATGGGTGTTTTATATTCATAAGTGAAGTTCCTCCCTAACAATTTTGTACAGATTGTACTAATATGTATACAAGCCTCGCGTAAAAAATAACTACTTTTTCAGCAGACTGGACACACTGGTCATAATTGCAGTAGAAATCAGGATCTATACGAGGAGGGTAACTTCAATTTTATGGACAAGAAAAAAGTACCTTACAGCCTGAACAGTAAAAAGGTAGCTGATGCCACCCGCGAGTGGCTGCACAAGCGTGGCGTTAACATGACTGAAATCGCAGAACTGGTCATGCTTTTACAGAAAAAATATTACCCAACCCTAACGATGGAAGAATGTATGGAGAATGTGGACAAGGTACTGATGAAGCGCGAGGTTCAAAATGCCGTGCTCACGGGCATCCAACTGGATATCCTTGCAGAACAGGGCGCTCTTCTTCCCCCATTGCAGGATATGATTGAAAATGATGAGGGATTATACGGGGTGGATGAAATTCTGGCCTTTTCCATTGTAAATGTGTACGGCAGCATTGGATTCACCAATTACGGTTATGTCGATAAACTCAAACCAGGTGTGCTGGAACGCCTGAATGATAAAAGCCTCGGGCCGATCCATACGTTCCTGGACGACATTGTGGGCGCTATCGCAGCTTCGGCCAGCAGCCGTATCGCCCATCGCAAACAGGCAGAGCGTGAGCAGGAGCTTGGGGAAGAAAGCGCACCGAATACAACACGTTAAACAACATGCTAAATAACAAACAACGCGTGGGAATATAACAGATATATAAGGGTTAGAGGAGAACTAGACATGGCAAACATTACTGAAGGGTATGCATTCCGTACGATGCAGGCTAATGATTATGATCAAGCCATTGAGCTGTGGAATGGCTTAGACGGATTGGGATTAAGCGAGGCCGACTCACCGGAGCGAATTGCACGCTTTTTACAACGGAACGAAGGACTTAGCTTTGTCTGTGAGTACAACGGAAACATCATAGGCACGATTTTAGCGGGCCACGATAGTCGCAGGGGGTTTCTGTATCATCTGGGTGTAGCTGCAGCACATCGTGGTCAAGGGATCGCGCCCAGATTGGTGGATAAAGCGTTATCTGCTTTGCTGAGAGAAGGCATTGATAAATGTCATCTGTTTGTGATGGAGCATAACGCAGGGGGTCAACGCTTCTGGTCAGCTAATGGCTGGGAGAAACGGGATGGAATTTTACTATATTCCCGAGGACTAGAATAGGATCTAAGCGCTTGATCTATACAAATAGGAACACCGGGTCTGATTCAAGTCGAGCTATAAACGATCAGACCCGGTGCATAATACTCACAGCTTATTCATTGCCATTCTAACATTTCAAGCTCAGATTACCTTCATTCATAAATTACAATCCATTTTGTGGACGCAGTGCACGTTCTACAATTCCCAGCGTGGATTGACGAGAGAAGAACCGGGACACCTGAGCTACCCAATAGTTTTGGCGACCGGAAATGATGTGACTACGTCCCTTTTCAAATGCTCTCAACGCGTTCTTCACAACGGTTTGGGGAGTTTCCCTAATTCCAATTGACGCTTCACTTGCGCCAACAATATCAAAAAACGGCGTTTCTGTTGAGCCTGGACAAAGGGCCAAAACTTTAAGCCCCCGTTTCCGATTTTCGGCCCATAGCGCTTCAGTAAAAGAAAGCACAAATGCTTTGGTTGCTCCATATACGGCCATATAAGGATCGGGCTGAAATGCGGCTGTGGAAGAAACATTGATGAGCCCCCCATCCCGCTTACGCAATAAATCAGGCATAAATGCATGTGTGATGTCGACTAAAGCAGCCACATTGAGCATCACTTCCTCATGCTGTCGTTCTCCTGAAACCTGCTCAAAGTATCCATAGGTGGCAAAACCCGCGTTGTTAATCAGGAGATCTACCTTTAGCTGTTGTTTTTGAACCTCCTGATGCAATGTCTGGGATGCTCCGGGTGTGGAAAGATCCAGCGCAATCACTGTTGCTTTTACGTTATATTTAGCTATGAGCTCCTTGGCCAGCGCTTCTAATTTGGTTTCATTCCGAGCTACCAAAATGAGGTCACATTTCTTAGCTGCGAGCGAATAGGCAAATGCCTCGCCAATACCGGATGATGCCCCTGTGATCAGAGCTGTTTTGTTTGCGTACATAAACATGATGATAACCTCCACAGTATCGTTGTTTTATTCTAGAAACATTGTTACCACTACTCTATAATGAACTGAAGTCATCTACTATGACGACCTCAGTACACTTCATTTTTACGATGGGGATGAGGATGTTTTAAATGCTACGAGCGTATTCTTCAGTGTAAATGCATACACCCCTTGAGCCATATCTACATCTGAAAAATGACCTGCAAACTGAAGATGTATGACCCCATGTAAAGCAGACCAAAACATCCGGACAACCAGCAACGGATCATGCTCTTTCAATGCTCCCTGCTCCATAGCGTGTATGACGGTTTGCAGAATTCGTGACAGTGCCGTTGTGGTCCCCTCCAAGCTCTGTTCATCCGGCTTGAAATCAGACAATGCCCCGCCAAACATCATTTTATAATAGGCTGAATGGAGCTGTGCAAATTCCCAGTACGCCCAGCATAGAGCTTCCAGATCAGCGAGTACGCTTTCGGTAACAGGTACTTGCTGGAAGGTTTCAGCCAATAGCCGACATCCATCCAGGTACATCTCATTGGCAAGACCATCCTTACTGCCAAAAATATTGTAAATGATCTTGGTGGAACAGCTTAATTTCTGCGCAACTCGCCGTACGGTCACAGCCTCAGGCCCTTCTTCCACAAGAAGGATGCATGCGGCATCGATGACATTTTTACGTAGCAATTGCTGCTGCTGTTGCTTCACTTCCGAATAGGTTTTATAGGGAGGCGATGGCTCGGACATGATTGAATGCACTTCCTTTTGCTTGAGGATTTTGCAAAATCCTGGCTTATTAAAAACTGTTGCTTGTTGCTACTATAATAAATTAAAGAACTACACAAGACTTTCGGGAAACGGTGTTTCCGTTAAGAATCATAGTATTCTAAGCCTGAGTATTTGTCAAATAAAAAAAGAAACACAATAAGTAGATACACTTACCGTGCTCTGGTTGATTGCTTAAAAATGAAGCTATGTTGGGTGTTTCACGATCAGTAGGCAATACCTACCCGTGTACGGATAAATTCGTAACTCTTGCATTGCCAATAAGTAAAATCAGCCGTATCCGCGGTGGTAATTTGTGAGCCACCTTCAGGCAAAAAATCTTTTTCCACGCGATAAATACCTGTCCGCGCTCCGTCCGGTAGATAGGTTGGACATACGATTGTCCAGTCTAGTGCCGATTCACGCAGCAATTCGTACACTCGCCGATGTTCCTGGGCCGCACGAGTGCTGCGTCGTCGGGTATCGTAGGACTCGTAACGATACAGGTCCGGTTCGGTCCGGCTTTGCAAAATTCCTGCCGTTCCTACCGTAATGAGCCGAGAAATGGACTGTTCCTGCATGAGCCGGATCAGCAGGGCTATATTAACGGATAAGGTAGTCGTTCCATCCGTATTCAGCGCACTGATCACAGTCGTCGCCCCACCCTTCAGCGCCTGTGCTACGTCCTCTCCATTAGTGGCATCGCCTTGTACGATTTGCAGCTGATTCCCATATCCAGGTATGTAATCCTCCAACTTGTCCGGTGAACGAACAAGGACCGTAACGGTATGACCGTCCGCTAACGCATAATCTAATATATACCGTCCTACGCGTCCGGTAGCTCCCAGCAGCAGCAAATTCATAAAGTCCTCTTTTCCGGCATGCATGCCGCTTGTCATGTTGTTTCGTTATGTCACTTGTTGGTCAACTTTCCGTGACTATTGACGGCAAAAGGGATAGAAGCGCGTGATTGGGTTCGTCTCGCTCATAGAGGCCCGTTCACGGCGCACCAGCTCCACCAGATGAGCCAGCGTCTCGGACATGGCAAACCTTAGCTGGTGAATACCCAGCTTGCCACCGAACATGGCAATGCACAGCTCATAGGCTGTGCTTCCCTCCGGTTGGATCAGCTGCTGAAATTTCTCCAGTCGTTCTTCATGATGTGCCAGCAACGCTTGCGTCCGCTCCCGAAAATAACCAAACGGATTGCGGTGCCCCGGATATGCCCACGCTACCTCCAGCTTACCTAGACGCTGCAAGCCGTCTACATAAGACTTCAACGGCTGGGCATCACTGCCCGGCAGCAGACTGATATTAGGAGAAATCTGCGGCAAAACTGCGTCACCGCAGAGGATAACACCGCTATTCGGGTCATATAAGGACATATGTCCGGGCGCATGCCCTCCCGTCTCGACGGGCAGCCAACTGCGTCCACCCCATTCCAGACGAGCGTCTATGCCGGTAGGAATAACGGTAATCTCAGGCTGTGGATTCACTTGCAAATAAGCCTGCCGCATATGTAATTCCAAGGCCGGCACTTGCTCCAAAGGAAAACCATGCTGGACAAAAAAGCTGGGAAGCCTGTTCTCCATAGCGACCGTCGATTCTGGAGCGTCCCACATCATCATCGCTTCCTTATGGCTTCGGGCTGACATATGTACACGAGCCTGACTTTGCTGCTGCATCCAGCCCGCCAATCCGTAATGATCGGGGTGATGATGAGTGACCACAATGTCCGAAATATCCCCAAAGGACATTCCCAGCTGGTGGAAGACATGCGCCCATTCTGCCTCGGTGTCCATATTGCGCGGCCCCGGGTCTACAATTGTAAAACCGTGCTCTCCCTTGAGCACATAGCTATTCACCCAGCGCAGCGGAAAGGACATGGATATTTTGACCTGAAAGCCTCCGTCTATTCGCTCACACGGTGTAAGCTCTGGCATTTTCATGGCTTCCACCCGCCTTTCTGTTTCAAGCCCGCACGCCGACAAAAATCATTCGAGGCGAAGCATCTTCAATATATTGATCTTCATTATAGCTTCCGTGTACCTGCTCTACAGATAGTCCGGCTTGCTCTAGCAATCCACGAAACTTCTCATATGGATATAGCTTCACTCGTTCATGATACACGCGCGCAGGTTCTCCCTCAGTAGGAGTCGTGCCCAGAGCAGAGGCTGCCTCAGTGCCCGTAACGGATGCAGCTGACCGAATCGCAATTTTCTTTTTCACAAATCCATCTTCAATGACCCGATGCTCCTCAATCCAATTCCCTTCATCCTCCCGCGACGAATGCGGTACCAAATGAGCGGCTACGTAAGCAGGGTTCAAATAATCTATGATAAAGCGTCCTCCCGGCTTCAACAGCCGATATATTTCCTTTAGCACTTTAAGCTGCTCCTCATCCTGTTCAAAATAACCAAAGGAGGTGAACAAATTCATCACCGCGTCATAGCTTTCATCCAGCGGCACCTCTCTCATATCCCCTTGATGCCAACTTACCCGTCCTTCGGAATCAGCTGCACGAGCTTCTCTCAGCAGCACATTGGAAAGGTCCACACCTGTCACCTGATAACCTGCATCTGCGAGCGCAAGCGAATGACGTCCCATCCCACAACATAAATCCAATACGCTGGAGCCTTGCGGTAATTTAAGCCAGGAGATCATTTTTTGCACTTCCTGATAGGCTCCCTGAAAGTCGCGATGCTTGTATACCAATAAATAATCTTCCCCAAAGCTTTGCTCGTACCATTCTGCCATATCGTTTCTCCTCCATGAACTCATTTCGCTCTATTACATACTATATTAGCTTTTTCAAACTGGAAACTCAAAAGCATTACGAATAAGGGTTTTGCAAAATCCTGAATAAGGAAACATGTTACAATAACCGTATTTGAGCTTAAATATTCATAGGAACTTCATACCAACTTCATGTGATTCACCCCATTTTATCATTAAAATGATTCATGGGAACGCCTTTAGAAGTTTTCATGAAGGAAAGGAGCGGGGAAATTATGATTCAAATTGGACTTACGGGTTGGGGCGATCACGATGACTTGTATCCAACGGGTACCAAAGCTAACCAAAAACTAAGTATCTATGGAAGCCATTTTCCGGTAGTAGAAATGGATAGCTCTTTCTATGCGGTGCAGCCCACAGATCGTATGGCACGCTGGGCGGCGGAAACCCCTGACTCTTTTTCATTTCTCGTCAAAGCCTACCAAGGCATGACTGGACATACCCGCGGCAAGCAACCTTACTTCAAAACAATAGATGCCATGTACGAAGCACTGCATGCATCGATAAAGCCTCTTCACGAAGCGGGCAAGCTCAAAGCCGTGCTGTTTCAGTACCCACCCTGGTTCGACTGTACACGTGAGAATGTCGCTGTACTGCGAGACACAAAAAATAGGATGGGAGAGGTCCCATCCGTACTTGAATTCAGACATCAAAGCTGGTTCACACCCGATTTTCGGAAACAAACGCTGGCATTCATGCGTGAAGAAGGCTGGATACACAGCGTATGCGACGAGCCGCAGGCAGGACCAGGGTCGGTTCCCATTGTGCCGTTGGCTACAGACGGTAATCTGACAATCGTACGTCTCCACGGGCGGAACATATCGGGCTGGAATCAAAGCTCTGCACCGAATTGGCGGGAGGTTCGTTATCTGTATCGGTACAATGAACAAGAGTTGACCGAATGGAGAGACAGGTTGCTGGAGCTGGAGCAGCAAAGCCGCGAGGTGTGTGTTATTTTCAACAACAACTCCGGTGGAGACGCCGCTGCTAATGCCAAGCAACTCATGACCATGCTTGGCATGGACCCTAAACCTTTTCCCCCTCGCAAGCCACACGAAGAGAATAACGGGCCGGAACAGCTTGAACTATTTTGAGGAACGGGCTGAGGGTGGGGAGTTGGAAATAGCCTCCTTGAGCTTGCGTGCATTATCCAGTAAATGCGGGTCGTCAGGTAAATAGCGTAAAGCGGTCTGGTTATGCTCATACGAAGCGTCCAGCTGACCTACATGGGCATAGCAATGGCTGAGCCGCACATGAGGTAACCAGGAGTAGCATGGTAGTGGAACAGGTCGCATACCCGGAAGGTGATGCTGTTGCTCCAATGCCTTTTCGTACCAGTACGCGGCAGTGCTCCATTCGTTTCTTGTGAAAAACCAGTCACCGATCATGCAGCACAAGTCTGATTGCGGTACACCGTATCGAAAGGAACGTAACAGACGATCCAGCTGTTGCTCCGGCTTCCCGAGGTGAAGATAGCATTCCGCCGACCGCGCACAAGCGGTAATCCGATCCTCACGGTAGCCGCTCGGCTCCTCCAACAGAAGATTGAACGCCTCTACCGCCTCGGCATATTCTTTACGGTCAAAACATTCATTGGCGTGCAAATACAGCAGACGCCCCTCCAGCTTGCCGCTTTCGCTGATCCACCGGGCGAGAATACGTTGGTTACGGAGCATGTGGTCTTGCATTCGGCGGTGTGTTACTGCCACATCTGAATGAACGATTTGCCCCTGAGGTATCACCAGATCCTCATGCAGACGCCCTTCCCAGCGGTATTGTCGCTCGCGCTTCACGAGACGGATACGGCGTGAGGTGAACAACAGTTCACCCTGCTCCCCCTCTGCCAAATGAAGTGGCATCACCACTGCGTCGATATCCTTAGACAAACGCTGCTTCAAGGCACGCAGGCGCTCACGATCCGGCTCCAGCAGCACATCGTCCGCATCCAGCCACATGACGTAGGAACACGTCGCCTTGTCAAATGATTCATTACGGGCGGCTGCAAAATCATCCTTCCATTCAAATGTATATAGCCGATCCGTATAGCGCGCCGCTATCGTCTTCGTCTGATCCGTCGACCCCGTGTCCACAATAATGATTTCATCCATCAGGTCTGAGACCGAATCCAGACAGCGGGTAAGTGTGTGCTCCTCGTTCTTTACGATCATGCACAAGCTGATGGTCATTGGATGCTCAGTCATGACTTCACGTCATCCCCTTTACCTTTGGCTGATTCTCCCCTCGTTTTTCCGGTAGACTCGCCAGCAGTATATGCAACTCTCCTTTCAGCCTGCGTCTTGTCTAACTGTTCGACACGTGCATACCTTTCCATCGGCAAAAGTTGTTCCTCCATATACCGGATTCGCTGTACCGCCTTGTCGAGTGCGGCCTTTCGCTGATTCATTTTGCGAACATGCTGCTGCTCCACCAGTCGAAATTGCTCCTCGTCCAGTTTCATCCACTCATTCAGATGCGCTGCCTCTGGTTTGACCTCACGCAGTTCTTTCGACTTCTTGCGGCCTGCAAAGCACAAATATTTGTGATGCACCTCCAACGCTTGTTCATCAAAATAAGGATACAACACACGGGAGAGGCTCCCGGCATAGTAAGTCCGCTTGTGATCATGAAACGGATGGTAACCATAAGGTACAGACAAGACGAGCGTACCCTTTTTATTCAACAAGCGGTAAGCATGAGCCAGCAGGTTGTCGGGATGCGCAAAATGTTCCAAAATCTCCCCTAAAATAATGGTGTCAAATCCACCGGGAGGACGCTCAAATTGTGAAATGTCCTTTAACTGAAAGTGGACTCGTCCCCGGATGGGTGCGGATTCCTGACGAAGTTCTTTTTTTGCATAAGAAATGCTGCCCTCTTCCAAATCAATAGCCGTTACCTCAAAGCCTTCCCGCCCGAGCAAAATAGCCGTTATGCCCTGACTGCACCCAACATCCAACACCGTATGACCCTGTACATGGCGACAAATCCAGTGAATTCTATTGCGGGTGGCTTCATGAGATTCCTCCGAATTAATCTGCCCGTAATAACGTTCGTTTACCTGATCACGGTTAGCCAACAGCGGCGCCCCCTCCGGGATGCCCCAAGATCACGACATGTCCACCTGTGCAATGTGCAGTCGCATTACGTGTATCGAAGACCAGCGGGGCATGGTCGACCAGCTGTTGGTAATTCACCACAGAATGGTCTGTCGTAATGACTACGATATCTGCACTTTCCCATAGCTGGGCATTTGCCGTCCGAGATGGGATTTCTTCACCGTTCAGCTTAAAACTTGATACATACGGGTCGGTGAAGCTAACCGAAGCACCCATTTTAGTTAAATGCTCGAACAGGACAAGAGCCGGGGATTCGCGAACATCATCAATGTCCTTTTTGTAGGCCACACCTGCCAGAATGATGTTGGCTTTGTTTATGGCTTTATCTTTCTGAGCAAGCATAGCTTCAATTCGCTCCGCAATATACAGCGGCATACGCCGATTCATGCGATCTGCCAAGTCCACGAATTCCAATGGAAAACCATGCTGCTCGGATTTCCATGACAAGTATAGCGGATCAACCGGGATACAGTGCCCCCCGATGCCAGGTCCCGGATAAAAAGGCATATAGCCGAATGGCTTGGTGGCCGCTGCATCCAGTACCTCCCATATATTGATGCCAATTTTCTCACAGGCGGCTGTCAACTCATTGACCATTCCAATGTTGACGCTGCGGAACGTATTCTCGAATAGCTTGGCGGCTTCCGCCACGGTCGTCGAGCTTACCGGAACAATCTGGTCCAAAAAGGACCCATAAAACCCTGCTCCCACTGCCAGACAATCCGGCGTGCAACCGCCGATCACCTTGGGTGTGTTGCGAATGTTAAAATGAACGCTACCCGGATCCACACGTTCCGGCGAGAAGCACACATAGAAATCCTTACCTACCGTCCAGCCCCTGCGCTGCTCTATCACCGGTCGAATCAGTTCCTCGGTCGTTCCCGGATAGGTGGTGCTTTCCAGAATCAACAGTGTTTGTCTACGCAAATGAGGTATAGCCTGATCAATAGCCGTTTCAATATAGGACGTATCCGGTTGGTGTCCGTCCGTCAGTGGCGTAGGCACGCAGATCACGACGATATCCGCATGCTCCAGTACCTTGATATCCGTAACCGGATGCAATTGCTGCCCGATCAGACCTTCCAATGCATCATCACCAATGTCTATGATGTACGACTTTCCTTGAAGCAGCTTGGCTACTTTGACGGGATCGGAATCCACACCATATACATTATAACCAGCCTTTGCCATTTCCACTGCCATGGGCAGCCCTACATAACCGAGGCCGATTACCGCAACCTTTACAGTTCCTTTAGTTATTTTTTCCATAAGCTGCAAAATACCCACCTCTTTCATCATTACTCCATGCCTCGCAGTAGCTCAGCAATTCCAGCGCGATCCATTAACTCATCGTCCGAGCGATATTGATTGAAGCTCACTCGTTCCAATCCACCGTATTGGCTCAGTAAGCGCTTGTCTGCTTGCTGGGGAAGAATAACAAAATAGCGATCTTCATAGCGATACGTATGCGGCACCTCATAGGGCGAAATCAGCACCTCATGCAGCTTTTCCCCACCACGTATACCAATCTCCTTTACTTTCAACGCAGGCTGCCCCGCCTGTTCTTTCATCACTTCTGCTAGATCTGCAATATTGCAGCCCTTCATTTTCATCACTAGCGTCTCTCCCCCAACCGCCGTGACAGAAGCCTTCAGCAGCAAGCCAATCGCCTCTCCGAGCGTGAGGAAAAAGCGTGTCATATCTGGGCTCGTCAGCGTTAAATCCTGCCCATCCGCGATCTGGCGCTTGAACAGGGGCACGACACTTCCACTCGTCCCCAACACGTTGCCGCCGCGTATACACACAAAGCGAGTACGCTCACTTAAAGTGTTGGCGCGGATCATCAGTCTTTCACCTATCGCCTTCGTCATGCCATATACATTCACCGGATCTACCGCCTTGTCTGTAGAGACATCAATTACCTTGGCGACTCCCTGCTCAATGCTGGCCCGGATCACGTTTTCCGTACCGTGTACGTTCGTCTTGAAAGCCTCTTCCGGCTGTCTCTCACACACAGGGACATGCTTTAATGCCGCCAAATGGAATACATAGTCCACTCCGCGACATGCCTCCTGCAATGCCTGAAGATCTCGAATATCTCCAATCATGAAATTCAGGCGAGGATCCGATAGAAATTGCCGCTGCATGGCAATCTGTGCAAATTCACCGCGTGAGAAAATACGAATCTCCGCCGGGTCCTCCTTCAGCAATTCAGCGGTTAGGCGTTGCCCCCAAGATCCCGTTCCTCCGGTCACCAGCAGTTTTTTTCCTTTGAACAATATAATCTCCTCCTGACCGTTACGAATTGGCAATGCCTGTTCCCAGAAATTCTGCCAGCACAGCATTCATTTCATTCTCTGACAGCCGATCCTTCGCCGGCACTTTTTTCACCGAAGTATTGGCAGCATGAATGACGTTCACATAGTTGCGAAGTGGAATGATCTCATGCGGCAGCTCCGTTACATATCCGTGCGTACCCTTTCCAGGAATGACCACACGGTAATCATTCAGAAAATCTTCCACTTGATAGCGAAACACATAAAAAGAAGGCGAACGGTGAAACACCGGTGCCATCTGCCCCTCAACCGCATCCCACAGGTAACCCATCTGGTTCACCAGCGCAACCGTCTCCGATTGAAACTTGTAATCATGCAACTGTTGTACAAAGGACTGGTGATACAAATCGTCGGAATCTATTCGAGCAATGAGCAGTTCGTCCGCACCTTCGATGTACGCATGGATACGACGTTTACTTTCGATGCTCGTACCAAAACGGATGTGGTCGGGAATGGGCTCATGTCGGGCCAGCTCCTCTTCCACGATGTCACTGCATCCGCCCGCCAGCTTGACGACAGATAGGAAATCCGCATTTGTCTGACTGAGTAAACTACGCAGCGTAAAGGTTCTGAATATATCCAGTCGCTCGCTGATCCACTCACGTGTCAGGCGGTTGGGATTCATCCCATAGTTATTAAAATTAATTTCAATTACAACCTTGCGATTCATTGATCTTCCTCCCTTTCAACCGTCTTCTCTCAAGTTATGAAGACGCTCCTGAAACGGCACGTACAGATACAACGAATCTTGTAAAAATAGGTAGAATCCAAAAAGAATAGCCGTTCATACAAAAACCTTTTCGCTTTCGACATATGATAGAATACAAAGTTTTTTACTCCATCTGAAAAGTTGAACAAGCAGGAACGACAGGGAGGAAACATGATATGACGAATCCAAAGTATCTGGAGATGGACGAGGTACTGAAGCGTTTGAAGCTAGCACTCGATCAGCACCAGTCCTTTTCGCTCATTCGTATTGGAGATGGTGAAAATTTGGTGTTGGCGCAGGATACCGTCTGGCCGATGGAAAAGGTGTTACAGGAACGTTGGGCGGTCAAAGCTAATCTCGGTCAAAAGGGACTGTTTCTACCAAATACGGAGCTACGGGACGCGGTGGCTGAGGCAGTGAGCAAAGCCAGCATTACTGGCATTTTGCCATATGATGACGAATCTATTAAAGCACCATCCTATATGAAGCGGGAGCTGACCGATCAGGTCTTTGCTCACTATGCTCTTTCCCCCCCGCTGACCTGCCACGCCTGCCTGAATCGGTATTTGGCTGGGACACCCGCTTTCTGGGACATGCTGAAAAATCGACGCATTCTGCTGGTCACCCGGACGGCCGCTGAAGTAAAGCCTGTTCTTGAGGCTGATCCGTACAAGCTGCATATCGCGCACACGCTGGCATTTCATCAATATGAACAAATGCCTGAAACACTCCAATGGATCGCAGCACACAAAGATGACTTTGACATTGCCCTGTTCTCTTGTGGTGTCAATGCAGTCGTGTTAGCACAAAAAACAGCAGAAATCACTGGCAA
Organism: Paenibacillus sp. EKM206P; assembly: GCF_011066155.1. NCBI lineage: Bacteria > Bacillati > Bacillota > Bacilli > Caryophanales > Paenibacillaceae > Paenibacillus > Paenibacillus sp. EKM206P. Next base: position 224,249 of record NZ_JAAMNQ010000006.1, on the reverse strand, counting down.
AGTAGGTATAGACTTCGGCAAGGCGACTAATATCGTCATGTTCGGCAAAGCTAATTAATAGATAAAATAATATTTGTGAAAAAATCCACTTAGCAAGTAATCTTTGCTCCGTATATCGAAAAGGCACTAGCAAATTTCAATTTTGCTGGTGCCTTTTTGATATCATATGTGGTTCTAAAGCGTGATCAAAAAGGATAATCCATATAAAGCTTTGAGCCCTTGCTTGTTTAGAAATAGAATTTGAGATTTCCTGTCACTTCTTTTACAATATTACAGAAACTAGCATTCATTAAAAACCATGAGGAGGGTGTTAAAATGTCACATAACAAGAGATTGAAGACATACACACTTACAAAAGCAAAGCATATAAAGGTTCATGGTCGAACTACGCAAACACGTACACCGCTTACTCTATTTTGGACAGGCAGTGGCATTGAATTGAATATCAAAGGCTCAGAGCTGTGGATTGAAATTGAGGCCGATTACCAGGTGTATGAGCCCTGGATCAGTATTGTCATCAATGGTGTCCCGATGAGTCGCCTGATGGTGACTGCAGGACGGCATTGGATCTGTCTTTTGAGAGGGTTAAACCCTGATACAGTCAAAAATGTCCGTGTGGTCAAGGATGTCCAGCCTATGAGTTCGGACCCGCACTGCTTGTTGCAAATTCATGCCCTGAAGGTTGACGGAGAATTGCTACCGGTCACTGATAAGCCCCTCAAGGTGGAATTTATCGGTGACAGCATTACCTCGGGAGAAGGAACGATTGGAGCGAAGGACGAGACAGACTGGGTTCCCATGCTGTTCACAGCACTACGCAATTATACAGCCATAACAGCCGAAGCACTAAATGCGGACTACCGAGTGTTTTCACAAAGCGGCTGGGGTGTCCTAACGGGCTGGGATAATAATCCCGATACGAACATACCGGCATATTATGAACAGATATGTGGTGTGCTGACCGGTGAGAGAAATGAAGCATTAGGGGCATTTTCAGATCATGATTTTACCTCATGGCAGCCGGACGTGGTCGTAGTGAATTTGGGGACTAATGACGGGGGAGCCTTTTATTCTCCTGCATGGACGGACCCAGCAAGCGGTAAAGTGTACAAGCAACGCTTGAACGAGGACGGCACATTCAATGAAGAAGATTTACAAGCTTTTGAAAGCGCTATCGAATGTTTTCTTGTCAAGCTTCGGAATTGCAATCCTGCGGCTCATATTGTATGGGCCTATGGGATGCTGGATACTCCTATGATGCCCTCAATCTACCGATCAGTAGATGCATACAAGAAAAGAACGAGGGATGGGAATGTGTCTGTATTCCAACTGCCTAACACGACGGAAGAAACGATAGGGTCTCGCAGCCATCCCGGGCTCCCCGCCCATACCAAAGCGGCAGATGAGTTGACAGTGTATTTGCGAGAGATTCTTAAGAAATAGAATCCGAGAAGCACGATCAACTTTGTAGAACACGCTCATAAAGGAAATTACAACAACTAGGTCATTTGTGCTCTCAGTGTTGTTGAGAATTATAGCCACGAGTCTGTAGCAGCTGTCTGTCTATGCTCGTGGCTAGTTGAGCTTCTGCGCAGCGGCCTATCCTAGGAGAACCACGAACAGGCAGCGAGTATTTACTAAAGAAATATTCACCTGATATATTTACAGAAACGGAGTCGAAGCGATGCCCGTGAATACCTCTGGACCATTACGAACAGTGGTCGAAACACCAGAAATATAAGAAGAATATACTGTTTGTATTGCCAATGGAGCGGATAGATCCTGTGCATTAAAAGCTTGCGTTTCATTAGATCCGGTCACGCCCAGTACCCCCTCGGCGCGGTAGACTACCTCGCTCGGATCATAGTCGGCTCCACGCACGATTTCAACTGCATACGTATCGCCAAGCTCACCGATTAGACCAATGGAACCACTAAAAGTCACAATCGGACCTGGCACAAGAAAGGTTCGCAGAGTAATCAAACCGAATCGCTCCGGTATAGGACCCAGTTGAATATCGGGACCTTCACCTGTCTTTGATGAATTGGTGGAGCTTCTCATATCCAGAAAAAAACCCATACCTTATCCCTCCAAATTGCAAGATACTCCATGTTATGCAAGAAATTCTTTGGCGTATTGGACAAATTAGTAATAAATCTATCAATTCAGCTCAAAATAACCGATAGTAAATACATATGATATAAGCTTTAGAAATGAATATATAGATAGAAAGCAGGGGTTAGATGAAACGACTGAAAACATTAACACTACGCAAGAAATTGACCGCAGCATTCCTTCTGGTCATGCTTGTTCCTAGTATTATTGTAAGTTCTTTTTCTTATCAAGCAGCATATAACCAGACGGACCGCCAATTACTTGATAGTGCGACAACTAGCGTTACTGCATCCGATCGTGCAGTTACTCAAACGATTCAAGCCAAAATCGCGGATCTCGAATATTACTCTACAACGATGACGGCTAGTGATAACAGTGCTGAAGCAGATGATGCCATTCTAAAAAGATTACAAGTTTATTTGAAAATGCACGCGGAAGCTGTTGATATGTTTGTAGGAACCCCCGAAGGTAAGCTCATTATTGGCAAAGCCGTAGGCTCCACAAACGATCCTCGTGAGCGCCCGTGGTACAAACAGGCCCTGGAGAAACCCGGTCAAACCGTAATCAGCCCTGTTGGACTCAATACGGCTAAGATCCCCGTTGTGTATATTTCACGTACACTTCCCGACAACAGCGGTGTTCTCGGCCTTTCCCTGAACCTGAAAAATTTGAAAGAAATCACAAATTTAAAAATCGGACAAAATGGCTATATTATGATATTAGATGGTACCAAACGTATCGTTACCCACCCGACAGAAGTCAGCGGAAGTACCAAAATGGGAGAAACAATACCCAAACTGTTTGACTCTAAGGAAGGCAGCTTTAACTACGATCTTAATGGCGTAGATAAACACCTGATTTTCAAAACCAATGCGCTGACAGGCTGGAAAATTGCCGGCACAATGGACAAAGCAGAAACCAGTGCCTCCGCCCAACCGATTCTTATCACGACGATCGTAGTGTTGGTGATTGCAGCCATCATCATTGGCGTGCTCGCAATGTGGCTAATCAGCAGTATACTTAAGCCTATCCAAAGATTGCGTAATTCTATGGATGCCATCAGCCAAGGTAATCTTTCGATTAACGTGGCTACGACCAGTACAGATGAAATTGGTGAATTATCAAGATATTTTCAACAAATGGTAGATAACCTGCGTAACATGATTAGAGAAATTCAAGCGATGACTGGCAATTTGTCGGCATCCTCGCAAGAGCTTGCAGCAGGTGCAGAACAAACGACCCGGGCTATCGAGCATGTGACCATAGCCATTCAAGATGTGGCTGCTGGCAGCGAACGCCAAGTGGGCAGTGCTAAAGCTAATCAGACACGGGTTAGCGGCATGGCAACAGACATCACCGCTATGACCGAAACTATGGCTGAAATGACTACTTACTCCGCACAGGCCATTCAGGCGTCGGATGCAGGCAGTGAGCATATCGGCAACAGCGTCGTTTCCATTGATGGCATTCGCACTACCGTGGAAGAACTGGACACCATTATCGGTGCTTTGAATGATCGATCTGGACGAATTGGAACGATTGTTACTGTCATTACGGAAATCGCCAGCCAGACTAATCTGCTCGCATTGAACGCTTCTATTGAAGCGGCACGCGCAGGGGAGCATGGTAAAGGTTTTGCTGTCGTGGCCACAGAGGTCCGCAAGCTGGCTGAAAACTCAGCTCATTCCGCACAACAAATTCGTGAACAGATTCAAGGGATACAGAGCGGTGTATCTGAAGCCCTGACCGCTATGGAATCCGCCAAGGAACGCGTAAGCGAAGGTATCAATTCCATTGACCTATCCGGTCGCTCCTTCTCACGCATCCGTAGAGCGGTAGCCAAATCAGCGAAGCAGCTGGATAACGTCGCAGCTTCTACCGCTGGAGTCGCAGATGGAACAAGTACAGTCGTCAGCAGCATGGAGGAAATTACACGCATCGCTGAAGAAGCGGCATCCCATACGGAGACCGTGTCCGCAGCCGCTGAGGAGCAGCTCGCCTCCATGGAAGAGATCGGTTCGTCTGCCGCAGATTTGACCCGTCTGGCAGAACAGCTTCAAGATTTACTGACACAATTCCAATTGGATGAAACAAAATAACCGTTCCAACCGATAAATATAGAGAAAGAGTCTTCACAATGAAGGAGGGTTGGAACATGGATATCGCAGCATTATCAACAGGTATGAGTCAGGCCAGCTTGGCTCAAGCCGCAAGTGTGAAGGTATTAAGTATGGCTACGGATCAGGCCAGTGAACAAGGACAGGCTTTAGTGCAGATGATGGAAAAAAGCGTACAGCCTCATCTCGGGGGTCAACTGGACATTCGCGCATAAGTACATCCATATGCTTGGTTAGGGGCGATTCTGCTCAGGTCTGGACAGACCCGGGTAGAATCGTTTTTTTATCTCCCTATTTTTCGTTCAGCACAAAACGTAGTAAACTAGACATATCGTCCACAACCTCGGTTCGGAGGATAGCGCAACATTCACACGATTTACATTGAAAAAGGAGGATACATAGTTTATGAGTTATTCTGAATATTTTGAAAAAGCCAGAGAGCAACAACTAGGCGAGTTACAGGAGTGGTTGTCCATTCCGAGTATCTCAGCATTATCGGAGCACAAAAAGGACATTAACCAAGCAGCTGATTGGCTGGCTGCCAAACTGACTGCTGCCGGTCTGGAAAACGTGGAAATCATTCCAACCAAAGGGCACCCGCTGGTATATGCGGATCATTTGCACGCACCTGGTAAACCAACGATTCTCGTGTATGGACACTACGATGTACAACCCGTAGACCCGCTTCATCTGTGGGAAACGCCACCGTTTGAGCCATCCATCCGTGATGGAAAATTGTATGCACGCGGAGCGACAGATGATAAAGGACAGGTTTTCCTGCACATTAAAGCAGTTGAGGCCATTTTGAAGCAGGAAGGCAAATTGCCGCTGAACATTAAATTCTGCATTGAAGGCGAGGAAGAAGTGTCCAGTCCGAACTTGCTTGAGTTTTTGCAAACTGGAGCTGAACGCCTGGCTGCCGATGCTGTACTGGTGTCCGACACTTCCTTGATCGAAAAAGGGAAGCCTGCCATTTGCACAGGTTTGCGTGGACTATGTTCACTGGAAGTCGCCATTCACACGGCGAACACAGATCTACATTCCGGTTCTTTCGGTGGCGGCGTGCCGAATGCCCTGCATGCTCTGGTGTCCTTGCTGGCAACCCTGCATAATGACAAAGGCAGTGTAAGCGTCGAAGGATTCTACGACGATGTTACTCCATTATCGGCAGAGATGAGAGAAGAATTCATGAAGCAAGGCTTCAATGAGAGCAAGCTGCAACAAGATCTTGCACTTGATTCCCTCTTTGGTGAAGAAGGATTCAGCTTCGTTGAGCGTGTGGGGGCTCGTCCGACACTGGAACTGAACGGCGTATACGGCGGCTTCCAAGGGGAAGGTACGAAAACGGTCATTCCGAAAGAAGCTCACGCTAAAATCACATGCCGCTTGGTGGCTAACCAGAATCCGCAAGATATTCTGGACAAAATCGAGCGCCATTTGCGCGCCCATGTTCAGGCAGGAGCTACCCTGGATATTCAACAGGGCGAAAAAGCGAACGCCTTTAACATCGACCCGTCACACGCGTTTCTGCAAGCGGCGGCCGATGCTTTTGAGAAGGTATACGGTGTGCGTGCCCTCTTTACCAAGGATGGAGGCTCCATCCCAATCGTGGAGACTTTCTCCCGTGTGCTGACTGCCCCAGTCGTGCTGATGGGTTTCGGCTTGCCAGATGAGAACCTGCACGCGCCCAACGAGCATTTCAACTTGGACAATTTTGACAAGGGTCTGCTGACGATTGTGGAGTTTTTGAAATCGGTGTAAGTAAACTAAAAAGCATTCACAGCATGGCACCATCCTTGCTTCGTGAATGCTTTTTTTTCGTTAGTTCTGTCGCTTAAGAAAAACGGGTATAGCGCAACAGATGAGCCAGCCGATTGAGCCGTTCTATCTCCCGATCGAACTCATGCAGCGGCTGTCCAGCCAAAGCAGCGTTTGCTCTCAGATCCCGTAGCGGGTTCATTTTCCGACCCATGAGTTTCAGCACCGTGGCCTTCCCCATGTTATTCACCACCACATATTGTGTTAGCGGGTCAAGCTCAATCCACAATACATGATGCTGTTGGAAAAACGACAATAGTTGCTTTTTTAACGCCTCCAGCTCTTCAAGGTCACCTGTGATTTGCGGATGATGATGAAAAGCCACATAGCCCATCACCCGCAGGTCACTTATGATTTGTTCCAAATGAAGCGTTTCGTGTATGTACACATTGTTCGTGCTCATGCGGTTTCTTGCACCATTCGTATGATCTTCCCGGATGACGTTCACCACCTGACTATCATTTATATCAAGCTTTATCTTTCCCCTTTTCCAATAGCTGCACAAGCCAGCAACCTCCAAACCACAATGCACCTACAGCAAAAAAAACGGTATACACCGTATATAACGTGGTCAGTTCAAACAAGCTATTGTACCGATTAAGCAAGATCCCCCACAAGCATAGCAGAAAATTGCTACCATTTTGCTGATGAAAGCGATGCTTATAGATCCGTTGAATCAAAACAGCCAGGAATCCTATCAACAAAACGTGATTCAGCAAAATACTCCACATTTCCATAAGCCCCCTTTTTCACTATAGCGCAATGGCTTTGAAAAGTCAGGACGTACACAAACCTTGCGAACAAAAAAAACAACCGGCTTATACGCCAGTTGTTTCCCGTTCCACAAAATACTTATTGGTCATATAATGGGCCTTACCTCTGGAAGTATCCACCATTCCCTTTTTGTTGTCGAGAAAAACAATCTCCCGGCATTTGGTGCAGTACCACTTGGTCCGCTTAAAGGGAGATTCTGTAACATACGATGTACCACATTTGCAATCTACTTTAATTAAAGTTTCTGTTGATTTGTAAGCCTGGGACAACTCTTTTAGGCCAGTATCCGGTTGTTGAATGGGGATAATAACCTCCTGATAGCTTGAATACTGATTATGCACTTTAAAATCAGCCACCAGTTCCGCATGCAGTCCAAAGTACTCTTTGCCAATCTCGGTTACAAATTTCTTACCGATTCTGTAACACTCAAGCCATTCCTGTATCTGTTGATTAGACAAAGGCACTGTGCCCTTGATACCACTATTTAATGTGTAAGTCATGATGTATAAAGTATCATCTTGTCTATGTCCGTACATGAGAAGCCTCCTTATAATACACTTGATAATGTACTACAAAGCGCAAAAAACATCAATTTTATTATTTGCCAAAAGACTTATATCATTTGGGTAGGCACACAACAATTGTGAGTATATGGTTAGAAAGCAACTGACAATCTGTCAGTTGCTTTGTCTTTCCACATAGTATTTGTTGGTCATGTACCACGCCTTGCCTTTATCCGTATCCACCATGCCCTTTTTACGATCCAGGAACACAATGTTATTACACTCCTTGCATGACCACTTGGTTCTTTTATGCGGTGACTCTTCTATATAGGAAGCACCACATTTACATTCTACCTGAATTAATGTTTTATACTGGCTGTACGCCTCTACCAGTGGGTCCAGCTCTACAGCTTTGTGTTCCATTACAGGCTGTATTATGAATATGTGTTCTCTCTGCTCCGAGTATTCATTATGTACCTTGAAATCTGCTACCAACTCAGGGTTTAAACCAAAATACTGTTTTCCCACAACCGTTACAAACTTGCTGCCAATTCGATATGCTTTGATCCATTCCTGCACCTGCTTACTGGTTAGGTCGACAGTTCCCTTTATACCGCTGTTCAGCGTATAAGTCATCAAGTGTTGGTTGGGTGTCATATGTCTTAACATTCACCTCCGATCAAGAATATACCACAGGTAGCTCTAGGCAAAAGCTACTTCCTGCTACCTGAAGCAACGAGCTTTTTCTGCCTTGTGATTCTTCTTCAATCCATCTTCCATCCTGTCGTCATGCTGAATACTGTTTTTGTAGGGATTTATATTCTTAGACTATCACCGAATGCATTTCTAGCCTTGTATAACTTTGTGGTAATTCTTCTGATTTGATCACTTCTGCTAGTTTACCACGATCTCCAATGGTAGTTTCTTCCTTCTATATATAGTACATCATTTACACGCAATTTCCCACCTATTTCAGCGGTTTAATCGTTTTACTTTTTTATATACCACAAAACAAAAGCCTTCCCGACCACCCTTCATTGTCGAAGGATCATCGAGAAGACTTTGTACCCCGCAAGGAACGAGAGGTCAGATTTTTAATTCGCCAAGCCTGATTAATTCCACGACCGCCTGTGAACGACCTTTTACGTTCAGTTTCTGCATTACATTGGAAATATGGTTTCGGACCGTTTTTTCGCTAATAAATAGCTGTCCGGCGATGTCACGTGTTGTTTTGTCCTGCACGAGCAGTTCAAATACTTCACGTTCACGGTGAGTTAACAAAAACTTGTTTTTATGGTCGTTACCCTTCGTCAATTTCACCCCTCCTTGCTCGGGTTTTGTGTGGTGTAACAAGGTTAAGGGATACAGTCAACACATTTTATGTCATGCGCTTAGGTATGGTTCAATATGCGGATAAAAATGGGCATAGGCACCCTACTAACTCCCTTCGATGGACGGTTGGACTCTGCGTCTAATTTATGTATTGACAGGCATATGGGCCAGCCTTATGATAAGAAAAACCGCGACTGATAATCATTATCAAAATGATAATTTGATATAGATATCGCAACAGACTATGGTTCAAGGCCAGTTTGGCCAGAAAGGGTGTTCATTGATTATGAAACTACGTTATGCCGTACCGGCCGGAGTGCTGGTCTCTTCTATTCTGTTCGCAGGTTGCGGACAAACCGGAACTGCTACTCAGCAGCCTGCTGCAACGACCAAAGATGCAGGAGCCACAACACAGACAACGACTCCTGCCGCTTCTGCTCCCAATTTTGATCAAGCGGTAGCAGCTTACCGCACCTATGCCATCGAGCAATGCGATACGTTTGTGAAGAAGACAGAAGAATTCACGAACGCGGTCAAAGCTGGCGAGCTGGATAAAGCCAAGGCGCTGTATGCTCCTGCACGCATGTACTATGAACGGATTGAACCAATTGCAGAAGCGCTGGGTGATCTTGACCCAAATATTGATGCACGTGACGGTGATGTGGATGCAGCGGATTGGCGCGGCTTTCACCGGATTGAAAAAACATTATGGGAAGAAAACACAACCAAAGGAATGGACGAGTTCTCCGACCGACTACTGAGTGATGCCAAGCTGCTGCGCGCCAAAGTAGAAACAGTTAATATTGACGCCAGCCTGATGGTAACGGGTGCAGTCGAGTTGTTGAATGAAGTCTCTACCTCGAAGGTGACGGGTGAAGAGGAACGATATTCCCATACGGATTTGTACGACTTTGCAGCCAATGTAGAGGGCGCACAAAAGATATATGACATTTTGAAAACAGATCTGAACCAAAAAGATGCCGCGTTGGAAAAACAAATCGGTGAGCGCTTTACGGCCTTACAGCAGGAGTTGGCTCCTTTCAAGGACGGAGAAGGCTATGTATCGTATACAAAACTGAAACCGGAAGAAGTTAAAAAGCTGAGCCAAAACCTCGATGCCTTGGCAGAACCGTTGTCCCAAATGGGGAAATTGTTAGGAGTGTAATGATATGAAAGGCTTTAAGCGGCAAAAAGGGCAAGAAAAGCCGCAGTATGCGGAATCCCATAATGAACAGGGCGATCTGGTAAAAAAGGATGCGACGCTAGTGAAAGATGATCCGTCAGGAAAAAGCAAATCCGTATCACGCCGAGACCTATTGAAGCTGGCCGGGGTAGGTGGACTAGGTCTCCTGCTTGGCGGCGGGGGCGTGGGAGCCGTGCTGTCAGCCGGTCAACGTCTCGAAAGCATGATGACGGATGCGGATACCAAAGATGTAATCTCTTTTTACGGGAAGCATCAGGCAGGTATTGTGACTCCGGCACAGGATTTCATCTACTTCGCCGCTTTCGATCTAACAACCAGCGACAAGGAACAGGTGCGTAGCCTCTTCAAAGCCTGGACGGAAGCAAGCACTACAATGACTTCTGGCGTGCTCCTTGGCAACGATAATGAAAACCTCAACCTCCCTCCGTCCGATACGGGCGAGGCGGCAGGATTGTCGCCGTCCCGCACGACGATCACCTTTGGTGTGGGCCCATCCTTTTTTGATGGACGATATGGCCTGGCAGGGCTTAAACCTGCCGGGTTCCGTGAGCTGCCCCGTTTTCAAGGGGATGCCCTAGAGGAGCAATGGTGCGGTGGCGATATCGGAGTGCAGGTATGTGCCAATGACTTGCAGGTCGCTTTCCATGCCCTGCGTAATTTGGCGCGTATCGCCAGAGGAACGGCGGTGCTTCGCTGGACGCAGGAAGGCTTTCAGCGGACTGCACAAGCTGATCCTGCGGGAAGCACACCACGCAATTTGCTGGGCTTCAAGGACGGTACGGGGAACCCGGACACCTCCAAGGCAGACGAGATGAATCGGCTGGTGTGGACACAGACCAGTGACGGACCAGCATGGATGGGCGACGGCAGCTATATGGCTGTACGCCGCGTACGCATGCGGGTAGAGGTGTGGGATCGCTCAACATTGGGCGACCAGGAGGATACTTTTGGACGTCATCGCAGCAGCGGGGCCCCACTCGGTAAGGTCAAGGAGTTCGACAAGCTTGATCTGGCGGCCAAAAATCCAGAAGGCAAGCCAGTTACGCCTCCTACCTCTCATGTGGCTTTGGCTCATGGGAACGGAAGCATTAACATTTTGCGGAGGTCTTATTCGTATTCAAGCGGATTGGACAAGCAAACTGGACAGCTGGATGCCGGGCTGCTGTTCATCAGCTACCAGCGTGATCTGTTCAAGCAGTTCGTTCATATTCAGGAGAAGCTTGCACGCAATGACAAACTGAACGAATACATTGTACACAAAGGCAGTGCGGTGTTCGCCTGCTTCCCGGGTGTATCGCAAGGCGGCTACATCGGGGATACGTTATTTTAGCAGCAGGCAAGGAAGGGGATTTATATGAATCGGCGCAATAAAAGCTTGGGATGGGTGTTTGTACTGGTGGCAGCTCTGCTGCTGACCGTAGCTCCGTTCCTATCCAGCTTCGGGTCGGTCGCTTTTGCACAAACAGATGCCAAAGCTGTCACCAATGATCAGCTAATGCCTGTAGTAGGCGGAGCGCTGGTGGAGGCGGGACAAGCCCAATGGACGGAAGCCTCCAAGGATCTGAAAGAATTCCGCACGCTGTGGGAGGCCGCCAAGACAAATGGTGGAGATTCAGCTCACATCGCGACTGTAGATCAAGCACTCACCGATGCGGAGCAGACACTCGCCAGTGGCGGCGGGGAATCAGCGAAAGCTGCCTTATCCGTGCTAGCGCGCTCGGTCAATGAGTACGTCACTGCTGCCGAAGGGGACAAACCAGCCCCGGCTGGAGCCAAAGCAGCGGAAAAACTGCTTCCCATGGCGAAGGGCAGTCTGGCGGCCATGCAAAAAGGCGATTGGGCTGCCGCCCGGGTGGATTACGACCGAATCGTCAAAGCCTGGTATCAGGTAGAAACACCGATTCGTTTGGACAATTTTCCGGTATACAGTTCGCTCGAAACTAAAATCAGTCTCATTCGCATCTCCATGCAAGCTGAGCCCATTCGCCAAGAACAGGCTCTCAGGGAAATGCAGGAATTAACGACTCTGTTGTCTGATTATAGTCAGGGCAAATCTGTGAACACAGGTCAAGGAACGAATACAGGCAATACGGCTACCGGAACGACGAATGGTTCGACAGCTTCCTTGGGCGATGCAGTCACCTTGCTCAAATCCGCACGCCAAGATGCTGTAGCTAATCAATCAGAGCAAGCGGCTGACAAGGTAGTGCAGTTTATCGCTCTGTGGCCTTCTGTCGAAGGACATGTACAAATTGCCGATCCGACGTCTTACACTGCGATTGAAAATGAAATGACCGAGGCTTCCGGATATCTGCTGTCTTCTCCACCGAATACAGACAAAGCCATACAGACTCTTGATCAGATGCTGGACAGGCTCCGTCCGTTGACGGAAGAACGTTCTTACACTGCGTGGGATGCCGCACTGATTTTGCTGCGTGAGGGTCTGGAGGCCATCCTCGTGCTCGCAGCTCTGCTGGCGTATGCCAAAAAAAGCGGCGAAGCCGTGGCTGGACGATGGATATGGGCAGGAGCTGGAACGGGGCTGGTGCTGAGCGGAATTCTGGCGGTGCTGTTCACCACGCTGGTGGCAGCTGCCGCATCGGGCAGCATGCGTGAGCTGCTGGAAGGTGTCACCGGGCTGGTGGCGGTCGTGCTGATGCTGACCGTTGGTAGCTGGCTGCATAGCAAATCCAATGCTGCCGCGTGGAACCGCTTTGTGGAAAACAGCGTGGGCAACGCGTTAGCACGGGGAAGCCTGTGGTCGCTATTTGCGGTTTCTGCGCTCGCAATTCTGCGTGAAGGAGCCGAGACAGCTATCTTTTATGTCGGTATGGCTCCAGCCATCGAAACCTCGCAATTGCTGATCGGCATTAGCTCGGCGACGTTTATTCTGGTCATTCTGGCGTTTGCGATCATTAAATTTAGTGTACGGTTGCCGATTCGCGCCTTTTTCCTGATTGCCACTGTACTGATTTACTATCTCGTATTCCGATTTCTGGGCGAAAGTATTCATTCGCTTCAGGTGGCTGGCAAGCTTTCGGGGCACACTGCCTCCTCGCTTCCGTCCATTAGCTGGCTGGGAATGTATCCAACTTGGGAAACATTTGTCCCACAAATCGCTGTACTGATCTTTATGGTATGGCAGCTTGTGCGTCAGGAAATGCGCAGCTCCAAGCAACATTAAGTCGATACTACCCTACTCATCATGTAAAAAAACGCCAAATCACAGGTCCGATTTGTATCGGTTCCCATGAGTTTGGCGTTTTTTTTATATACTTCAGCATTTTGCATCATTCGATTCCCAACGCTCGTAAGTACAATATATAGACGAACTAAAGCGTTTCGATCTATATATTGCTGATTTAAAAACGCTCTTGGGATTTATGCAAAATGCCCACTTATATCACATCCTCAGGCAACGGAATCATGCGCTGATGACGCAGCAGGTCCGTGCGGTCACCGTGTTCACGAATGACATGTACCTCCCCACGAAAATCGAGCAGCTCCGCCGGGGTAGCATGTCCCAGAAATTGTAGTGGACTATAGCTTAATCCATAGGCTCCTGCATTCGGAAAAGCAATATAATCGCCCTCGTGAATCGGAGGAAGCTGCGCTTTTTTCACAATACAATCCTCGGGTGTACAAAGTGGACCGACAATGCTTACCGTCTCCAGCTCCATGGATGCTTCTTCCAAAGGCCCTCCTGTTCGGCTTGCAATCTCTTCTAATGATTGTTCGACAGCAACAGCCGTTTGAGCAGAAACGTCTCTCTGCCCCATCCGTAGGGTTGCTTCCAACTCTCGTTCTTTGGGTTCTTTCGATTCTCCCACTTGCCTGCGCATAATTCGTACCGGGTAGTTGTCCCTAATGCGGCGTCCTCGAAAAGTAGCTGCGGCGTAGTGATTCATGCCACCATCAGCCACGACAAACTTCTCTCCCTTGGATTCCTTTGTATACAATGCTCGGCAGACATACATGCCCGATTGAGCAACCAGATACCTGCCGCTTTCGATGATTAGCTTAACCCCGGGCATGCGGGTTCGGGTCTGCTCCGCGAGTGCGTTCAGTCCGTCAATGACGTGATCCATATCGAGCGGCTCCTCATGAGCAAAATAAGGTACGCCAAACCCGCCGCCCAAATTGACCGTATGCATTGCCACACCATACTGAGCCTGTACCCGTTCTGCCAACTGCAGCGTATTCGCAAATGAAGCTAAAATCTGATCCGATTTCAACATTTGCGTACCTGTATATACCTGAATACCTTGAAAATGGACGTGTGGGCAATCTTCCAGCACCTTAAAAAAGTGATCCAGCTGTCCTTCATCTACTCCAAAGGGGCGCGGAACGCCGCCCATCTTAATCGTTGCTCCAGACAGATCGTTATCAGGATTGATGCGAACCGCTGCCCTGACAAGCTGGCCCGCTTGGGCCGCAATGTCCTCCAGCAGACGCAGCTCCCTCACCGATTCGACATGAATACAGCCGATTCCATAGGCTATCGCCTCGTTCAGCTCGGCTACTGTTTTTCCCGGTCCGGCGTACAGCACGTCTTCCGCAGCATACCCGGCCTCCATAGCGACGAACATTTCTCCGGCCGAAGCAATCTCAACACCACAACCTAACGAGCGCAGCAACCCAGCCAAGGCTACGTTACCATTAGCCTTGAGCGCGTAATGTACACGCACAGCCGGGTGCAATCGGGACAGCAACGAGCTGACATGAGCATGCAGCGCGTCCCCGTCATAATAGTAAAATGGCGTCGGATGCTCGCCGAATCGTTCCAGTAAGGCTTCGTCCTTTTTATCCATCTACTGAATTCCCCTCCTCTCTTTGCCTTGATACTCCGTATTTTGCATCATTCGCTTCCCACCGCTCGAAAACACAATCATGCTCATACTGCATAGATCGTCTCGCCCGAGCGTGCTGCTTCATGAATGGCTGCCAGCAGTCTGACGCGTTCCGCAGCCTCGCGAAATGGTATGGGCTCCGCTTCTCCCCGGATGATACCGCAAAAGGTATTCAACTGATTGACATAATAGTTCATAGGCTCGAAAACCGTTTTGGTATACGAAGATGTCTGTGATAACACAGGCAGTGCGTCCGCATCCGCTATATTTGACGCGATATTCTTTTTGATCTCCGTCTTGAGTGTCATTTTATAAAAGCCTAAATTTGCTCGAAAGCAGTCCTTTAAAGTGACTACTGCCGAATCAAAGGTCAGTACATGAGCACAGCGATAAGGGCGCTCGAATGAAAAGAGGGCAGATGCCTCCAATCCACTCGGATAACGGGCTTGCGCACGAAATGTCCAGTCACAGCCATGAGGACCATTGAAATCCGATTGACTGTGGAATTCCGCCTGATCTAATCCAACGACGGCCTGGAGCAATTGGAGCCAGTACACGCCTAAATCCCAAAAACATCCCCCACCCTGCTCCGGACGGGATCTGTAATTGTCCGCATGCCCTTCTTTTGCCGGAATACATAAACTCGTCTCTATGGAGCATAAACGACCATAACGCCCCGATTCTACGATCCTCCGCAGCTCACGCTGCCACGGATGGTGCTGCACCATGACACCCTCCAGCAGGTGAACGTTACTCTGCTCGACTATAGCTGCCAAGGGTGCCAGATCAGCCGTATTCAGGCATAACGGCTTTTCTACCAGCACATGCTTATGGGCCCGTAGTGCTTTGCCAATCCACTCGGCATGCAAGTCGTTGCTGAGTGCAATATATACAGCGTCGATCTCCGGGTCCTTTAGCATATCCTCAGCATGCCGATAAACGACACTGACGCCAAAACGATCTGCCATTTCTCCTGCCTTGGCAACCGTGCGGTTCGCAAGCGCGGTCACGCGTGCCCCTGCAACATGTCGGATCGGTTCCAGCAACGCACGGGGAGCAATGGCAGAACAGCCAATGATCCCAAAGCGAATATCTCGCATCGCAGGCTCTTGCGCAGCCGCCGCAGCGTTCATGACCCCTGCTCCATTCCCGGTGAGCCTGCTAACATTTGGATGCTATTCACATAGGACTCTATATAACGCGGCGTTCGACTGCGCAGCTCTACGATCCTGCGATGCATATCCTCCAGTATCTGAGCACTGCCGTCATAGGTTTGTATCCACGTATCGTACCGCATACCAAGTCCCAGCCGTTCCCATAGATCTGCATTATGCTTTTCATGCACACCAAATGGCTCCAGCATGATGAGTGGAGTGGCTGTAGCGAACGAATCGGTTAGGCTGCCACCTCCTGGCTTGCTGACAATGGCCTGGACATGACAGGCTTGGTCCAGCATGCTATGGTAATCCGGTCCGACCTGATACACGGTCTTCTCGCCCTTTTTCACCTCTCCGAAAGGTGGAAATGTATGCTCCCCGGCTTCATTTCGCTGCCATGTCCTCCACTGCGGATCCATCTGAAAATAGCGTATACTGTCCCGCTGTTCATCCGGTTGATCCTGATCATACAGCAGCAGATCCAGCTCCCAGCCCGCTTCTTCTAACCGTCCAACCTTGTCACGGTAGGTGCCCATCCCCCAACCGCCGCCATGTACGAATAAGCGGGATTGCCGTTCTTCAAACGGAACATACTCCACAGCCGGAATATCAATATAGTAGCTGACTCTATTGTTATCATTTTCAAAAAAGGTCGTTTCTCCACAGCCATCTGCAAAATGCGGATTATGCTTGGCTAGATTCTTCCAAGATGGGGAAGGCGTCGAATCCATGTACACGATGTCCACATGCACCGACTCAGGTTCTCTGCGCTTGCGATACTCCTCCAACACATACATCCAATGACCGGATAAGCATATAAAATACCGCCGATCCTCCTCCATCCATTGGTTCAACAGCACTTCCATCGCAGCGAGATCCAGTGAATTACGCATATCCTGCGGAACCTTCTGCGACATTAAGGCCACCGCAAAATTGTCATGGTAAGCTTTGCGGCTTTTGTCGACCTTAAGACGAGCCGATTCCGGCAGTACATTTTCAAATACATGAATCGCCGTATCCATGCCCAGCCTGCGAAGACCCGCTTGCAACAACAAGCCAGGGGTATAAAAGCCCAATCCGAAACCGGAACATAAAATCGTTACCTTCATAAGCTTATCGGTACTCCTACGCATGCTCATACGCCTCCCGTTTAATTCAGCACTGTAAAATGATGCTCTGCCAAAAAACGCTCCAGCTTTGTAGTCAATCGCATTTTTTCCTCATCGCTCGCGGCAACCAGTTCCAAATAAAGGCGCCCCTTGCCTCGTGCCCGTTCGCTTCCAGCGGTTTCTTTTTCACCATTCAAGTCCGGCTTAGCCGTGCCATTCCCTTCCGATCCGCCACCGCTGGCCCCAATTCCGCTCACACGAACCTGCTTGGCAGGCGATCTGCCTCCGCGCCCGGTTGCATTTCTGCTTGGCGTGCTTGTATGGCCCACAATCTTGTTCTCGCCATCTCGTCCACCTGTGTTCACATATAACGTATTGGCACCCAGAGGCATGACACCTTCTTCACGTTCACCTGTGAACAGCAATCCTTCACCTTTCAGCCCCTCCAGCAGTTCTTCATAGGATAGACTGCCATCATGGGACAGTGAATAATTCGTCAGCGTGCCACGCATATTTTTTCCGGCCAGAAAAGTATCAAGCTGATGCTTGATCAAGCTCATCGACTTTCTGGCATTAATTTCGATAATAGGCTCCAGCTTCCCACCACGAAGTGTCATGGAATCAATGCAAACATCGCCGTAATAACCATCCTGATACAATTGCCGCCCCACGTCCTGCATTAAGCTAAAATAGCCCTCGCGCTCCAGCCGCTCCAAAAAAGCCCCGTCCGGCGACAAGGATTCCCGATAGGAGAATTGTGTGTTAGCCAGCCATTGTACAGATATGATATCGACACTTCCATTATCACCAATCGTAAATTGGCATGAAAAATCCTGCTCTTTCTCCTGGAAAGGCTCCAAAAGGAAAAGCACCTGTTTGCCTTTGCGCTCCTGTCCACGTAAATACGACACGATCCGGTCCAGCATTTGTGTCGAGGTAATGTGCAGGTTTCCTTTGCCCGATACGCCAAAATCATCCTTGATTAAAAAGCTTCCATCCCGCAGCAGCTTACGCCCCGCCTCAGCGACATCTGCAAACGAAGTCACAATATAACCCGGGTTGCGCAGACCAAGGCTGCGTTTCAGATCAGAGGAATACGTTTTGGCATTTACCTTGCGAATCGTTTCCAGCGGTGGCTGATGTAGTGTTATTCCCCAAGCACGTGCAGCCTCCTCCACATGCGGTAAACCCGCAAACGGGCTAAGCACACAGCCTTCCAGTTGAGGAAATCCCTCTCCGGCATCGGCCTTGCGACTACCCAGCAGTTCAAATACGGAAGCGGTCGATACATTGCCTGCACGCTCCATGCCATCGGTCAAATCCCGTTCGTTGACAGCCGGATGAAAGCCCAACTGCGCGATATACTGACGATGTACGGGCGAAATGGCATAACGGGTCAATAACGCATCTCCCGGCTGGCAAAAGCTGAACAGCAGTTCATCCATGGCTGCTACAATCGCTGAAGAAGCCCGGTCAGGCAGGGCTGGCAGGGAAGCTAACTGGGCATCCCGCCAGTAAGCCTCCGCTTCGAATGTTCCCATATACAAATGACGCTGATTCGGTATCGCATTCATATGATTCGCTTCCTTTCCTGCTTCATTATTGGCCCACTACACGGTAGCGCTACTGACTCGCGCTCGTATAATCACGTAGAGCAAACTGCCATATCAGGCGGATGATCGCCAGCAGCCAGAGAGGTGCGAGAAATGCCCATACCACCAACCCGGGTTCCATTTTGCCGAGAATGAACATGGGCGGAAAATTACAAATGACAAACACCGGAAGCACGAACAAACCGATACGCTGAATCAGATTACTGTACACGGCCATCGGCACATAGTTTGTCTCGAAAATGCTGTTGGACAGCTCCGTAACGCCGTTCGTGCGGATAATCCAGAAGGCCAGCAGTTGGGGGAGCAAAAATACGGAGTATGCCGTAAGCACTCCGCATCCGAGCAGCACAGAGAACCCTCCTGCGGTTTCAAAATTAAACGGCAATCCGAGTCGATACCAGCCGATCCCCGTCATAATTCCGCCGCCAATTACATTTGGCACGGTATAGCCCAGTTCAAATTGACGCAGTGTCACCATAAATTGCAGCGATACGGGTTTGGTCATGAGCACATCCAGTGAGCCGGTACGAATTTTGTCAGGCAGGCTTGTAAAATTACTGTAGAACAATCCACTATAAAATCCGCTCATCATCGTAAACACGCCGATATATAACAATATGGCGTCAGGAGACCAGCCGTTAATGTCCGTCCCGGCGCGGTATGGTACCGATGCGTACAGCAGCTTGATGAGTAAATAAGCCGTTTCAACCAGAAATGCAGTTATAAAATTAATGCGGTATTCCATCTGCGACATGACGGAAAACTGGACAAACTTCCAGTACAGTCTGATGTAGCGCCTAACGTTTCGGAAAACATTTTTCATGTTACCCCCCCACCGAGACAAAGCGTTTGACCCCGGCTTGCCACACCCAGCGTGATAGGGCCGCCAGCGCTACAATCCAGAGCCATTGTACGCCAATGCCTTTAGCGGCTTCCAGTACAGTCAGCTTGCCCGTCAACGCATTCACCGGAAAAAATACGGTGTAGCTGAACGGTAGCAGACTGAACAGACGGGCCAAAACATCTCCAAAAATCGTCAGCGGAAACACGGTACCGCTAGCTACGTAAATGACAAGCGACAGCGTATAAAATAGTCCCGCCGATTCCGTCACCCAAAAGGCTATGCCGCTCAACGCATAATAGACCACAAAATTAAGCACAAGCGCTCCCGGCAACGCCAATATGTAAAGCAAGATGTACGATAGCCCGAAGCTGATTTGTCCTTCCAGGCTAAGACATAACAGCAAAATAGCAGCCGCCAGCAGCACGACCGCGGACTGTATGACTTTGCCTCCGATAAACCGGCAAAAACGGTAAGCGAAATAATGCACAGGCTGTACCATGAATTTTGCCAGTCCACCTTCCTTGATATCTGTAGCAATTTCGTATTCAAAGCCCGTAGCAATCAGTTTTCCAGTGACTCCCGCCATGACCACATACACTAGCATTTCTGGCAGAGAATAACCCAGCACTCTTGCTTGTCCCGAAGAACCAAATACAGCTAGCCAGAGAAAAATTTGCGTCATGATGGGCAGCATAAATCCCGCCATTTGGAGCCAATAATTAGCCCGATACTCCATTTCGTTTTGCATGCCGAGCTGGAGTACCTTCACATATTTGTTATTTCGCATCGGCCAGCCTGCCCCCATCGTACAAATTGGCTATCCCCTCTTCCAGCGGGACGTCCTCAATCGTAAAATCAACGACAGGCAGTGCGTCCAAAATCTTTTTGGACCAAGCCAAGGTATCTTCTGCATCCAGCTCGAATACCGCCTCCAGCTCCGAGTTGGAGCGAAGTTTGCCGAGGCTCGCCAACGTTAGGTTGGATACAAGGGTCTCCAGTCGAACCTTGAGCAATTTACGGGCACCGATGACCTCGTTCACCTTGTGTAAGTCTCCGTCATAGACCAATCTGCCCCCGCTGATAATGATGGATCTACTGCACAAATCCTCAATATCCTTCATATAGTGGCTTGTCAGCAGGATGGTCGTCCGGTGCGTGCGGTTATAGGCTTTGAAAAACTCTCGAATCCGCCGCTGAGAAACAAGGTCCAGTCCGATGGTCGGCTCATCCAGCAAAATGACCCGTGGACGATGCAGCAGCGCAGCGATCAGTTCCATTTTCATACGCTCACCGAGAGACAGCCGCCGAACCTGCACATGAAGCTGCTCCTCCACCCCAAGCAAAGTGACCAGTTCATCCAGTGCCTCTTTATAACGGTTTTCATCGATTTCATAGATAAGCTTGTTCAGCTCGAATGACTCGCTTGCAGGCAAATCCCACCAGAGCTGGTTTTTCTGTCCCATTACAATGGAAAATTGACGTTTAAACTCTTTTTGTCGTTTCCACGGGGTAAAGCCGAGTACCGATGCCTCCCCGTCCGTGGGATGGAGAATGCCAGACAGCATTTTGAGCGTCGTTGTTTTGCCTGCCCCGTTTGGACCGAGAAATCCGACAATTTCCCCTTCCTCAATGCTAAAGCTGACATTTTGCACAGCCTCTTTGGTCAGCTGCTCACGCCTGAACAAGTTTTGCAACGATTTGCGCACGCCCGGCTCCTTTTTGTAGTACGTAAATGTTTTCGACAATTGGTTTAATGTAATGGACGGCAATTATTTCCCCTCCTCTTTCCTCTGTGCAGGACACCTGGATGAACGGTCTGATACGACCGAATGCTTGGACTACTCGGCTGCTTGCTCTGCTAAAATCATCAGTTCCTCCAGCATATGCCGCTGTCTTTCAATTAAATGCAAAGCTCGTTCCGTAATCTCAGGCATCCGATGCTTGCGCAGTTGAAGCCCTGTTTTGTAAATATGCAGATTAAGCTTGTGCCAATCCGCGTACAGCTCCTGTGCCAATTCAATTACATGCTGTGTTTGTGGCCCCAGCGTGGCTTGGTGCAGCAGGCAATAATCAGCTGTATAATCCGTCAAATGAAGAGCACTGCCCAATCGCAGATTGTAATAGATTTCATGACAGTACGTCCGAAAATCCTGATCCTCCATGTCTGCCAACAGACGGAAGTCATCAACAAATGCCCGGTACCCCTCATCTCCCCGCTTGACCTGCTTGCCTGTTACAGCTTTCCCCGTTTGACTGACCGACTCATTAGACGTAGGTACGCCTCTCCAGATGGCTTCGTGTCCAGTCAAATACTGTCGTATATGGTGAGCACACGCAGCATGCATCTCACTTGGCGAAAGCGGGGCAGGCTGCTCCACCAGCCATGCATACTCAATAATGCCCTGCATCAGATCGTCGAGCCGGGCTGAGCCCACATAAGTCATGGCATGTCCCGAGGAATCGAGCAGGAAGCTATCATTCACCTGTGCTGTCCGTTCTTGCAAGTCCAACCCGCACAACTCAATCACGTGGCCCCTTGGGTAATTTTTCACATATACATCGTGATAGGTTAAAGCGGTGCTTGACGTATGCAGCATGGTACCGTAGCCCGATGTAAGTACCCGCAACAAGTCGGTTTCATCACTGACACCAGCGACCCACGGTTCCACCCGAATAACAGGTCCACCACTGGCTGCCATTTCTTGAAGCTGCTCCGGATATTTCTCAGGCCCGAAGCGCTTCAAATCTCCACCATACTCTGCGCACATACTCCCACACAGCATGAATAGCTCGGATTCGGCCATGGTCACCCCGTACCTCCGCAATGAGGTACGCAGGGAAGAATATACACAATGCTTCCCTGGAAGAGCGTTTGCCACTTCTTCTGTACCATAGTCCACAACGGAATTTTGACGAGTCTCCATATCGGATCCCTGCATCAACCTTGTCTTTTCGGCGCCCTTATGCATATTTGCTCAGCAGACGCTCAATGCCTTGCAGTGTAGATAGATGCTCCAGCACTAGATCGTCGTCCTCCATCGTAATATCAAGCTCATTTTCCAACTCTACAATTAATTCCACAGCGGATAAGGAATTCAGCCCCAAGGTTCGCAAATCCTGATCCGGAGTCAACTGTTCCAGCTCGCCCGGAGCCAGCTTCAAAATCTTTTCCAGCAAGGGTACTACATGGTATACATCTGTTTTCATTTTTGATTCCCTCCCATTTATGAGCATCCTAATCCAGCAATGATACCTTCCAATTTGTGCGCATACGCATCAGCTTCCTGCCAGCTGTCTGCCAAAATAAGTGTGAAAATCCGGTTCACATAGCCCCGCTTCACAGGGATACCAGACAATGTACCCGCTGTATACACAAACACCCCTTCTGGACGTTCGGGCGTATAGAGCAAGCCCTCCTCCGCGAGCAGCCCGCACAAGCGGCTGTAGGTGAGAGGTGTGGCGGTAACGTTGCGATAATAACGGGATAATGTTTTGTGCTGCTCTCCCAGGACGGATGACAAAAACGAAATATAGGTAGACAACGTAAATCTACCATTTATCTCAATGACTGGAACCAGCAAACCTTCTTCGTCAACAAAACCGTCAATAGAGGCCATTCCCGTATACCCAATGGAATAGAGATACGTACCCAGCTGATAGGCGCAGCGTCTCACTTCTTCCTCCAGCGCATCGCCAATCTCAGCCGGCACTTGAGATCCGATATACACGGTGCCATCCACGTTTTGCCTTTTTAGCGAAAACATCGTCACACCACCGCCCTCGTCAATACAGAGCTGGTAGTTCAGATCCATCTGCTTATTGTGCCAGCGCTCCACCAGCCAGCCGCCGGATGATGGCGACGAGCCGCCAAAGCGCCTCATCACACTCAGCAGCGTGTCCAGCTTGGACAGCTCGTCCAGCATATACATGCCTTGTCCCGAGGCACCGTGCGGCTGCTTGATAATCAGCTTCACAGGTCCATCCGATAAGTCAGCCAGTCTGGCACACTCCCTGCGGATCGCCGATTCGTCTGTACATACAGCGCCTTCGCTGACAGCAAAACCAAGCTTTTGCGCGGTCAGGCGGCTGAATATTTTATCATTCACCTGAGCACTGACCGCGGATGGAGCGCCGATCAACTCCAGCCCGCAAAGCTCCGCAATCGCTTCCTCCTGCGGTGTGACCGCATAGGGGACGAGCCACGCTTTGGCTCCACTGCTGCTGTGGCCTGCATCTGCAACCGTACGCAGTCGTGCCAAAAGCGCCTCATCCGCCAGCACCAGCTCTGAAATCGGCGTTAGCGGATCAGAAGGCTCTGGCACCTCAATACGCGGCAGGCTAAAGCCCAACCGTTGAAGCATGTCCAGAAACGCCTCATCCGGATATTCCCGAAGTACAATGACATCCTGACTTCGACATAGCAGAAGGTTCATTTCCTCCATCCGGTTTACGACCTGCTGTTCATCCCGGTCTACCATGCCCCCCTTGCGGGGGGATGGATGCCATACTTGCTCTGCACCGATATTAAACAGCCAAATCAGGACTCCATGGTCCCGTTCATGCGCAAGCGCTTCCACAAGGTTAATTGTTTTAGTCGTCACGACTTATCATCATCCCTCTCTCTTCCATCCAGTAACAAACAACATTCATAGAAAGCTAAATGTATTTCAGAGAGCCTGCCCCGTGCAGATACAATACGCTGCATTTGGAGCACACCGGAGTCAATCCTTCATGATTAATCTTTTGACGGGTTTTCTCATACGCTTCCGAGTTCCATATCTCCTTCAGACTGTGCTCACGCATGCTTCCAATCGTGAACTCACTGAAAAATTTGCAAGGCATGACCTTCCCGTCTGGTAAAATATCTGTTCTGGAGGTGAGCGCCAAACAATGATTGGAACAACGGCTGACCATTTCCTCACCATGTATAAATTTATCAATTTCCTCATAATCCAAACCGGGCTGATAGCGCACGCGAATGTTCCATACTCGCTCATTGATCCGCTGTAGTTCCTGCATCAGAGGATCGATGTTATCCGGGTTGATTTTATATTTGAAAGCATGCCAGCTACTAATATTTTTTTCTTCGAGTTGTCGGAGCCAAGAAAAATTACGTGTAAAATATTCATCCATTTTGAGGGAGGTTTCTTTGGAAATGTACCAGGGGAACGTCAGCAGCACCAGATCCAGCCTTTTGTCCTCCAGCATTTGCAGAAATTCGTACATCCGTCCGATCATGTTATCGTTAATGACCGCATGGACAGTTACCCGTCCCTTGTACAATCCCTGGTCGCGCAGTTCAATCAGCTTATCCATCTGCCGCATTGTTTTTTGAAAGGTGCCTTTACCGCGAATTAGGTCGTGTTCTCTTTCAAAACCTTCAATCGCTATTAATAACTCCAGATTTTCGGACAAATCCAAAATCCGGTCCAAATATTTATCAATAAGTAATCCATTTGTACAAAAGGTCATTTCGCGCCGATCTTCCGCCAGCACGTCCAAAATTTCATCAAAACGCCGATGAAACATTGGTTCGCCGCCCCACATGTACAGTCTGGACTTGGCTTCCTTGGTTTCGCTCAAAATTTGCCGGAGCATGTCTGGAGCAAGATCCATGTTTTGTTCTTCTTTATCCATTTGGTGATGGTAGCCTTCCTCGTTCCATTCAAAGCAGTGGGTACATCTCAGGTTGCAGCGGTTAGTCAGCTTAATGCCGATCGTCTGGGGCATGTCCGTTTTGAAAGCAGGGTCCTGTGTGGCGTTACGGTAAGATACAGAAGCGTTTTTCAGGTTACGCTTGATGAGCTTGAACGCTTTCTCATCAATCAGCACATTGCTTTTGGGCTGCATGCTAACACCTCGTTTAATGGATTTTCAGGCACATGTACCTAGCTGTACGTCAGACCGTCTCCATTCCCTCCAGATGCGGCGCTTGTTCCGCATCGCTGATCCCCTGAATGTAGCTGCAAAACGCATCTACCGAGCTCAAATGCTCCAACTCAAAGGAATCAAAATCAATCTCCACATCAAATGCATCCTCCACTTGCAGCATGAAATGGACCAACTGCAACGAATCCAGTCCCGCATCATGAATAATGTCCGAATGTCCATCCAGCTTTGCGACCAGTTCAGGATCTTCCTTGACTGCGCTGATCATTTCAATCACTTGGCTCTGCATAGCAAACTCCTCCTTGTGAATGAGATTCTGTTCGTTCCACCCAACGATGCCCTCTGCAAAGAAAGCTCCTAGAAAAATTCCTTCACTGGAACTTTATTCAATTATACTCCTCCAATGAAGAGACAAGTCAATAGGTTGTTTTGTAAGTAAAACTCGCAATATGTAAATTAATGTATGATAACTTCTACAATTTTCGCTGGCTATTTTTTCGCAAAATTTAATAAAAATTCTTCTCACATCTCTTGCATGAGCGACAGAATTATTTTACAATACACGTGAAAATGTTTTTCTTAATATCATTCTTATAAACGATATTTATTTTCACGCAAATACTCTACAGCCAAAGGAGCACAGCTCATGTCCCCCATTCTTCATACATTAGCCCAAAGACTGGAGCTGCTTCCCGTACAGGAGCGCAAGCTGGCGGAATGCATCCTGCAATCCCCGGAAGATGTGTTGCATCTGGGTATTCGGGAGCTGTCAGAGCGTTGTGGTGTGAGTGCAGCGACCGTTACGCGGTTTTGCAAATCACTACATTTTAAAGGCTATCCCGATTTCAAAATGAAGCTGGCCGCCGAGTTGTCCCATTCCAACCGTAATGGTGAAGAATCCTATCAGGATATTGTCGCCGGAAATTCACTTCCCCGAATCGTGCAAGCTATTCAGGCGAACCACACCGCATCCATTGCAGACACGACCCGACTGCTGGATTACGACAAGCTGGAGCAGGCTATTGCATGGCTGTCAGCCACGAGCCGCATTGATCTCTATGGGATGGCGACATCGTCGATTGTGGCGCAGGATTTTTACCAGAAGCTCATCCGTATTGGCAAGAACAGCACTGCCTTTGCAGATTCACATATGCAGATTACCTCTGCCTCCTCGCTCGGAGTGGGAGATGTCGCCTTTGCCGTCTCTTATTCAGGAGAAACCCAGGAGACCATTGCGGCTCTACGCTGCGCCAAGGAACAAGGGGCCAAGACACTATCCCTGACCTCCTTCGGAAACAACACGCTGGCAGGCCTTGCGGATATTGCGCTATTTTCCTCCTCATTGGAGGAAGGAATGCGACGTGGGGATATGGCCTCCCGCATCGCCCAGCTTCATATCATAGATATTCTGTTTACAGGTATGGTGAGCGCGGATTTTGACAAATATATTCCGAGATTGGAAGGTTCATATCAACAAGTGAGCAAGCTCAAAAAACAACCGGGAGGTCACTAAGATGAACATACGCATTTTGAACAGCCGTGAAGACCTGAACGCTACTGCCGCCGCTGTGATCGCTAGCTTGCTGCAATCCAAACCACAGGCCATGCTTGGCCTGGCCACCGGTAGTACGCCGATTGGCATTTACCGACATCTTGCAGATATGTACCGCAAGGGACAGGTCAGTTTTGCACGCGCCTATTCCGTGAATCTTGATGAGTATGTTGGTCTTCCCCCAGAACATCCGCAGAGCTATCGAAGCTTTATGAATGAGCACTTGTTCCAACATATCGATATTCCGATATCCCACACACGTGTCCCTGACGGGAATGCACTGAATCTGGCAGCAGAATGTGCAGCGCACGAGCAGGCTATTCTGGATCATGGCCCCGTGGATCTGCAATTGCTTGGCATTGGTCATAATGGACATATCGGCTTTAACGAACCTGGTCACAGCTTGGCTGGAGCTACACATGTTGTAGATTTAAAAGAAAGTACGCGCTCGGCGAATGCTCGATTTTTTGGCGAAATAGATGCTGTACCCAGGCAAGCAGTTACGATGGGAGTAGGCACGATTCTTAAGGCGAAGCAAATTATACTGGTGGCTTTTGGTGCGGATAAGGCTGACATTATAAAGCAGGCTTTAACTGGACCCGTCACGACAGCGTGTCCGGCTTCCCTGCTGCAATGCCATCCCAACGTACTTATTTTATTAGATCAGGAGGCAGGAGAATGGTTCAATTGAAGTCAGATGAAATGAGTGGTACCGTACCCCAGCTACTGTATGGGCAAGTTGTCGTTGGGAATGACATCATTGAAAAAGGGGTTGTCGTCATTGAGGGGCAATCCATTGTATACGCTGGTTCAGA
Organism: Paenibacillus sp. EKM206P; assembly: GCF_011066155.1. Classification (NCBI taxonomy): domain Bacteria; kingdom Bacillati; phylum Bacillota; class Bacilli; order Caryophanales; family Paenibacillaceae; genus Paenibacillus; species Paenibacillus sp. EKM206P. The sequence goes on along the minus strand of NZ_JAAMNQ010000006.1, from coordinate 196,557 downwards.
AACGAATTTGCCCGCCGATTGGACAGCGTTAGTCTTCGCAAATCAGGAAGAAAGCGCAGCGAAAACCGCCAAAATTGTGCGTTTGGAAGGAGGCTATCTGCTGCCAGGCTTTATTGATATTCATGTTCACGGCGGGAACGGTGAGGACTTTATGGACTCCGATCCGAGGGTGCTGGATACGATCACCTCCTTTCACGGTTCACAAGGTACGACAGCTATGCTGGCTACCACGATGACCGCGCCCAAGGAACAGATTGACCGGGTATTGAGTGAAGTTCACGCATACATGGCACTACCTATGCCCTATGCGCAACTGGAGGGCGTACATTTGGAAGGACCGTTCATCAGTCCGAAGTGGCCGGGAGCGCAAAACCCGGAACATATCGTGCCACCGAATCTCTCATGGGTAGCAGAATGGGAGCAGCGCTACCCGGGCCTTGTTCGCCAGCTCACGCTTGCGCCCGAACGGGAAGGAGCGCTGGAACTGATTGCATGGCTGCGCAGCCATGGCATTACCGCAGCTCTCGGTCATACGGATGCTACGTATGAAGAGGTTGAACAGGCAGCGACGGCAGGGCTGAACCATGCGGTGCATGCGTTTAATGCGATGACTCCGTTGCATCATCGCAAGCCGGGAGCCGCCGGAGCCGTACTTGCTGATCCGCGCATTGAAGCAGAAATCATCGCGGACGGCATTCATGTGCATCCCGCCGCCATTTCCCTGCTCGCTAGGTTAAAACAGGATCATAATCTCATTCTCATCACCGATGCCATGTCTGCTACTGGTCTCGAAGACGGGAAATATACACTCGGCGATTTGCCAGTGATTGTGCAGGGCGATGTAGCACGACTGGAGGATGGCGTCACATTGGCCGGAAGCACACTAACGATGATTGAAGGCTTCCGCTATTTGGTTCAACACGTGGGTATGAGTATTCCTGCGGCATCACAAATGGCCAGCCTGAATCCGGCTCGATCCTTGCACATTGCTGATCGTACAGGTTCGCTTGAAGCAGGTAAACAAGCAGATATCCTGTTACTGGATGGAGACTTAAAGCTGCAAGGCGTATGGATTAAAGGATTGCGCAAATAATTCAGTTATAGTTATCATTCTCCCAAAACTAAAGAGCTATCCACCAGCGTATTCGCTGAGATGGATAGCTCTTTCTTTGGCATTGCACAATTATAGGGTTTGAATTAGCGATGATTCATCGGGGCAGGGGTATGATTTTGTGGACGTGTGGGTGCTGTATTATTCATTGGACGGTTTGTATCAGCCGCCGAGGTCGGGAATACACGTTCAATTACATCCATCATACCATTGCTCAAGCCTCTAATCGGATGACCATTTTGCACACTGTGTGTAAAGTCAGTGGCTTGTTTGACAAAGTCCGGGTTAGCGGATACATGTACCTGTTCAATCGAAGGTGCAAATTGCTTCACTTTATTCGCGATACGGCTCTTGACTGCATCACTTGGTTCATATGCAGTTCTTGCTCCCTCGATTGTGGTGTTTCCGTTATCTGTGCGATTGTTGTTGTCCGTTAAGCCACGCAACATACCGTACGATCCTGTACCCATCGTACCAAATAAACCGTCATCACGACGCGCAGGTGTTCCATTCCCGGTAACTCCATTGTCTGTCATTCCAGGCGTTGTAGTATCCGTAGTACGGTTTCCTCTAGTGCCATTAACGCCATTCACACTCGGTACATTCCCGTTACGTCCAGTACTGTTTGCACTTGGAGTACCGTCAATACTTGGAGCACCGACACCTGTTCCGTTGGCTTGGTCTTTCAAGGAAACGGCTACATAGGCATGTCGTTCACCGACCAGCACTGTCGCAGACTTTACATCCGGCATCTCGGATATACGTTTGGACAAATTGCGATCGACTTGCAGATTACGGACTGGATGTCCGGTTCGGTTGCCATTTTCATTCAATGACATCCCGTCCATACCATTCGACTTAACCCCATAACGATTCACACCATCCATACCATTACGGTTCACACCATCCAAGCCATAACGATTCACTCCATCCATATGGTGCGTGCTTTGTGCGTTATAGCGGGTAGCGTTCGTGCGGACGTTATGATTCGCAGTCCCACATCCTGTCAAAGTAGCCATGCTTGCAAGTAAAGCAGCAGAAATCGTCAAACTAATGACCTTCTTAGTTCCTGGCATGAACTCATCCTCCATACATATAAAATGTGTGACGAGATTATCATGCGCCATGGATCATGGGGATATCCTGACTAAAAAATGACTAAAAAAATAAAATTTTAATGTAAATATGAAATACAATTGATGATTTACCACAAGATGGCATGTATAATAAGCTTGAAAAATACTTTATTTTACAAAGGAGGATTTTCAGTTTGAAAAAGATCACTGTTTTAATGCTCATTTTTTTGTTATCAATAACTCTTGTCCCCGTCGGCGCTTTTGCAGGTTCCACTACCCCCCAACCCCCGAAAGATCCCGCTGGAAGCTGGGTAGAAGGCCCACCACCTAATCGCGTTGATCCTACCAAGCCAGCACTTTTGTTCGTACATGGTTTGAACAGTAGTGCTGAAGTCTGGACCAAGAATAATAACGATATGCTTCAGCGTGCACGTGACGCCGGATACCAGACAGCCACCATTAATCTGTACGATACAAATGGCACCTCCCAAGATATGTGGGACAATGGTAAGCTTCTGGCCGACAAAATTAAGGTCATCAGTAATCACTTTGGAAAAAAACTTATCGTTATCGCCCACAGCAAAGGTGGAGTGGATACTCAAACCGCTCTCGTATATAACGGAGCCGCTCCCTATGTACAACGTGTCATCACCCTCAGCAGTCCTCATCATGGCTCACAACTTGCAGATCTCGCCTACAGTAGCTGGGCCGGATGGCTGGCAGATATCGTCGGCTCACAAAATCCCGGTACCTCCACTTTACAAACATCTTATATGAAGTATTTCCGATCCAAGACCGATGCACTCAGTAATGCGACTACAATTCCATTCTTCACGTTTGCTGGTGATAACTGGTCTGGCGGCACTGCTTCCTACATAATGGGCGGACTTTACCTCTCATCCTTTGGTAAGAATGATGGAGTGGTCACAGTCGACAACGCTAAGCTTCCCGGCGGACGTGTAGTTAAAGTCGGATCTTGGGATCATGCCAAGGTTCGTACTGGCTCCTACGTTTTCTCCCTGATCCAACCCTACCTCCAAGCAAACACTCCAGCATTGAATCAGGAAACTGAATCACTTTCAGCATCTTCCCTGACTGCTTCTGCTGTACAAGCCACCTATAGCGAGATCGACAATTCATACTTTATTCGAGGCGGCGATTATAATGGACAAGCCTCAGAAACCCTCACTGTTGAAAATGGTGTCAAATCCATTGATCTGGACTGGATCAGCGATAAACGTGTGAGTCAGCTGGAACTAACCAAGCCTGACGGTACTAGTGAAATTATTAATCTGAAAGCAGGCTATGATGACGATATTTTTGCTGGTGCCTGGCATCATAACGCCGTCATTCAAAATCCAAAACCGGGCACCTATAAACTGAACGTCACAGTTCCTGATCAAGGAGCGTATCTCCTGATTGCACGTTACCAGGCTGTTCAAGTTCCTGAACTGAAATACAATCTGAATGCAGTGGGTCCGAAGCTAAACCTGAAAACACAGGATTCCCCGGACAGCGTGACACAAGTCACCTACCAAGTTCAATATTATGGTGATCCGCAGCAAGGAGTCACTTCTGCACCTAAAGGTTTGACGGCACAGCAAAAAACGGTTAAACCTAACGGGCAAATTGAGCTATCCAAAGCGGACAAGCCCGGCATCTATTCTGTAACCTATGAAATTAGCGGCACCACAGAGGCAGGTTATCCGTACCGCCGTACAGCTGTTCAATCCATTTATATTGATGCAGACGGCAACAAGTATGCCGACTAAATAAATCTACAGCCTAAAAAGCCTGCGAATTCCTATTAAGTTGGGGCATTTGCAGGCTTTTTTTCATTGTGTTCAATCTGTTGTCTGATTCCTCAGCTTATGAAGCCAATAGTAGCGGTGTAAATCCATAATAAAATGAAAAAGAACAAATGCCAGCATGGAGTATACACTGATCAATACTGTGGCAACTAATTGTTGTGTAGCAAATCCGAGGGAAACATTCGCTATCAGATAACCAGCCCCAGTAAATGTGGTGATCGTCACTACAGGCGCTCTCTTGTTTTTTTTCTTAACTTTTGGTTTCTTCTTATGTTTTGAAGGATCTTTGAATTTCGCCAAATTATATTTTATAAAGTAATACAAAGCGACTCCATAAAGGGCAAAAGAACCTATAAAATACCATGAAGTATCCAGACCCAACATGCCATAAGCAAACTTTTGTGTCATGATCATGAAGCCCATAGAACAAATTAAACCAAATACACCACGGAATAAAATGTAATTCAATTGCAATTTGCGTGGCATGATGACCAGTACTAGAGCCCAAATGTTTATCAAAACAATCGGTGGCAACAGTACATACACGTAAACTGCAATGTATGGATTTCCCACTAAGGGGATAACCAGAAACAGATCTAACAGTAATAAAACAAGAATGATGACATTGGAACGAATACTGTTGACTGGGTACATCTTCATACTTTTCTCAAAAGAAGCCCTGTTATCAATCATAAACTTATAAGCCCTCCGTTAAATAAGTAAACCTACGGATAAGGATAGCCAAGGCTATATCCATTGTCCACTTTTCACTGTCTTTAACTCTTGTCGCAGTTCTTCTATAAAATCAGTCACAATGCTTTGGACAGCATCTTCACGGGACATACGAATATATCGACTGGTCTTTTGAATGTCTTCCTCGAACAATTGAAGTATCCTATACATGGCCTCCTGATCTCCACTTTGTACTAATTTTAGCAATTGGACGAACTCAGCATCCGAAATAACTCTTTCAGCATTTTCTTTTTCCATTTATTCACCGCCTGTTGGGATAGCTTTAACTCTTTTGCAATCTGTGCTTCGGTTTTATCTAGTATGTAAAGGTCAAAGATGATCATTTTTCCGATCTCAGAAGATAGAGAGTTGATAAGCTGTAATGTGTACATATGAGAGTTTGAAGATTCTGTAAAAGATGGGGCACTGACGGATTCGTTCTTTTCCATTACAAATTCATGATTGGTTTGTACCCGAGCACGATACTGGATTCTCCAGGCAATGCGGTACAGCTTCTTTCGATATTGTTCTACCAATGTTAGCTGAGACTGATCCATTGTAAATCACCCTTTCTCTTTGGATTTGACTTTTTCTAATCCTCATACTATAGGGTAATTTCCAAACCTATTTTACAACCAAAAACAGAACATTTGTTCTTATTTATTATACTATTTTTACAATCGGTTGTATATGGTTCGTTTAATTTACCTTCCTTTATATATGGCTAAAAAGGAGGGAATACATTGCAAATGGATGATGCTCTTTCTCTGGTTACCAACGTAGGCTTTCCGGCTGGACTTTGTTTTATTTTGTTGCGGCACATCCTGCACACGATGGAGGAAAAGCTGGATAAGCTGGACGTCTCACTTCATGAGCTGATTCAAGTAATCCAAGATTTAAACGACACTAACAACTCTTCTTCCAAAAGCAGCAAACCTGACGAATAACAAACACAAAGAAGCTCCAGACGACGATCATCCGCCGTTGGAGCCTCTTTGTGCAGCTAATTTAATTACTAATGGTTATTTTCCAGCCTGAGCTTGGTCGTGGGCATTCTGTTCAGTACGGTTCACGTCAGATACTGACAGACCATAAGCCCAGTTACTTTGTGGCGGTACAACCCATACGGTATCTGGATCATCTTTAAGCGTCCAGCCCTGATAGACCAGCTGGGAATCATCCTTACCCAGCGATACACTTAGCGTAAAGCGGTGGACAGGCTTGCTCAGCTCAGAGGCTTTGCGCAAGGCCTGACTGCTGGCCAGGTTTTTGATCTGCTGCGAGAGGGAAGTCGCCGTGTCGCTGGCTACTGACTTTCCGTTCAGCGTCCAAGATGTGGAGGCACTGTCTCCGGTCCCGCTGTTACCGGAGGATTTGAGCATCCATGAAGCATTTTGGCCTTCCCACTCTATTCCGCTCAGCTTGGTATCGTCCCAATCGAACGGCGTTGTATCTATAAAATCTTCAGCACCCAGCAATAACCCTGAAAGAGTATCTATAGGTACAGAAGCTATCTCTTTTTTGTCTGATAATACATAAACAGCATCTCCGGAAGGCAACGTTTCACCGAAAGCAAAGGTACGAACGTCACCCTGCTTGGTCTTAATCTCAATCTGATCATGGGTAGCGGAGATCCCATATTTGGCTACGTCTGTAGGGGAAGATTCCACCACTTCACCCAACTTTACATTTTGAATCGCCGCTAGCCAATGGTCTATTGTATATTGGTTTAGCGGGTAAGTCCGTGGCTTGCTCATACTCCATTGGCCATCATGTTGTTCAAGTTCCACCGACTTGCCGTCCTTTCCAGTGATTGCGAAAGACGTAATATTCTCTTGCGTAAGCTGAATCAGCTGACGAGCAGCCGGCGCTTGTTCATGAAAAAAGTTTTGGCTCTTTGCATAGATTATACCCGCTCCCAATACAACTAACAGCAGCACTGTGGGTATCCATTTTCTCATGCTCTTCTTCGCCTCCACCATAATAAGATTCCGATGACCGCGAACAGCAACGGCAATCCGATGACAGATATGGTCAATATCGTTTTCGCTTGTGCAGGAGTCAAGTAAGCTACCTTATAATCCTGCTCCTGACGAGGACGAATAGTGAGCCCATCAGAATGCTCCTGCACATAATTCAGACTGTTCAGCACAAAGTCTCGATTGCCTCCTGTGCCGATCTCAGTGTCGCTTAAGAGGGCAGACGTTCCGAGAATAACGGCTTTGGGCTTGCCGTCTTTCCCTTCTACCGCATAACCGAGATCCAGCGGCCCCTGCGGGTCCTTGTCATCCTTCTGTGTTTCGTTGTTCAGCAGACCTTGGATATTCGTTTCACCATAGCTAGCTCCAGAAGATTTCATCAAAAGCGTCGTCTTCCAATCCTTCTGCTCTCCTGCCTGCAAAGCAATAGACAATGAAAGAACAGGGTACAGATTGGAAGCCGCCAACTTATCGGTGATCGCATGACTGCCGAAGGTAGGAACCGTCCATAGCGGTCCAAGTGTATTCGTCTGTTCTTGATCCACCACGATGGCATGAGTGTCCTTCACTCCATAATCAGCCGCTAATGCATCAAGGTTTTTCCAATCGGACCCCATGTTCGGGTGAAAGCCTAGTGCCATAAAAAGCTTTCCGCCACCATTCAGATACGTACGAATACTCTTCAGTTCTGTTGCACTGATATCACGTTCTGGTCCAACAATAGCCAATACAGACGCATCTTTGGGTACACTACCCGCCTGATTGAGCTGAACTTCCTCTGTTTTCACATTATCTTGTGACAGTGAGCTACTTAATTCAGTCATTTGGGACAATGGGATTTCCTCATGTCCAGTTAGAAAGGCCACTTTTCCTTGACGGGTAGATGATAATCCCAACAATCCACTCGTCAGCTTTTCTTCCCCCGTAAATTGGTATGCCCCTTCACCACTCCCCTGAGCTTGCGTAAATAGACTCCCAATATCTATAACCCGTTTCTTCTCCCCCTGCACCAACACAATAGACGCTGCAGTAACACCATATTGCTTGGCCAGTATCGGTTCCTGATTCAGATCGTATTGCTCGACCTTGAGCTTGCTGTTACGCTTGGCGTATTCATTCAGCATATCCGTAACATCCCGGTTCAGCTTCTGATTTTGCGAGGTGGATACGGTAAAGGCAATCAATCGTACGTCTTCCTTTACATCCTGGATGGTCGTCAACGTTTGGTCAGACAGCGTATACTGCTTCCCTGCCGTCAGATCCAGTTGAAAGCCACCCAGCGAACGCAGAAATAACGTCAATAAAATAAAAATCCCTACAGCAGCAATCGATAGTACCACACTATTGGTATGACCCAGCCATTTTTTCATATTCATTACCTCCACCGTTTCCGTTCAACCACTTGGATGCTGAATAGCAAAAAGAGTACCGCCACCGTCACGTAGTACATCACATCGGCTCCATTCAGCAATCCTTTGGTGAAACTGTCAAACCGTGCGGTTAGTGAAAAAGGTTCCAGCCATTGCTGTACCGCCGCAGATGCACCCGTCTGTCCACCAAACGAATCCAGCATCCAGAACACAAGTAAAATAATAAAACTGACGACCGCTGACATCATCTGATGCTGTGAAAGCGTCGAAGCGAATAAGCCGATCGCCATCATGGCTGCGCCAAGCATAAACAGACCGATCACAGATGTTAATACCAGCGTCCAATCCAGCGACCCATAAAAGGACATCACGACCGGATACGCTAGACTGCACAGCACTAATATGAGCAACATGCCCAACGACGCTAAAAATTTACCCACGATCATTTCCGTCACACTCACAGGTGAGGTAAGCAGCAGTTCATCCGTACCTTGCCTGAATTCCTCCGCAACCAGCCTCATCGTGAGCAATGGGACGACGAACACCAGCATGGACAAGGTGTCACCGAGTACCAGCCGATAGTCCAGAATGCTTGGCTGATACATAACAAAATTGGTATAAAAAAGTAACCCCGTCAGCAGCATGTACACTGCAAGCGCAAAATAGGTCGTTGGTGTCCACAGATAGGCTTGCAGCTCTTTTTGACAAACCGCGAACAAACGCCTCATGACCGATTACCTCCTGTATCCTTATCTTCTTCGGCCTTATCGTCCCCGGACGCAGCATCTCCATGCTCCACCGTGATAGCCGTAGGGGCTGCATTCTTCGAGGAATGTAGGTCTTGTACTGCTGGATCGTCGACCTGACCTTCTTCCGTCTCGCGTGTCGTTAACTGCTGGAAGATATTTTCCAAGCTAAGGCTTTCTTTTTTCATCTCCAAAATCGGAAGCTTCGCATCAGACAGCACATAAAATAGTTCTTCGCGAAAATCCTCACCGGAGGCTCCTGTGAGTAGCAATCCAGTCATATCTGACTCTGCGGCACTTAGCTCCGTGTTCGCTGAAGGCAGCGTGGTCGCCATAGATTCAACCTCTACTTTTCCCCAAGTACGAAGGACATCCATCACCTGCTCACGCTTGCCTTTAACCTCTACCTTCACCTTGAATCCATCTTCCATCGAACCGCCGAGCGTGTCAGGGCGCCCATCCATGACCAGTTTCCCTTCATGAATGATGAGAACACGATTGCATAACGCATCCACCTCAGGCAATATATGTGTGCTAAGCAATACCGTATGATTTTCGCCAATCTCCTGAATGAGCTGACGAATCTCCAAAATCTGATTGGGGTCCAAACCCGAGGTCGGTTCATCGAGCACCAGTAAATCCGGGTTATGAATAATCGCACCTGCCAGTCCCAAGCGCTGTTTATACCCTTTGGACAAACTGCGGACTAATTGTTTTTCCCGCCCATTCAGTCCTAGCCTGGAAATCATCTCCGAAATACGCAGCTTCTGCTCTCTCGCAGGCACGTCACGAATACTAGCTACAAACTTTAAATAGGATCTTACGGACATATCCTCATACAAAGGGGGCGTCTCCGGCAGATAACCGATTTTGGAACGAGCTTGTCTGCCCTTATCCTGAATCGGGATACCATCAATCGTAATCACTCCCTCGTTGGGTTGAAGATACCCTGTAATCATGCGCATGGTTGTCGTTTTACCCGCACCATTCGGCCCCAGGAAACCAACAATTTCACCGCGCTGCATTTCAAAATCCAGCTTATGTACACCCCGGTTGCCCTCATACCACTTGCTCACCTGCTGTACTTTGAGCACATGTTCCACCCTTTCCTTTATCGTATTGTCAAATCATATCGAACTACACACACATATCAAAAAAACTCCATAGCGATAGATTTGGACGACCAAATCAATCTTTGGGCGAGCGCTCTCATCCTACTACTCTCCCACCTAAAATGTTGCATGAGTAGCGGGTAGCAGTGGAGCGGAGGGTTTGGAGCTGGAGAAGCACCAGCGATCGGAAGCCCAAAGCCTTCGCGAAACGGTCTCTCCTCGCCTCATGCTACACTTTTAAACTCTAATGATACCCCCCCACATATAACTCCAGCTTAACGTCACTTAAATAGAAGCTTAAAATAATGTGTCTAAAATGTGAACACGGAAATGCGCATCTGCCCTCGTAAACTTGTACGGTTCGCCACGGCGTGGATTCGCATCTACTATCATTACAACGTGTGAAGGGAGTGTATAAAAAACGATGACCGTACTATTTACCAATCTAGTTAATAACGGCGACTTCGAGACTGGATCTACCCTTTTTTGGAACGCTGCAAATGTGACCGTCACTAACTTATCCGTAAAAAAGACAAACTTTTATAGTGCGATCCTGACAGGAGGCGCAGTAGATGCATCTCTTTCCCAGGTCGTTTTTGCTGCACCAGGCGAAAGCTATACATTAAGCCTCTCAGCTGCAAAAATAGGAAGCCTGTCCAGTCCTCAAGTTAACATTTTTCTGTATTACTATGACGCAACCTTTAGCTTCCTTAGCACGGGGCTGACTACCTATTTGAGCGCAGGCACATTGCCAGACGCTGTGAACGGAACATGGCAAAGCCTGTATGAAGTAACAGCTCCTGTTCCAGCCAACGCAGCCTTTGCCTTTTTGGTTATTAGTAAAAATGCCTTGGCTAACACTGCTGATGTAGCCATTGATTCTATTGCTCTTGTTAAAGCAAGTGCAGCTGGAGCTGTGGGCCCAGCCGGACCTGCCGGGCCTACGGGTGCTACAGGGGCTGCGGGTGCCACAGGCGCTACAGGCGTTAGCGGACCTGTCGGACCTACGGGTGCCACGGGTGACACTGGTGTTACCGGACCTGTTGGGCCTACGGGTGCCACGGGTGACACTGGTGTTACCGGACCTGTTGGGCCTACGGGCGCCACGGGCGACACCGGTGTTACCGGACCTGTTGGGCCTACGGGCGCCACGGGCGACACCGGTGTTACCGGACCTGTTGGGCCTACGGGTGCCACGGGCGATACAGGTGCTACTGGACCTGTCGGACCTACAGGCGCCACGGGTGATACAGGTGCTACTGGACCTGTCGGACCTACAGGCGCCACGGGTGATACAGGTGCTACTGGACCTGTCGGGCCTACGGGTGCCACGGGTGATACAGGTGCTACTGGACCTGTCGGACCTACAGGCGCCACGGGTGACACTGGTGTTACCGGACCTGTCGGGTCTACGGGTGCCACTGGCTTTACCGGACCTGCTGGACCTATCGGGCCTGTCGGACCTATTGGCGACACAGGCGCTACGGGACCCGCTGGACCAACAGGGCCGACTGGACCTACCGGACCGTTTGGCCTTGGATTTACTGGCCCGATTGGACCAACAGGAGACACTGGTCCACAAGGACCGATTGGACCTACCGGACCTACGGGGCCGACTGGACCTACAGGGCCTACCGGACTCTAACGTTCTTTTTTCTACCACATTATATTTAAGCGACGTACCATACCTTATCGACAAAGCCGCACAGCCCGTTTAGGCTTTGTCATCCTTGCCCTGCCGCGATTGCGGCAGGGCTTCTATAATCAGACCTCTTGATAAATAAAGCTTTATGTTCGACCTGAATCCTTAGAAGGTTCCCAAAGGAGTGGTACTCAATTGATCAGTATCAGCCTGTGCATGATCGTCAAAAATGACCAAAATACTATTGGCAGTTGCCTGGAATCGATCCATCCTATTGTGGATGAAATCAACATCGTGGACACGGGTTCACAGGATCAGACCATTGACATATGTCGCAACTTTACAGATCGAATTTTTCCATTTGAATGGGTAGATCATTTTGCCCTTGCACGTAACTATTCGTTTGAACAAGCTACGCAGGAATACATTCTCTGGCTGGATGCCGATGATATTTTGAAGGAACAGGACGCCGTCAAGCTGCTTGAGCTGAAGCAAACCCTTGATTCCTCAGCCACACCAATCGTGGATTCCGTGTCTATGAATTATCATTATGCCTTTGATGATCATGGCAATGTCACCCTACATTTTCGTCGAAACCGCTTAGTTAGAAGGTCAGCCGGGTTCCGTTGGCACGGAGCCGTGCATGAGTACCTCGCCGTAAACGGGAATATTCAACATGCCGATATCGCCATAACTCACACTAGAACACACACGGTCTCTCCAGGACGAAACCTGCGAATCTATGAGAAATTGCTCGCCCAAGGTCATGCCTTCTCTCCTCGTGACCTCTACTATTACGCTAACGAGTTAAGAGACAATAAAAGATATGAGCAGGCTGTGCAGGTTTACCAGGATTTTCTGGATACTGGACAATGCTGGGCAGAGGACGCGATTAGTGCATGTAGCAAAATGGCTGATTGTCTACAACAGCTTGGCAAGCTGGAGCAAAGCATTACGGCGGCTCTCCATAGTTTGACCTTCGATACGCCCAGGGCTGATCTGTGCTGTCGGATGGGTCATTATTTTTTGCATAAAAATGAGATCTCCAAAGCTATTTACTGGTACGACATGGCTACCACTCTGAATCCTCCCGACACGATGGGCCCGGTACAAGACGCGTACCAAACGTGGTTTCCTCATATCCAGCTATGCATTTGCCATTTTCGGATGAAGGATTACACACGTGCGAATTGGCACAACGAGCAAGCTGCCATTTACATTCCCAACGACCCGTACGTCCTGCATAATCGACAGTTCTTCAGCTCAATCCTGAATCCTCCCCAATAAAAATGTCCCCCACACTCACCCCTTAATCTTTAAGTAAGTCAAAGGAGGAGCAAGCGGAATGCAACAATCGAATCGGTACAAAATAGCTGTCTATGCCATTAGCAAAAATGAAGCCCGATTCGCCAAACGCTGGATGCACACCATGCGTGAAGCCGATGTTGTCATTGTAGCGGACACCGGCTCTACAGACGATACTGTTTCCCTGCTACACGAAGCGGGTGCAGAGGTGCATCGTATAGAGGTAACTCCTTGGCGTTTTGACAAAGCTCGCAATGAGTCCCTACGGCTGGTCCCTGATGATATAGATATTTGTGTCTGTACGGATCTGGACGAAGTCTGGGAGGAGGGTTGGCGGTCGCGGCTGGAACGCAACTGGAAGGAAGGAACTACCCGGATGCTATATGCCTTTACACATGGACAGCCTGGGCAAGATACCGTTTATACATGGTTCTGGAAAGAAAAAATACACACTCGTCACGGGTACCGCTGGGTACGCCCAGTTCACGAGGTGCTTGAATATATCGGAGAGGGTAAAGAACGCAACATCCGATCAGACCAGCTCCGCTTGTATCATGATCCCGATCCGCACAAGTCCCGCAGCCAATACCTTCCACTGCTGGAGCAGTCTGTGCGCGAGTTTCCCGAGGATGACCGCAACATGCATTACTTGGGGCGGGAATATATGTATCATGGCCGTTGGGACGAGTGCATTGCTACGCTGCAACAACATCTTGCCATGCCGCAGGCACGCTGGGCAGATGAACGCAGTGCTTCGATGCGCTTTATTTCTAGAGCCTATAAAGCAAGTGAACAATGGCAAGAGGCAACACGTTGGTTATACCGGGCTATTGCGGAAGCACCGTATTTACGTGAACCTTACACGGAAATGGCTCAGCTGGCCTATCATACGCGGAACTGGCCCGCCGTCTATCATATGGTTGAAGAAGCGCTGCAAATTTCTACACGACCGGATACGTACATGCAAGAGGATTTTTGCTGGGACGCCACGCTGTATGATCTTGGTGCCCTCGCTTGCTACGAGTTAGGCCTTTTACACAAAGCATGTGAATTTGCGAAAGAAGCAACAGAACGCTCCCCGGAAGATTCTCGCCTCAGTCATAATTATGCGCTAATTCAATCCAGGCTTCCATAGAAACCCACACCCCGTCCTGTTGGTTGAATAACTTGGTATTAGAGCTTGTGGTTGGCAAAGGAGGTTATTGAGATCAAAGTTCTATTTACTTTTTATATACCCAGCGGCGGCGTAGAAACCTTGAACCGCCAGCGTTGTAAAGCGCTCATTCAGGACGGGATCGAATGTCATCTTCTCTATTATCAGCAGGGTACAGGGATGCAAAACCTGCACGGCGATATTCCAGTGTTCACGACTTCCTCTGAAGAAGAAATTCGAAAGCTGGTGGAGACTCATCGCTACGATGCAATTATCGTCTCTTCGGACTACCCTATGCTCCCCAGATTGCGAATGTTGGGCTATCAGGGGATATTGATCTATGAATCGCAGGGCTTTGGCCCTCACGAAGAAGCGGCTTGGGTTGTTGCAGATGCAGTTCCGTATCTTCAAAATTACGCCGATGCAGTGCTCCTACCAGATACGACTCATTTAGTGAATCTTTTCTCCACCATGTGTCCATGGCTTAATCGCTATGTGTTTCCAAACGTGCTGGATACCAGCGTATTTAATTATGTACCTAACACTCCTCCAACTAATCCGGTTATTGCCTGGGTTGGACGGCTAGAGCCCAACAAGAACTGGAGGCATTTTGTCGATATTTCTTACTGGATGCTGCAAAACCGTGCGGATCTTCGAATCTGGATGTTTTATGATGAAACATTGTCACAGCCGGAGGATAAAATACAATTCGAAAAAATGCTTACTCAGCTTGGCATGTCCTCCATTATCGAGCGTTTTAAAAGCGTACCTCATGCCAATATGCCCCTGTATTACTCCATGATTGGCGACTCAGGCGGCTACTTGCTATCGACCTCATTGGTGGAGGGATTCGGCTATGCAGTTGCTGAGGCGATGGCCTGTCGTTGCCCGGTATTAAGCTCTGATTCAGACGGAGTACGAGCATTCATTGACCACAACGAAACCGGTAAATTTTATCAGCAGGGGGACATCTTGCAGGCGATACTGCAAGGACTAGACCTGATGAACAACGTACCTCAACGCGAATCTATCCGCAAGAAAGGACTGGCGCGAATCGTTAACCTGTTGGCACCGGATAAATATGTGCGTTCCTTCAGACAGATGATGAACACGCTAGGTGTGAGGTAATTAAAAAAAAAGCTGACGACAACCCTTTTTATATACGGGGCATCGTCAGCTTTATCTTGCCTTTTTTATTATTGAATATTGGAATTGGAATCTATCTAATCTTTAGTAAGCGGTCTCCTGCATGAATATCCTTGGAATCTTCAACTAAAATATCCGTGTACACGGCTGTATTGGTTACAATGACGGATGTGGTAATATCATATCCGTCATCCTCTATAGCTTTAGGATCGAATTCAACCAGCTTGTCCCCTTTTTGAATCGTATCTCCTTCAGACACAAAGGAAGTGAAATGTTTTCCCTTCAAGCTGACCGTATTAATTCCAATGTGAATGAGCAGTTCAACTCCATCCTCAGAGATCAGTCCAATCGCATGTTTTGTTTTGAAAACGGTAACAACAGTTCCGTTAAAAGGTGCGTAAGCTACTCCTTCTCGGGGGATAATTGCGGCTCCCTGACCCATCGCACCACTGGAGAAAGCTTCATCTTTCACTGTGGTTAAAGGAATCAATTGACCATGTAGAGGACTGAATATCGTTTTTTCTTCTTTGTTTTCATCTGCAACCTTAATTTCAGACGCAGATTGTGCATTTTTATAACCGATAAGATAGGTCAGAATAAATGCGACTACAAAAGCTACAACCAAAGATATAATAAAGCCGATGAAGCCTGCATCCATGCCTTTTGGATTAATGAATAGAGGTATACCAAAAATACCGCCTGAGGCAAATCCATATGCCGTTGAGCCGAGTAAGCCTGCTGCAGCTCCTCCTATACCTCCAGCAATCGAGGCTAAAATAAACGGTTTTTTGGTGGGGAGCGTAACCCCGTAAATAGCTGGTTCAGTAACCCCCATCAAACCCGCAATTGTGGCAGAAGTGGCGATGGGTTTTAATTTAGGGTCCCGTGATTTCAAAGCAATGGCAAAAGCTGCACCTGTTTGGGCAAACGTAGTACAGAACAACATACCGTTAATCGGATCAAACCCGTTCGTAACTACATTATTCAAGAGAATTGGAATAAACGCCCAATGGAGACCAAAGATAATAATAGCCTGCCAGAATCCGGCCAGAACGAGACCAGCTACAGCCGGACTTAACTGGTAAATCCACATAGAGCCTTTGGCTAACCCATCGCTGATAATAGTTGCGATCGGTCCGACAACCAGAAAAACAATCGGTGATATGATGACCAAGGTCAGAAAAGGAACAATGAACATTTTAATGGAAGCAGGTGCAAACTTGCTTATCATTTTTTCGACCTTAGCTGCCAAGAACGCCCCAATAATGATAGGTATAACAGAAGAAGTATAATTAATTAGAACGACAGGTATGGTCAAAAAGGACAGCGCCGTTTTATCCGTAAAGGCCGAAGTAATGGTCGGATACACCAAGGCGGCCCCCAAAACAGCGGACAGGTACGGGTTTCCTCCAAACTTTTTACCTGCTGAAAACCCTAGAATAACCGGAAAGAAATAAAACATAGCGTCCGCTGTCGCATATAAAATTTTATACGTGCCCATCTGATCCGTCATCCAGCCCAGGGATGTGCATAAGGCCAATAGTCCTTTTAGAATCCCCACAGCAGCGAGCACACCCACAACGGGCATGAACACACCTGAAATGACATCGACAAATCGACTGAATAGGCTCGCTTTTTCATTTTTTTGATCGTCTTCAACCATCTGATCTCCATGCTTTACTCCCATGGTGTCCAAAAGAGCTTCGTATACTTTGGGAACCTCATTCCCGATGACCACCTGAAATTGGCCACCACTTTCTACAACGGTAATGACACCGTCAATCTGCTTGATCTTTTCTTTATCTGGCAATTGATTATCCTTCAGTTTGAATCTCAATCGAGTGACACAGTGAATGACACTGTTCACATTTTCATTTCCGCCCACGGCTCTCAACACTTCTTTGGCTGTTTTTTTATGATCCATCATGTTCACTCCTTCTTGGATGCGCTTTCTATTTTTCTATTCGTAGTAGCTGGATGTGCAATAACTGCGACAATT
This sequence comes from Paenibacillus sp. EKM206P, assembly GCF_011066155.1. Lineage (NCBI taxonomy): Bacteria > Bacillati > Bacillota > Bacilli > Caryophanales > Paenibacillaceae > Paenibacillus > Paenibacillus sp. EKM206P. The sequence continues at coordinate 179,375 of NZ_JAAMNQ010000006.1, read as the reverse complement.
ACGGCACTGATCCCGCCTGTAAGTTTTCCCACGATCATGGCAATCACCATATTCTTGTCCATTCCAGCTACAAAGCCAAGATGTCCTCCGAGAACGAAAGATCCACTGACAGCAAAGGCAATACTGATCACTTTTCCTCTGGGCTCCATCTCTTTAACTAAAGTGAAGGTAGGAATATTATGAGCAAGACTAGCCACAAGACCCGCAGTAGCCGATGGATCTATGTTTAGCAAACGTCCTGCCCGTTGAAGCGGATTTTTAAATATTTTTGTAATCCAAGCAACCAACGGAAACGCACCAGCCAATACAATAGCAATCGTTCCAACCGTTTGCACACCGACAGACAACGGAGCCATATTGGGAATAATCACAAATCCAGTTAAGGTTTCGACCCCAATCGCTGCCAAACCGACAAGGGATAGAAGCCTAATGCCGTTACCAAACCACTTGAACCATCGGATCGTATACTCCGTAAATAGACGTAAACCCAGCATAATGATTATTGAAAGAAGCATGGGAATGATCAGATTTTTTAAAGTCATAATCACGTCAAATCCGGCGATCATTCCCCCTATGAAACAGCCAACGGGAATGGTACTAATACCGATCAAGATACCTTTTGCAAAATATGGATGATCTCCTTTTTCCAAAATGCCGAGGGCAACCGGAATCGTAAATACGAGCGTTGGGCCAAACATGGTCCCTAGAAAAACCCATGAAAACACGCCCGCTTGCTGGCTGTGCGCCATTTCTGCCGCAAGTGCGTATCCCCCCATATCTACCGCCAATATCGTATTAGCAAAGGATGCCGGATCGGCACCCATTGCCACATATAACGGTGAAACAATGGGGATCAACCACGCGGCCAGTACAGGGGCCAAGGAAACAATCCCTATCATGACCAGAGCAAGAGAGCCCATGGTCATAAACCCATTGTTGAAGGCTTGTCCCAAACCCCAGCGATTTCCCAAACATTGATCCAATGCACCCAACACTAAAAAAAGAGCGATAACATACATCACAATATCGTTAATGGACATCCTGTTGCCTCTTAATACACATGAACTTTATGATTTTCTGCGCTGTCATAGATGTCGAATACAAGCTGAAGGGTCTTGATATTGTCGTGACCACTCGTTTGAAATTCTTTTCCCGTGTTGAGGCAATCTATAAAATGAGCCTGTAGCTTTTTATGGCTTTCCTCATAGTTTAATTCAGTCTTTTCAACCAATACTTTTTCGACTCCCTGATTATTAATGATACATAATTTACCTGTGTTGTACAGTTTTAGGGTAGCCTCATCGCCTTCAATCACCAGTTGTTCTTTATGATCGGGAAGAACCTGTTCCGACAGCTGCCCATCCAGTTCCCTGCGAGTCGCCCAGCTCATGTCCATAAGACCGAAATAATGTTCATAACCTAACATGATAATGCCCGTGTCTTCTCCTTGTGTGTATGGACTGACCCGCTTGGTTTCCGCATACAAACGCCGAGGTTCACCGAATAAGAAACGCCAAGTATCCAGCCAATGAACTCCCATTTCATAAAACAAAAGCTTGGGCATATCTCTGAAAAATGGCTGCGGCAGCTCTTTTTCCGGAGCAAACCTCGGTGAATAAAAATCGGTATGCGTATAACGTATAACATTCATATTTCCAACGATATTCTCTGCCAGCAATTTTTTTATAATTTGAAAAGGTTCAAGCCAACGCCAATTTTCTGTCACCATAAGTCTGACTCCTGCTGCTTCAGCAATACTTACTATCTGCTCAGCTTCCTCAACAGAACGGGCAAAAGGTTTTTGGCACATAATATGTTTTCCGGCTGCGGCCGCCAGTCGAACCAGTTCCAGATGTGTCTCAGGAGGTGTAATGATGTCCACGACATCAATATCCGCTTCGCTTAGCATCTCCTCCAGGCTGGTATAACAATATTCAGTAGGGACATGGAATTGATCTGCTTTTTCAAAAAGTAAGCCTTTATTTCGATCACAAAATCCTTTGATTTCTGCATCCGAGATAAACTGCCATGCTTTGATATGTTTCTCCGACCAATATCCCGTTCCAATAACGCCGATTTTCCACATGTTGCTTCACTCCATCCACATTCTTCTCTGTTTTTATTTCGTTCCGATGATTACAACATCACTTTCAAAGCTGTGCATGTCTAGCACCGATTGATCCTTTTGGACGGACACGTCGGTTTGAGCAAACCGCTTCCCGGCTAAATCAATCGTTGTAAACTTGTATTCCTGCACGTTGATACTTAGTCGTACCTTTGTGTTAACCGGGACATACAACACAATGGTATTCTCGTTCCCCGCAGCTCTGATTTCCTCTGTCTTGTTTAAAACAATATCCAACGGCTTTACGCCAATCAGGTTGTACATTTCAAACAGATATTTAATAAAGGAATAATCCCATGCGCCCTCAAATTGCAATGCAGTTCTCCAATCATAGGGACTATCGAATCCTTCCCCTTCTACAATGCCGAATTTCTTTCCTTTCTTGTGCCAGCTCCAAATGCCATGCGCTCCGTAGGTAATGCCCGCACCCCCGCCTGCAAGGAGGCTTTGCCATGCCGCTTTTCTGGCATCCAGTGCTGTGTATCTGCCATACACATTGCGGCTGTAACTAATTTGTTCATAACATGGCTCTCCATTAATGACAGGCCGTATATCCGGCTTATAATAGAAATGTTGAGCAATCTCATGGGCTACATGTTGGAACTCGGAATTATGTCCTGATTGATACATATAGAATCCAAGACCCTGGTGTTTCTCAAAGGCTGGAGGAATTTCTCTCAATCTTCCTTGAATATGCAGCGTAGTTAAGCTTGCAGGGCTTAATTGTTGTACAATATCCAGTGCTTTTAAATAATAGGAATTGGCACGTTCGGTCGGAAAATCACTATCCCCGCTAATCAGAAAAATAGGATCAAATGGAGAAAAACGGTTTACCACGTACGTTACATAGGGTTCAACGCATTCAAACGGCATTTTATTACCTTTTTGGAACATCTCAGCCCATGTATCCGGCACATAGTTACACCACAACAGAACCAGTGCTGGAACAAATCCACGCTCTGTAGCCATCTTCAACATGATTTCTGCCCGGTCAAAATAAGCTTCGTTTAATATATGGTAGTCGAAATCCCCATTTTCCATTAATGCAAACGGCTGTAGATTCAGATCCGATTCACTTGCGTCCCATTGTCGGAGCATGTTGATTTGCAACACATTGAAACCTTGCATCTTCCGATAGTCAAGATAATCGCTCCACTCCTCTATCGTCGCGTTGGTAAATACACTCCACACCGTATCTGCCAAATAAAAAAAAGGTTTTTCCTCTTTGGTAAAACTTCTTTGATTTTCAGCCATGTTTAAACTCAAATGAATCACCGTTCCTCTCTTGCTGTATGCGCAAAATTCTCTAAACAAAACTAAATAAGAAACTAAACTTATGTGTTTTTTACGTGAAATAAACTAAATTAGAGCGCTTTACACTTGAATATTAACATTATAAATTATAAAAGGTCAACGAATTTTTACTTTTAGTTATTTAGTTTAGTTTAGTTTATGAGCTAAACTTTCTTGCTGAGTAATGATATAATTTATGTAGTTTAGTTCAATAGGGGGTTCCACATTGAAAATTGATGATATTGCAAGGCTTGCAGGTGTTTCTAAATCTGCTGTTTCTCTTGCTTTTAATAACAAACCCGGAGTCAGTGAAGAAACCAAGGAGCACATTCTAAAAATAGCCCAAGAGCATGGATATAAACCACGCACCATGAAGACAAACAAGGAAGCCATTAAAAATCATCATGTGATTCGTTTTGTGGCCTGTAAAAATACAGACATCGTAACAGAGCACTATGATTCACTTCCATTTTTTAACGAATTAATTCATCATATTACCAATCAGGTGAGAGAACATGGAAACACCTTGATTTTTTCGTCTTTTGATAGCCATAGCCTCGAAGAAGAATTATCTGCTTTGGAAAAAGATCAGCCCTCTTCAGGCATACTTCTACTTGGCACCAATTTAACTTCCGAGATTATTCATTCCATACAATCCATTCATTCCAATATTGTTATTTTGGATACTTGCTTTGAACACGTCGATGCCAGTTTCGTATCTATTAATAACTATCTCGGTGGGTATCAGGCAGGCCAATATTTAATTCAGTCAGGACACAGAAAGATAGGATACGTACAATCCAGTACCAGAATTCTGAACTTTAAAAAACGAAAGGAAGGGTTTATGGCGGCTTTAGAGGAGCACAATCTTTCCATAGAAAATGGGCTTACATTTGATATGCATCCCATGCTTGTGATGTCACAGGACGCATTTAGAACAGCTATTCATGAATTGGACGAGCTACCTTCGGCCCTATTTTGCGAAAATGATTATATGGCGATCAGTGCCATTAAAACGTTTCAGGAAATGAACATTCGAGTGCCTGAACAAATTTCCATCATGGGCTTTGATAATATACATGAAGCGAAGGTCATTAGCCCGGAACTCACAACCATTCATGTGAAAAAGGATATTTTGGCCCGAACGGCTGTAAACTTGCTTATGGAGAGGCTTAACCATCATCAGGGGCATCATACTCAGGTTCTTGTGAATACAGAGGTTATTGAAAGAAGGTCTTGTGTAGCCTTAAAATGATCTATGATCATTGGTTTATTATTGCTTGCTCTCTCTATGATTTTAGAATAAAGCCGCCATATTGGCGGCCTTTTCTATTATCGGATTCCATATTGGACATTTCCAATTTCTCGTCATTCGTTGAAATCTTCCTCTGTCAAATCCATATTTACGCTCGCAGCAGTTCGACTGCCGTCGGCCGCGGCAAAAATCAACTGAGAAGGCATGAAGTACGATGAATCCCCAGCAGCATATACACCAGGTATGGAGGTTCTCCCCGCTTCATCCGTCTTGATCCCGCCCGACTCCGTTCTTTCACAGCCCAAATGTTCTCCAAACGGTGCACTTTGTACAAACTGGGGAGTCACGAAGCCGCCGATCCTCGGGACTTGAGTGCCATCCGTAAAGCGCACGTGCTCAAGCTTTCCATTGTGGCCGATGAACGCCGCAACAGGTTGCTCTATTACTACTATCCCCTTGGATTGAAGCCGTTCTTTTTGCTCGTCCGACAGGGATGCATGACCGTTCGTACAGACGATCAAATCCTTGCTCCAATTAAGGAGTAGTTTGGCTGTATGAAATATAGCCGCCGATTCAGAGACAAGGACAAGCGGTTGATCCCGCAGCTCCCAACCGTCGCAATAAGGGCAATTAAACAAACTTTTCCCGTATAACGGATAAAAACCTTCGATCTTGGGGAATATCTCCTTCACGCCCGTCGCTAATATCAATTTTCGCGCTTGAACGCGAAGGCCTGACGAATCAAACCCCTCAAATCCGGATACGTTTTTCATAATCGAAACAACCTCGGTTTGCAAATGATGAACAGACGGATAACGCAGCACTTCCTCATAAGCTACACGGCGGAACTCAGATGGCGTTACGTCATCTCTTGTAATAAAACCGTGCGACGCATGCGTAACCGCATTTCTGGGCCGATTATTATCAATCAAGGCCACACTTCTCCTTGCCCTGCCCAGCACGAGGGCTGCATTCAACCCAGCAGGCCCTCCGCCAATAATAGCGCAATCGTATAGCATAACACCCAACTCCTTTTAAAAGATATTAAAGACTCTTTATGTCTGCGATAGAACCAAAAAAACACCGTTTTACATAACTGGCAACCACCCTCTTTCTATATAAAATCGCTCACTTTACACTTGTGCTTGCTTTTGCGCCAAATCGACCAATTTCGTATTTTTTAGATGTCGTTCCATTTTCTCCTCTGCTTCCCTCATTACAGCTTGAATCAGGCACTCAGAACCGTGGACGAAATCACATTCAAACAAAGAATTCGTACCTTCAATGGCATGGATAATATCCAAAAAAGTAATATCATCTTTATGACGGGATAGGCGATAACCTCCATTGGCTCCAGAAACGGATTCGATCATTCCAGCCTTCACAAGCCTCGTCAAAATTTTTGAAAGATAAGTTGGTGAAACATTTTGGGATTCAGCCAGTTGCTGAACACCTACCGGCTTAACCGACGAATCAGTAACGAGCATGAGCATAGTGTGCAGAGCATAATTCGTTGCTTTTGTAAATTTCATAACTACACCTCAATCAAAGACTTATTGTATCTACTATATCGCCGAATCTGCGAGTGTGTCAAGATCATCTAGGATTCACGCTGTTGTCAACCCTTCTTTTGGTTACGCTCTAACCGTTGTATACTGTTCATCAGAAACAGCTAAGAGAGGGGGCTCGTTGTGCGTATTTTTGATATTCTTCGTATATTGGTTGCTGAACAGATGGTCAAAGGAGCACACTTGGCAAATGCATTGAAGGTATCTTCTCGAACGATACGAACGGATTTAAAGGAATTGGGTGCGCTGTTGTCAAAGCATGGAGCAGCAGTTAAACCCCTTAAAGGAACAGGCTACAAGTTAGAGATTCGGGACGAACAAGCATTTCATCATCTGCTGAAGCAATTAAAGGATGATGAAAATAATGGGCCCTATCCATTAGCGAGTTCTTCTGAAGCTAGAAATCGTTTTTTAATGAAAAAGCTATTGCTTACCAATGCATATGTCAAACTTGATGATTTAGCCGAGATCCTGTATGTTAGTCGATCCACTTTACAGAATGACCTCAAAGAACTTCGCACGCTGCTGGCAACTTACGGACTATCTCTGGAGAATAAACCCTATCATGGTATTCGAGTCAAAGGGAATGAGGCCAAGCTGCGTTATTGCATTTCCGACTATATATTCAGTAGGACAGATGAAATAGGCGAGCAGCAGATGTCCCACCCTTCTCTGATCTCTAACGAAGAGATGGAATTCATAAGAGAAGTGATTCTGGATCGTATTGAGATCCATGATATTCAGTTATCGGACATTGCCCTGAACAATCTGGTCATTCATATTGCTATAGCATGTAAGCGAATTCGTGAAGAAAGGTATGTGTCGTATTATCCGCAAGAGATGAAAAAAATCGAAGCGCAAAAAGAGTTTAGGGTGGCGACTGAGATCGTATCCGCCTTGGAACAAAACATGAAGCCCTCCTTTCCACTTGTTGAAGTTGCGTACATTGCTGTTCACCTGTTGGGTGTAAGGACCGTCGTTAGTGCACGTATGGATGAAGTGGAGATTAAAAAGATCATTGATAAAGATATCTACGAACTGACTATCGAAATACTAGACCAAATTGATCAGCAGTTGAAGATGAACATTCAACACGATCAAGAATTGCTGATTGCATTTTGCCTTCACCTCAAACCAGTGATCAACCGTTATCAATACGGAATGAATTTGCGTAATCCTATGCTGGATGAAATCAAAGCCAATTACCCGCTTGCCTTTGAAGCAGGTATCATTGCTGCGGAGGTCATCAAGCAGCGGCTTCATATACACATCGAGGAAAATGAAATTGGATATTTAGCCATTCATATCGGAGTCGCGATGGAAAGAAAGAAAATGGAGGATGCACCCAAAAGATGTATGATCGTATGTGCTTCTGGACTCGGCAGTGCTAAGCTGCTGTATTATAAGCTTCAATCGGTCTTCGGTTCAAGGTTGGATATCGTGGGAACCACTGAACTTTATAAGCTGAAACAAATGCCGTTGGATACACTGGACTTTGTCATTAGCACGATCCCCATTTCAGAACCGCTTTCTATCCCTATGATCCATGTGAATACATTTTTGGGCAGTTCTGATATTACTAAAATTGAACAAGCCATTTCTGAGGTCAGACTTCCTGCTGTGCAGTATGTACGAAAAAAATTGGTCTTCCTTCAGCAGAAGTTTGAGAACAAACTCCAAGTGCTTGAATTTATAGCCGAAAAAATACACGAAGCAGATCTTGTAAAAGGCCCCCTGCTGCAATCGGTGATAGAGCGTGAAGCCGTTTCCCCCACTTCATTTGGCAACTTGGTCGCGATCCCGCATCCGATGGAACCTTTCGCAGATTCTACGTTCTGGGCCATCTGTACATTACAAAAAGCAATCGATTGGGATGGTAAGCCGGTACAGTTTATTTGTATGCTCTGTGTACAGCGCACCAAATCAGAAGATTTACAGACTATGTATCATATTTTGCTTGAAATTTTAAATAATGAACAGCTCGTCCAGCAGCTTATTCGCTGCAAAACGTATACAGAATTCATAGAAGTGTTGCATAAAAATAGTTGAACATAAGGAGTATGAAGAACGATTGATTTCCGTTAAGAAGAGGAAATAATGTGTGTTATGTTGAAAGCGATTCCAAATTATAATAGCCATACGAACGAGATGATTGAAAGGAGAGAGGATCACGTGAATCATGATGAATCTACAGAACACGACGTGAACATGGAGGACATGGATGATACAGAGATTGTATTCCAAATTATATTATACGCAGGGAATGCACGCAGCTCCGCCATGGAGGCGATTGAGCTTGCAAAGGCGGGGAAATTTCGTGAAGCCAAAGAAGAATTAGCCTCAGCAAAAAAAGAACTGGTGTCCTCCCACAAGATTCAAACCAGAATCATCCGTAAGGAAGCAGCGGGTGAAAAAACAGAGATGTCTGTCATGATGGTACATGCTCAAGATCATTTGATGAATGCACTCACCATTCGCGATATGGCCTCAGAGTTTGTAGACCTGTATGAACGCATGGATCAATTCGTACCGAAATCGTAGAGGGAGGGACGCTATCCCATGGCATTCAAAGACAAACTGGTTGACGGCCTCACATCGGTAGCAAATGCAATCAACAATTTTAAATATATTATAGCGATCAAATCAGCTTTTATCACATTGATGCCCGTTATTATTGTCGGTGCCTTTGCTGTACTGATTTCCAATATGGTCATGGACCCAGTCAATGGTTTGGCCCATTTTAGGCCATTCTCATTCCTGGCTGAGTACAAACCGATTTTCTCAGGCATTAACTATGCCAGCTTGAATATCCTTACCATTCTGGCTGTTTTCATGATTGGTCTGGAGCTAGGAAAAATTAATGGTGAGAAAAATCTTTTCCCCGGTTTGCTTGCTTTAATCTGTTTTATCTCTGTGACACCAACCACGATAGAGTTGATGGTTAACGGTGACATGCAAAAAGTAACAGACGTCATAGCCCGTCAATTTACGGATACCAAGAGCTTGTTTTTAGGGATTTTCATAAGCATCCTGTCCGTCGAGCTATACAGCAAACTGGGTAAGTCCGACAAGCTAAAAATCAAAATGCCTGAAAGTGTTCCCAGCAATGTGGCCGTTTCATTCTCCGCACTCATTCCTACCATTATTACGGTGACTGTCTTCTCCATGTTTGGATTCTTTTTTCATAAGTTTACGGGACTCTATCTGTACGATGCTGTCTATAATGTGGTGCAAAAACCTCTGGAGGCCGTAGTACAGGGACTGCCAGGTATACTGGTGCTGATGCTGGTTGCGCAAATCTTCTGGGTGATCGGTATTCACGGAAACCAAATGGTAAAGCCCATTCGTGAACCCCTGCTGCTTGGCGCGATTACTGTCAACATGACTGCTTATGAGCAAGGACTGCCCATTCCGAACATTATTACGATGCCTTTCTGGGACGTATACATGAGTATTGGTGGTTCAGGGATTACGCTGGCCCTCTTGATTTGTATTATGATCGCTTCCAAGCGTGAAGATATGAAGGAAATAACAAAGCTTTCGCTCGGCCCAGGTCTGTTTAATATTAATGAGCCTGTCATTTTCGGACTTCCGATTATGTTGAATCCATTGATGGCTATCCCTTTCATTATTACTCCGCTCATCACAGGAACGATTGGTTACTTCTCGACATTACTTGGATTTGCAGGTAAAGCCGTCGTCATGGTTCCATGGACTACTCCGCCTATTATTAATGCCTACCTGTCTACAGGTGGAAGCATTGGAGCCGTCGTCACTCAGATCGTTTGCATTGTGGTAGCGATTATCATTTATTTCCCGTTCGTCAAAATTGCCAACAAGCGAACGACTGAATAATGCGCTACTATAGAAATACACTAATTAATTGAAAACGCATTCTTTATACAATGAAAAGGAGAAACATGTCATGGCTAAACATACGATACAAATTCCATCGAATTTCATCATGGGTGCAGCGGCTTCCGCCTGGCAGACAGAGGGATGGAGCGGTAAAAAAGAAGGTCAGGACTCATTCCTGGACCAATGGTACAAAAATGACCGCTATGTCTGGCACAATGGATATGGACCCGCGGTTGCAACCGACTTTTATAATCGCTATACCGAAGATATTGCGCTGATGAAGCAGATTGGCTTAACCCATTATCGTACTTCTATTAATTGGTCCCGCTTCTTAACGGATTATGAGAATGTAGTGGTGGATGAAACGTATGCGGATTATATGGACCGGGTCATTGATGAGCTGATTGCGAGTGGAGTCGAGCCGATGATTTGTCTGGAACACTATGAGGTCCCTGCCTATCTGCTGGATAAATATGAGGGCTGGTCTTCCAAGCATGTAGTGGAGTTATTTGTAAAATATGCGGAAAAAGTGTTTGAACGGTACGGCGATCGGGTCAAGCACTGGTTTACGTTTAATGAGCCCATTGTTGTACAGACTCGCGTCTATCTGGATGCCCTTCGCTATCCCTATGAACAAAATACGCGGAAGTGGATGCAATGGAACTATAACAAAACGCTGGCTACCGCAAAGTGCGTACAGCTTTTCAAAGCAAAAAACTATAGTCAGCACGGGGCTAAAATAGGCGTTATTCTGAATCCTGAAGTCACTTATGCCCGATCAAGCGCCCCTCATGACCAGTATGCGGCACATGTGTATGATTTATTTTACAATCGAGTATTTCTGGACCCGCTTATTAAAGGCGAATACCCGCAAGAATTGTTCGATCTCATGGGCAAGCATGATATTGCATTTGAAGCTACAACGGAAGAACTGACCGTAATTAAGGAAAATACCGTTGACTACGTCGGAATCAATCTCTATTATCCCCATCGGGTCAAAGCGCAGAGTAAAGCGTGGAACGAAAACACCCCCTTCCACCCCTCTTACTACTATGAGCATTTTGATCTTCCGGGTAAAAGAATGAACAAGTCACGGGGCTGGGAAATTTATCCTAAAATCATTTACGATATGGGAATGCGCATTAAGAACGAATATCACAATATCGAGTGGTTTGTCGCAGAAAATGGTATGGGCATTGAGAATGAAGTTGCTTTCAAAAATGAGGAACACATTATTCAGGACGACTATCGTATTGACTTTATAACTGAGCATTTATACTACACATTACAAGCTGTAGAAGCAGGCTCCAACTGTACAGGTTATATGCTGTGGGCCTTTACAGACAACGTTTCTCCCATGAATGCTTTTAAAAATCGCTACGGACTGGTGGAAATTAACCTAGACAATGATCGAAGTCGGCATTTGAAGAAATCCGGCTACTGGTATCAAGCCGCTATCAAGGAACGCTCGTTTGTTGCTGATCTGGATGAAGAGTATAAGTAGTTAAAAATGAATTTCTGGAGGCGCTCAACGATGAAAAAAATTATTCTGGCATGTGCTGCAGGTATGTCCACATCTATTTTGGTTTCTAAAATGAAAAAAGAAGCAGCAGCAAGATCCATAGAGCTGAACATCGAAGCCATCCCCGAAAGCACCATTAAGGAAGAACTGGAAGGTATTACAGATTCTGTGATTGCTATTTTGCTCGGACCTCAAGTACGGATGCGTAAAAAGGCAGTCACCGAAATTGCTGCTCCCTATAGCATTCCTGTAGATGTCATTGACACGTTGGCTTATGGTAGAGGAAACGGTGCAGCTGTCCTAGATCAAGCCTTGAAGCTGGCTGGCGAGAACATCTAATTGCTATTCAAATGAAAAAGAGGCTGAGAATTCCCTCAGTCTCTTTCTTGAGTTGCGCGCTCTTTATCACGACATATCTTCTTTGCCTGAGCCCATACTACTCACATACGTTTCCTGTAAACCGGCAGAAATGCCATATAGCGGTTCCCAACGAAGCCAATGTCTGGCGACTGCGTTACTAAGACAGCTATGGTGAATGTCTCCAGCTCGCGCTGGTGAATACACAGGGCGGACAGACGAACCATGCAGCTTTAGTAAATCGTAGGCCAGTCGATTGATGGACGTCGTTCGTCCCGTACTTACATGTACTGTGCGTTGGTCCGCTGCATGGATAGCCGCCATATTCGCTCGGACTACATCCTTGACGTACACAAAGTCACGAGTTTGTGTCCCATCACCGTGAATGAGCAAGGGGCTTCCTTTTTTCAGCCGCTCCATAAAAAGAGCGACAACACCACCCTCTCCCTTCGCGGCCTGACCGGGACCGTACACATTTCCATAACGCAAAATCGTGTAGTTCAACCCGTACAGCCGATAAAAAAGTCGAATATACGATTCTGCGGTCAGCTTGGACAGTCCGTAGCCTGAAATGGGCTCCACGGGATCGTCTTCCTGTATACATTGCTTTTGCAGCTCTCCGTATACGCCAGATGTGGAAGCAAATATGAATTTTGACACACCGGCTTCATGACAAGCCTGCAACAAATGAATCGTCCCCAGCACGTTCACATCCGCGTCCTCATCGGGTTGATGGATGGATTGCTGCACATCAGCCTGTGCGGCCAAGTGAAACACAATATCCGGGCTTTCCCGAATCAGCAACGTCCTAGCTTCAGAGCTGCGAATATCCGCAATATGCATGACCGCGCGCGGGTCCACATTTGCCATATTTCCGGTCGTCAGATTATCCAGCACATGTACTCTGATGTCCGAATCAGCAAGCGCACGTACCAGCTGAGAACCAATAAATCCAGCTCCCCCGGTGACCAAAGCCTTCACTAGCTCACCCTCCTTTTGAACCGAAGCATATGACTTCCCTTCGCATCATGTTATGCGACTCCCTATAGCTTGGCGCAGGCACACGCACAGTCCGAAGACAATCTATAGTGTGTCTCTAGAATCTCAGCACCTCAGACATACAGTCTCACATTTTCCAGCATATAACGCCACATCCCATCCTGACCGTTCCATATATCCTCAGGCGGCAGCTCCACTGAAACCAGCCGCTCCAATCCCCAATCCAGCTCCGTCACACCATCAGTCCCTGTATAATCCACGTATAACAAGCGAAAATCATGTGTAATCCTCTGTAATAACACATCATGTAGTTCCACCGCTTGCTCCCGACTGCCCCCGAGACGAATCAGTAGCAGACGGGACGCAAGCGTGAATTGATCCAGTAGACGTGCGATGCGGCGATCAAGCGTCGTTTTGAATGCAGGATAGGAAGTCAGCTGCTCCGATGTATTCTCGCTAACCGGAAAATGGTGTGCCGCCGTAATCTCATAGTTTGCATCCTCGACCATGAAGTTATGCTCGCCGTAATCGTGCCCCGTGACACGCAGACTATCAACATCCATAAAACCGGCAAAACGGGCGTCCAGCAAGCGACTGATCTGTGACAAGTTACCGGAAATCATCCAGTCCAGCGGACCCGCATAGGGACGCAGTCCGTTTTTATCCAGCTGAATGGAAGGCAAGCAATGTCCACCCAGACTGAATACAGCATCATAATCCCCCTGCAACCGTTCAAGCACGACGCCCTCCCCTTTCCGAAGACAAGGTCATCCCTTTAAAAAGAGTACGCCAATGCGGATCACTCTTGTAATTCCATACATCGGCAAAAGGCATTTCCACCGCGCATACATGCGGAAGCTGCCAATCCACCTCCGTCAACTCCGTTACGCCGGAACAATTCACTACCAACAAACAAAATTCATTCGCTACCATGCCTGACAAAATACGTTCCAGTTCCTCTACTTCTTCATAGGTTCCCAGCATACGGACGAACAAGCTGCGCTTCGCCATCTGTGTTTTTGCAAAAAAACGTTCAATACGACGGTCTATCTTTTCCTTGAACTCGGGATAGGTCACCAGATCTGAGGACGTATTGCGCTCCTGCGGAAAATCATGTACCGAGATCACATTATAAGCGATATCTCTGACCATATAATTCAGTTGGCTCGTACCAACGACACTCAAATTGGGCAATTCCATAAATCCGGCAAACCGATTTTCAAGCAAGCGGTTCACATCGGACAGCGTGTCAGACATCATCCAATCCAGTACCCCGGCAAACGGCCGCAAACGGTTCTTTTCCAATTGAATGGCAGGTGTACAGTTTTGCCCCAGACTGAAGACCGCTTCATATTCCCCTGCCAGCTGTGCGAGTCTCATAGCCGTGCCTCCTTTTTTAATACGACCCTTCTCTCAGTTCCTACTCTATCCTTCTTCTGTAGTCGAAAAAGGGACTTCAGGCCGTAGTTTGTTCCACTCTACATTACATGCACAGCACGGCGAAAAGGGTTGGACACCGATGCGCTTTTTGTCAAAGAGGCGTACAACTATCCAGTCCAATCCCGGTTATTTTTCATATCATATTAAGGCTGGTAACCTAACGGAATTCAAGGAGGCATCATCATATGTCCGTGTTTCTTTTAACCATCGATCACCATCTCGCTTACCCCAGCGCCCATATACAAAGCTGCCATGTGACCTTTTTCAATCGTGAAAAGAGGGCCGTCGATGTGTTGCTGGAAATGGGAAATGACAGTGGCGTTTTCCGACGGCAGCTCCTTCGATTGAACCCTTCTCCCGAAGCTGGCTCCGTGCTAGAACTCAAGGATATGGAGACCGCCCAAAATCCGTTTTATCTGCGAGTGATCACGAATATTTACAATCCAGAAACGCTGTTTATCCTGGCTGAATTTTTGGAAAACGGGAACGTTGTCGCTAAGCGTACAGCCAGTCATTTTACCGTGACACCCTAATGAACGGGCAGAGGAGGAAGAAGGTATGTTGAAATATTCAGTTCAAAACAAAGCTGAGCCAGGCACATATGCACTGCCTTTTCAGGTTACAGATCAGGAGAGCGTGCTCTCTACATTGATCATTCCTGCAAGTGAAGCTGAAGGACGTATTGTCATTGAAGTCTCTTTGGCATGGGAAAATCCGCTGCTCAACTGGGATATCGGGGAGCTGGATATTCGATTGCGTCGCAACGATGAGCGGGGACCTATGCTGGACTGGTTGCAGGATTCCTGTTATCAGGAGGGATTTGCCGAGTTAATCTATGAGGAAACGGGAACACAGGGAGAGCCTTATGTATACTGCCTGACCGTACAATCAGCCGACCGCCGTGCTGTTGTTACAGGACCACTCATGGTTCGAGGCTCTGTGTATGTAGATTCGATGGACGAAAACCCGGATGGACAATGAGCTGAAATAACTAAAGGCAGGTGGGAGTTTTAAGCCCAACCTGCCTTTTTATAGGGTCTGTATTCTCATGGCGCGGATTGCTTCAGACATTCTAAAATGTCAGCGTCCGGCAGCGTATAATCTTCTGGCAACGAAGTGTTAATTCGGTTCCATATTGCGTAATCGACCTTCAGATCCGGGTGTGACTGCTGGATTTCAAAAATACGGTTGTACAAGTCTCCAACGACAGGAAAAGTCATGCTCTCCCTCCTAACTATTGAATCAACGTATTCAACGTACTTGATTCAGCGCTTGACCATAAATATTCACGAGTCGTTCAATCATAACATCCAGAGACCAATGCGCGGTCCCCCATGCTTTGGCACGATTCCCCATGACTATCCGCACTTTATCCTGAGCCAGCAAATGCTGCAAATGAGCTGCCAGTGCCTCCACATCGCCAACCGGGGAGACCAGTCCGGTGTATTCATGCTTCACCATTTCCGGCAGTCCGCCTGCATCCGATACCACTGCCGGAAGCCCCATAATCTGCGCCTCCATGACCGAAAACGGCTGATTGTCCTGTATGCTTGGATGAACAAAAAGGTCCGCCAGTTGTAAAAGAGAAGGTACATCTTCACGATGCCCCAGAAAAACCACGTCTTCTTCCAGCCCTAGCTCCTTCGCCTGTGTTTGAAGCTCTTCCCTTTTATCTCCCTCCCCGACAATCCAGCAAACCCAATCCGTACGACTTGCTTTCAGCAAGCCAAGAGCGCTCATTAAATAATGCAGTCCTTTGATATAGACCAGCCGTGAAGGACAAATGATAACTTTTTTCCCCTCAGGTCGTATCATGTCCGTTCCCCGGGCGTGGACTTCCCAGAAGTGCTCGGTATCCAATCCGTATTGGAAAGTAGCAATCTGCTGCTCAGGCACTTCGAACTCACGCACAAGCGTCTGTTTCATCCATTCTGTAGACGTAATGGTAATATCCGCGGATAGAGCGCCATAGTGCTCTAGTGCCCAATAATACTTCCACATCAGCGTCTCACGGTAACCCTCCTCATGATCCCGCTCCAAAGCCATCATAACTTCACGAGCCAGCGAGCCATGAATATTCGCTACCAACGCGCTATCTTTGCGTTTGACCCGACTTAGCGCACGCGTCGCAATGACATCTTGCGTGTGAATCACATCATACTGCTCGACCCCGAAATACGCCGCTGCCAGCTCCATACAGTATCGATCCTTTTCCACCGTCTGCACCCATGAATCCAGATGTAATACAGGGACAGCCGATTCATTCAGCTTCGTATCCAGCAGGGGCAGCAGTTGATCCTTCAGTAGCTCCCTATCTTCAAAAACAATATGGTATTTAGGTGTATCCGGTCCGTTTCCCATCAAGTCTACCGTGTGACCCAGTAGCTCCAGTCTCCGTTTAATTTGCATCATAAAGGGCCATACGCCACCCAAATGAGGAATCGGCCAGTACGTAGCCAACAAAATTTTCAAAACAGCCTCACCTCCTCTGTCTCGTACGCTGAGCTACATTCCGTTGCTTCCGTAAATTTGCTGGAAACCCGATAACGCATCTGTCCAGACCGCAAAAAACCCATTATTCGGCACGATCGTTACATCAATAAAATTACCGATTGTAACGACTGGAACCGGACTAATCCCGTTAGGATTAAAGGAGCTGTCTGTTACTCTGAGGTTCGTAAATGTACTTCCTCCGTCCGTTGATTCGGCCACAAATACGTCTAATAAAGAGGTCGTTATTTGATTGGTATAATATACGATCTTGATCACGCCGGTCACAGGCGAAACATCAATAGCCGGGAAAAAATGCTGTGCCCCTGCACTGGCCCCTGTCACCGATTGCGGTGCAGTCCAGCTTAATCCACCATTCACCGACCTGGCAAGCAGCACATCCGCATACCCTGCCCGATTATCCTGCCAGACCGCATAAAGTGTTCCCTGATTCGGGCTCGTAGAGCGATCCACGGCAATGTTAGCTGCCGGCAGCACATTGAAACCAAAGCCGGCCACGGGCAACGGACTCGGAACCGGGACCACAGAAGATACAGGTAGCGAGGAACTAAATGCTGTCCCTCCATTGAAGGACACAATGACCTGATATTGGTTAACCGGATTTGTGACAATGTACCCGACATAAATCACCCCTGTAATGCTCACAGTGATTTCCCCCCGCGTAATCTGATTGGAGCCAGCGGTGAGCACCACGGGTGTCCCCCATGTGATCCCTCCATCCTGCGAACGTTGGAAGAACATGACTGATCCGCCGAAAAAGTCAGGATTGTACTGATGCGTATAACATAAATAGATATTTCCGGTATAGGAGCTGACCTGAGAAGTATCGAATTTCACGCTGACCTCAACATTATTGACAAATGTCCCATACCCTCGCTGGGCAATCACAGGCGGATCAAATGTATTGCCGTTGTCTCTCGACACATAAGTGGCGATGGTACCGCTCAAACCGTCGGCGGTAAATACGTGACAGGCTATGACAAACAAGTTGGGAAAACCGTAGCTGACGCTATGGGATTCCGCCCCTACATAGCCGGCTGGTAGCGGTAAAATCTGCTGTGTGAAAGAGGCACCGCCGTTACCTGAACGGTATACCGCCGTCAACGGCGGCCCTGTCGTAAAATCGATAGCCGCAGACACAATGGTACCGTCGAGCAGGTTGAAAGCTACACTCGGCTCCTGGGCCAGCCTTCCGTTAGGCGTAAGCTGTACGTTCGGCATCAGGCTCCACCCCCCGGTACACCCGCAAATATCGTCAAACTGCCTGTGCGCGTATCTGTCCAGACGGAAATATAGCTGTTCGGCGGTACAATGGCGACATCAATATAATCACCGATCAGCTCTGATTCGCCTCCACCGACATTCGGGTTAAAGGAGGTCGTCGTGAGACGACTGTTCGTAAAGGTGTTACCTCCATCGGACGACTCTGCGGCGAACACATCCAGATTAAAGCCGTCCACGCGATTGGTATAGTACACGACAACGACCAGTCCCGTCTTGGGCGACACTGAAATTGCAGGGAAAAAATTTTGCGAGCCGGGCGGGCTGTCTGTCACAATGACCGGAGCACTCCAGGTACCGCCAAAATCGCTTGATTTGGACAACAAAATATTGCTGTATCCCTGACCAAAGTCCTGCCACACGGCATATAGCGTATTTGTTGTGGAAGGCACACCCGAGCAGTCCGCGGCCAAGCTGGGGAAATTCAATATCCGAAAGTCATAACCAGGAACGGGCAAAGGATTGGGCACAAGCGTTATATTGGATACGAGAATATCCCCGCTGAAGGTTGCCCCGCCATCAAAGGAGCGTCGGATAAAAAAAGCTGGTGTTTGCGGTCCCGTACGAATCCAACTGACATATACGCTTCCATATTTGTCGACCGCAGGCTCAGGCCGCTCCGTTGAGGATTGGATATTGGAGAGCATTAACGGTCGGTCCCAAGTTAGTCCTCCATCGGTGGAACGCTGGTAGAAGGCCGCAGATTGAGCATTAAAATCCACATTATATTGGCGGTTATACGTGACATAGACGTGCCCGAGATAGGGACTTGCCCCCGCATTATCCGTCGTAATATTAGTCCAGTCATTATTAATGTAATCTCCATAGCCCGGGTTAATGACCACGGGAGGAGCAAAAGAGGCTCCATCGTCCGTAGAGCGATAGATCACGATAGCCCCGTTTTCATTGCCCGGAAATACATGCGCGGATACGATAAAAATATTGGGGAACAGATAGGCTACCATTCCTGCCTCGGCTCCTGTATAACCCGGCGGAATCGGCAATAAAGTATCCGTCCAGTTCGCTCCGGCATCCAATGAGCGATACAGTCCAATCAAGGGAGGCCCACTGCTAAAATCAACAGCTACAGCTATAACAATATTCGGATTCAGTAAATTAACAGCAACACTAGGCTCAAATTTGGGCAGGCCGCTGGGTGTCACCTGAAAATTCAAAGGCATCGCGAGCATTCCCTTCATTATATAAATAGATACGCCTGAAGTATTTCTATCAAAATGTACTTTTTTCAGCACAGCCTAGAGACAACCATACAAGCTTTCTTTTCAATAGATTCATAGTATAAAAGCATCCCTTCAAGGGTTATCCAATATTCTGTTTTTTGAGAGGATGATTCGATTGGCTTTTACAACCGGTTATATGACGAACACTAGAGATTTTGGTACTGCCTGCTCCAATGTTGTTGTGAACTTGGTCAATGAGGACACAGTAAATGCGGCAACCGTGACCATCCAAATTTTTTTCTCGCTGGTACCGGATACCAAGACACCACTGTATGTGACATCGGTTAACTTGCCTGCAAACTCCATTGCCCGCCGTACCTTCTTTATACAAGGGGTTCTTGCCTATGAGGTACAATACAACGTGGCCTCCGCTGCTCCAGCGAATGTCGTGCTCTCCAACTTTGGACTGGATCAGTTTGGTAATGTTGTACAGGAGCACCGTGTTCTCCAGTCCGAGCTGACCACAATCCCTGCACTGTCCCCTGTTATTTAAAAGCCACCCTGTTCCAGTGCCTGATGCAATCTGTGGGTGTAATACACGTAATTCCATTCTGGCGGTACGGACTGAACCCCTCGTCCGCTGCCGATGGTGGAATGGTCATCTGTATAGTAGGAAAAGGCATGTGTATCCTGTAATGGGCGCAACAAATCCGTGAGATACAGTAGATCCGTCACGGCAATATAAGGTTTGACACCGAAGCATACAACAAAGCGAGTCGTGGTTTCACCAATAGCCTGAACCAGTGCTTCCTGGATCGAATAATGCTGCCGTGATGTTACGATTAACCGAGGGTCGAGCATCATCGACAGGAAAGCGCTAGCTTCCTGTTCTGGCGTTAAATCCAGCAGCCGTACCACGCAATTGCTGTAGTGCTGCTCCAGCAGATTATCCAGCAATGATTCAGCTTGAGCCATATCCGTGACAGGCATTAAAATCGTCATTTCAAGTGGGATGCCCCGGCGTGCTCTCGCCTCATACTTGGCGATTTGGAATGCGCGCCGCCAGCGTCGGTGCTCCTTTTGGCTGTGTAGGCCGGCCGATACACTAAATGTGGAATTCACCCGGTAATCCATCAGGATCTCCGGGATGAATTTCATATTGCACGTCTCGGTCAGCCGCAGCCAGTAATCATAATCCTCAACGGGTTGCAGCCGATAGCCGCCAATCTGGAGGGCATATTTGCTTTTGTACATAAATGAAACCCCAACAATGCTGGCGTTCAGCAATTCGTGATGTGGCTGACTTTGGTACCGGATCAACGCCTGTTGATGCTGCTCGTCATACAACGGGTTCCCATATGCGTCAACCTGGCGGAAGGTAGAAAACACAAGACCGAGTGAGTCTGGCCCCTGCTTCAGCTCTTGCCGCAATCGTTCAATAAAGGAAGCATTATAAACATTGTCGCTGGAGACCCAGGTCACATACTTGATCCCAGGATCTTTAAACAACTCATCGAATCCCCGGTTTAGGGCGTGGGATACTCCTTGGTTCTGAGGGAGTGTAACCAACTGAACGCGCGGGTCTCCCATTGCTGCATAGAGCGCTGGCCCCACCATTTCCGGCGCTCCGTCAATAACAATGATGAAGCGAAATCCCCTGTAGCTCTGGGCTAGTACGGATGAGATTGCAGCTTGCAGATAGCCGATATCCTGTTTGTACAGTGGCATAACAATCCCCGTATCTACCATATCAATCCCCCCTGACAGACTTCCGGCTTCATGAGGATAAACCACTCAATACCTGACTGAAGCGATCTCGATAACGTGCTTGGGTGATGTTGTACTCCCGCTCCACAGCGGGCCAATATTTTTTGGTTCCCATTTCATCATGCCAACGGTAGTTAACCAAGGACTCGTTCAGAAAAGGAAATGGATATCCCGCCAGCATCACGCGGTACCACATATCCAGATCATGTGTGTACGGCAGCAATTCATCAAACAAACCGATATGTGCAAACAGCTCCTTTTTAAACATAACCGTGCATCCATTGACCGGATTTCCTTGTTGAAAAAAACGGTAAAACTCCGTCATAGACGGAAACACGGCGGCTGCCTGGTAGCTTGTGACTTGGCTATATTGATTGATGAAATTGAAGTTGGTATGGGAGATGTACGCACCGTTTTCCACCATAAAAGAAACCTGATTGTTAATTTTATCCCTATGATAGGTATCGTCGGAACTGAGCCACGCAATATAATCGCCACTGGCATGTCGGATACCATGATTCAGAGCGCTGGCTGTTCCACCATTGGATTTACCTAAATAATGTATATAAGGAAGATAGGCATGAAGCATATCAACATGTTCCGTGGAGCCGTCATCGACGACAATAATCTCGAGTGGGCCATAAGTTTGCTCTAGTGCACTTTGCAAAGCCTGATCCACATATGCACAGTTATAAAAGGGAATGACGATCGTTACTTTCGGTCTCATATCGTTCCTTCCTTTCCGGCTCGGCGGTATTGAATCATATCCTCCAGAGATTGCCTCAGCTGTATGGTCGGCTTCCAGCCCATGTCCTCCAGCTCTTTCGCACGGTATGCCTCGGTAGATGCTGACTCTGCCACATCCCCCCATTGTATGGGAATAGATGTTTTGGCCAGCGCAACCATACGTTCCACGATATTGCCCAGTTCCACAATGCGGCCTGTGCAGACCGAGTACACTCGGCCTGGCACACCCTGTTCCAATAGCACACCGTATGCGCGAACGGCATCACGAACGTCGAGAAAATCACGTTGCGCATGTCGGGAAGATACCCGGAACGGGACAGTTTCAGTTGCGGACTGCCCCTCCCTACGTTCCGTCTGAACGATATACCCCGCGAGTAATGCACAAAATCCGGTAGATGGACCCGGACCGATCAAGTTGCAAGGCTCTGCCAGCATGACGGATTGTTCGAACAGCGCGCCCCACGAGAGCGCGACTGCCTCTTGAAGGCTTTTGCTAAGGCTGTATGGATGTGTTGGATGATACGGAGCCTGCAAAGCCGTCTTTAGCCGAGAACCCGCCACGACAATTCTGGCTTTGGGGAAAGGTCGCAGTACATCGAGCAGATACAGGGTGGACAGTACATTGGATTCCATGTATAGCAGGGGACTCTCCCAAGATTCAGGGACGGAATTTTTACCACCCAGGTGAAGCACATAATCCGGAGCAATCTGTCTAATTACTTCGCCCAGACGTTTCTTGTCGAGCAAGTCACACACATAAGGCGTAATACAGTTGCGAGTCTCCGCCTCTGGGCTGTTATTTTCATCATCGCGAGCCAGTAAGATCAGTTCTGAGACGGAAGCGGCAGTGCGAGTCAGCGCCGCTACCTCCCAGCCGAGCTTTGCAAAATGGCGGCAGGCATGCATCCCGGTATAGCCCGCCGCTCCGGTAATGACTATGACAGGCCGACGTTGTTCCGCTGTGCTTCCGTCCATTCCAGCAGCTCCTTCAGCATGATGCTGTAGTGAGGAACATCGTAGAGCAGATCGGCCCGGGTAGAACGAAGCGTCCGGTCCTGCACCGGCTCATCTTTCGGCACGATCCGAATATCCTCCCTATTCCAGATGTCTTTGAACAGCAGCAGCAAATCGTGCTTGCTGATCGGTTCAGGGTGAACCAGATGAATGAGTCCGTCCAGCGGCTCATTCATCTGCACCTGTATCGCCTTTGCTAATTCCAGCGTCGTAACCCCGTTCCAAAAGACCCGGCGATACCCGTTAACGTCTCCGCTCTGCTGCAAGAACCAGTGCAGCAGACCAATGCCACTGGGCCGAATTTCCGGCCCGATAATGGAGGTACGGATAGTCAGATGCCCTGCGGCCTTTACTTCTCCGAGTATTTTCGTCAAAGCATAGGCACTTGTCCCATCGGGTTGATCCGTCTCCTTATATAAACCAGGTACCCGATTTCCCTCGAATACGCAATCCGTGCTGATATGAACCAATCGGGCACCGATACTGTCCGCAGTCCGCCGGAGAAGATGTGGCAGCAACCCATTAATTTGGTATGCTGCAATTTGATCCTCCCCGGCATGCTGATTCAGTACACCTACCGCGTTAATAATAACGTCTGGCCGTACACTCCGTACCAGCTGCTCCACCATAAAGCTGTCCTTTACATCCAGCAGCAGACCACCTTTATTTTCGGGATCACGGGTGGTGTAGAACACGTTATACCCGCTCTGGTTTTGGAAATACTTCACCAGAACATGGCCCGCCATGCCGTTACCACCCAAAATAAGCAGCTTCATTTGATGAACCCCCCGCTTTGGAGAATGCTGCGAATCTCCTCTTTCGACATCAAATTAAACTCCGAACTAAAGCTGCTGAATGACACGGGAGGGCACTGATTATAGCGGTCCTTTAATTGAGGAATATTCAGCGTTGGGAGAATGACCAAATATTGCTCGTCATAGACTACCGTCGTCAGGCTTTCAAAATCGCTCATCAAAATCTCATGAATTTTCTCACCGGGACGCACACCTTTTTCTACAATTTCTACGTTTTCCACACCTGAATCCTCAATGAGCACCTCAGCCAAGTCCAAAATACGGCAGGTTGGCATGGTCATGATAAAAATTTCCCCGCCGACACTTTCCACCGAGGCTTTGAACAGGAGACTGATCGCATCACGCAAGGTTAGGAAGAAGCGGGTCATGTTCATATCTGTGATCGAAACCTTGCCCTTTTGGCGAATCTGGCTTTGGAACAGATGCACCACACTTCCGTTTGTGCCCAAAACATTACCGCCGCGCACTGTCACGAAACGTGTATCGCTATTCAGCAGATTGGCGTAAACAATCAGTTTTTCTCCTATTGCCTTCGTCATGCCGTAAAAATTGGACGGATTCGCGGCCTTGTCGGTCGATATATAAATGACTTTCTTGACCTGATTAACGACAGCGGCCTCGATTACGTTTTGAGTGCCTACGACATTGGTTTTGAGTGCCTCGTAGGGCTGATCCTCACAGACGGGTACGTGCTTGAGCGCTGCCAAATGAAATACATAGTCCACTCCTTGACAAGCGGTAGTCAGCGCATCCTTATCCCGAATATCTCCAATACAGAAGCTGAGTCGTTCATCCTCAAACTGCCTGTTCATGGCAACCTGACTGGATTCTCCGCGTGAAAAGATAATGACCTCTTTGGGGTTACGCGGCAGTAACTGGGCAACCAGCTCATGCCCCCAGGAGCCGGTACCGCCGGTAACCAAGATACGTTGGTTTTCAAACATGCCGTTTCCCTCCAAGCAGAAATTTAACTACCTTATCCGACACATCTTCCACCAGATAGCCCGCGGGACATTGCCACTTATGGGTCATCCCGGTCATTATGGCTACCGCGTTTGCTATAACCTCGCCATCAAGGCCGGACACGATATTGCTGCCGCAATCTACCGTTTCCGGCCGTTCAGTCGTCCGGCGCATCGTAACCGTCGGCACCCCCATGACACAGCATTCTTCCTGTACGGTACCACTGTCTGTCAAAGCGCAGCGGGCATGCCGCTCCAGCAGAACGAAGTCAAAAAAACCGAACGGTTCGTGAAATTCCACTAGCGGATCAAGCTGGATCGGCGGATGGCTTGCGATCCGGGCGGCAGTCCGGGGATGAATACTGCAAATGACCCGCTGCCCGAACTGCTGGGCTACCCGGTTAAGACCATCTAAAATAGCCAGCAAATGCGGTGGATGGTCGACATTTTCGGCTCTGTGGGCAGTGACCAGGAAATATTCTCCCGGCGACAGTCCCAACTTTTTCAAAATCCCACTACCGGTTACCTCTTTCTCATAGTGCTGCATTACTTCGTAGATCGGATTTCCAGTCAGTATGATTCGTTGGCTTGGGAAGCCTTCGCGTAGTAGGTGCTGCTTGCTTTGCTCCGTATAAGGCATATTAATGGTAGATATCGCATCAATGACACGCCGGTTCTTCTCCTCCGGCACATCCAGATCATAACAGCGGTTCCCCGCCTCCATATGCACGACCGGATAACTCATACGTTCCGCAAGTAAGGCACATAAAGCGCTGTTCGTATCACCGAGCAATAGCACATGATCGGGGCGTTCCTTGTTTAAAATATCCTCCATCTGCGAGTACATGGCGGACAACTGTTTGCCCAGTGTCCCCGCTTTCTCCTGAAGTACATAATCCGGGGCACGCAGTCCCAGCTCGCGAAAGAACTGCCCGCTCAGGCTTTCGGTGTAATTTTGGCCCGTATGCACAAGCACATGTTCATCTGCATGGCGGTCTAGCTTCGGAATGATCAGGCTGAGCCGTATAATCTCCGGTCTTGTGCCGAGCACGGTCAATATTTTCATGGTTTTGGAACCCACCTTTGCTGTCGTTGTTTCATTGAATTGTGGCGTTCAATGAAGGATAGCCATCCAGCAGACTGGCTGTGCTCCAGCTTAACGTTCATCTCAAAGGTCCGGCGTAGGTTCACCCGGACCGTTGTTTTGTATGCTGTCCAGCCTTGAGTGTGACTCGCTTCGGTTTGTGCGCGTTGTGTCGCCGTGACCGGTGCTTGATTTTCCGCTTGAGCTTCTGTCTGGACTTGGTTTTCGGATAAAGTCCCTTCGACAACGGGAACCCGTGAATTTTCTTAAGGCGACTCTTGCCGCCGCTTCTCTTATACCTGCGATTCCGAAGTCTGGTACGCTTGCGGCCCTTTGGCCATCTCGCCCGAATACTACGCTTGCCGCGGGGCAATTCGGGTGGTGACTCAGGTAAAGGGGGTGCTGGTTGTGGCAAGCCCTGAATGGCTGCATATTCGATTGGCGGCAGACCCAGCACAGGCAGCTGACACACCACCGATTCAGGAAATTCTCGAATCGTGCTGGTATAACCCTCCGGTATAGCGGTGACCTGACGCAGCCCTTCGCCTTCCCTCGTCCATACAGGTCCACCCGGCTGCTGAATCAACGGGAACCAATGCGGATGATGACATACCCATTGACTGACCATGAGGTGCATACTGCTTCGGTAGGAATCAGGTCCGTATACACGTGTAGCTGCACTGTTGTTACGGACACCAATCCGTTCCACTTCCTCGGGATGATCGAGCAGATAGCCCACTTTTTGCGCCAGCATGTCGCTGTTGCCCGGCTCTACCAAAAAATCTGTATTTCCGGTAGCCTCCATCAATTCCACAAGTCCACCCTGCGCAAAGGCTACCACGGGCTTACCGTAAACTAGCCCTTCCAGGGCGGTCAGACCAAAGCCTTCTTCCACCATACTTGGGATCACAACAATATCCATTGCGCTATAGGCCGTTGACACGGATTCCTCGAATGAATTGAACTGGAAGCGGCGGCTATAACGAGATTGGCGGATTAAAGAGACACATTTTACGTAATATTCCGAGTCCACCGAGCTGCCGATGATCCAGAAACGACACCGCGAATTGGTTTCGCACAGCTTTAGAGCCATTTGGACAAAAGGTAACAGCCCTTTGGCTTCGTAGATAAAGGAAGAAATATAACCAATGCAAATATGAAAATCCCGCAGCCCCAGTTTTTCACGTTTCCTTTTCCGTTCCAGCACATGCTCTCTGGGAGACGGCATATCCATATCCCGGCAGGGAGACAACACCGTATGCGGACGTGTCAGTCCCCCACCATGCAAAGGACGCATTACAGCTTGAGAAATGCCGATGACCCATTGGCTATAGCGCTCAATGATAGAAACAGAAACTGGCGTATGCGCATTCTGGTTAATGACTTCGGTAATTTTCCAGATCACCGGAATATTAAGCTCATGGGCAGCCATTGCAGGCATGACGTTCACACAGGTATTGACCAGCACCACATCAGGTCGAGCATGCCGAAGCATCTGGAACAACGGTGCATACGCCACATGGGTCCGCAAATTCTCCGCATCCTGCGCCAATCCCTCATATGGGGTATACATGCCATGCAGCATGAACAGATTCTGTGTCAGAACGGTGATTCCGCGCTTGCGGGCCATTGAGGTCAGCCGCCCTTCACCAGGCGTTACGAGAATACAATCGAAGTACGTACGCATATCTAGACAAAATTGCAATAGCAGCTTCTCGGCCCCCGTAATACTGCGGACGTTGCTAACATGGCTGAATAACATCATTTTCGGCTTGATCGGAGTTCACCTCCTTTAAAATAGCAACCACCGGACGTGTGAATCACCTTATGGAAATATGACCGACAACAGTTGGTCAATCCGGTGACCATACGTGTGCTCCCGCAGGGTTCGTTCCAGAGCACGCAGAGCAATCTCACGACGCTCCTTTTCATGCGTCAAATAAAACTCAACCTTCTCCAGCAGTTCCTGCTGAGAGCTGTAGGTCTCTATCTCTTCCCCTGGCTTGTAAAAACGAGCCAGATCATCTCTTGTATCTGTCAGTTGCAACGTGCCACTGGCAGAAATTTCAAACGTACGCGGATTGGGCGAAGCCCCCGGAATTTTCAGTGAGTTGTTGTTCACCGAATCATCCTGATGGGAACGATGAAGATTAATTACGATTTTGCTGCCGTTGTACGAATCATTGGTCTCGCCCGGAGACATCCAGCGACCCAGCTCAATTTTGTCGCCATACGACTGATAATCTGGGAGACGATCCCACCAGATTCCGTTGATTTTAATGTTACGAGCCATGAGCTGCGGCATAATCGGATTAAAGAAATAGATGCGGTTCCAGTAGGCTGAGCCTGTAAACCCAATCTCACGTCGTACCGAAGCGGGCGAGCTGAGGGGGAAATAGTGAGTCAGAAATGCTCCAAAGGGCAAATAGTGCACAGACGTGCAACCCAACTGACGGTACAGCTCCATGCAGTTCATTTCTAACGTGAACACATAATCATAATTCGTAACGATTTTGGTCGTCGTGTCGGTGTAATATGGATCGTCCGTTAGCCAGATGGCGGTGGGGATGCCCAACTGGCGTACCGCAGTAACCTGCTCCAACGGAAGATCCATTCCATCCAGTGCCAGCATCAGATTCGGACGGAGCTGAGCGGCAATATCTCCTACCGGCTGACGTGGGTCTGTTACGGTAACCTGAGCCGTCATGCTCTGCAATGTGGTAATGACCGCCTCATCCAGCGGAGAATACGGAAGGCCTTTGCCTGAGACGACATACAGTACATGGATCTGTCGAAAAGGGAAAACTGCTTTCATCCGCGCAACAATTGCGTTAGCACGGCCGCGCAGATATCCTTCGTCGTATCCGTCATGCAATCCCGCAGTTCTCCCCTTTTCCCAGGAGGCTGCCGCCGTCTGGTGAACAGCCGGGTCATACGGTCCTGTCGTAGATATCGTCATCACTTTCACTCCTCACTGTTTATGGTGTTTACTTTAGGCCATCGCCTTGTCCAGCAGTTCTTCCATGCGATTGGAGTACATATGCTTTTGCATAGTCGTGTACAATGCGCGCCAGGCCATGCGTTCGCGTTCCCAATCATGCTTGAGATAGTAGTCCAGCTTCACTTTCAATTCATCTGCTCCAGAGAAAGTTTCAATGTCATAGCCTGGTCGGTAATAACGGCTCAAATCCTTCCGAACATCCGTCATTTGAAGCGTGCCGCAAGCAGAAATTTCATATGTCCGAGGATTGATGGACTCCGCTGAAAGCTGGTGTGTATTCCGATTATCCAGTCCGGGGTCTGTCGGGCGGTGCATATTGATGACAATTTTAGAGCCGTTATAATATTGAGCGGTCTCTTCCGGTTCCATAAAACCCGGACGGATAAAGCGTTCCAGCACATCCCGCCGGGTCAGCCGATCCCAGTGCCCACCTACGATCAGCACTCTTTTGTCCGCCAAGAAGGGAGCTAGGTGGTCGAATAGCTTCACACGGTTCCAGAAGGCATTTCCAATGAAGCAAATATCATGCTGATGCTCCCGCTCTACCCGCCGAGGATAAAAGATACGAGCTGACGCAGCCAGCGGCAAATAGTGAACCCTCGTTACTCCCTGATCGCGATAAAACGGCAGGCAAGAAATTTCGTGCGTAAATACGACATCGTAGGATTGACAGATCAACGCCGTATCCTCCGTAAAGTAAGGATCATCTACAAACCATATGGCCGTCCGAATGCCTAGGGCTCGTATTTGCTGTACCTGCTCCAGATGATCCGCCGGAAAAACATGCAGCCCGTTCATGACCAGCACGAGGTCTGGACGTTGAGCCTCGGCGTCAGCTAGCATCGTAGCAGGCGAACCGATGGCGCATGAGCTGCATATTTGGCCTAATGCTTCTTGCACACCTGTGTCTATAGCTGCGAAACCTTGCGGAATATACAACACTTTCAAATGACGAACAGCAGGCTGTATGGCCACGACCTGTGACAGAGCAGCCGTGCAACCGCCCATTCTGCGTCCTTCCCGATAGCCGCATCGGTACGCTTCGCGTTCATTTCCGCTTTGTTGATCGTTCACATCCTTCACCCTGTCCTGTTGTAGGATAAACTTCTGTCACTCCTAAACTATATGCGGAGGGGTCAAACGCATCATGGACGACTGCCACTGCCCGGACAAAATTGGCGTTTGCCCGTCCAACTGCCGAACCGCAAATAACCCCGAAGCTGTGTAGCTTCGGGGGGTTAGCTGTCATGGATGTTCTGCATAGTTTACTGAGCCTTGTAAGCGACCTGGTGTCCATCTTCATAACCTTTGGCAAAGCCTGAATTGAAACCCTCGTTGTAAGCTGCATCATACCCCTGCTGAAATGCCTGCGGATCATGCTCCAATGCAACAGTCCCGGGCTGTGGATTCTCCGCAGAAGGGACTGCCACCGGGTTAGCTTGAGGTTTTTTTCGCCGCCGCAAAAGAGGATGTCTTCTACGTGCAGAATGATGTCCTCTTTTACGGCGTCTTAGAGCAAGCAGACGTCTTCTTCTCCGTTTTAATCTGCGAATGCTGGAACGCCGGGCATCTTTACGTCTTTTGCGGGCTTTTTCCCGAGTGGCGCGTTCCCACCTTGTGCTCATTTTCATTCCTCCTTTGCTTTCTCGTGGTGGTTTCATTTTTCTGAACAGGCACATGGAGCCACGGTTTCGTCGGTTTTCCATATACCTGTCGTCTTAATGGAATACCCGCCAACATTTGCGTGATTTCGCCCTGGTAGTTGCTGAGTATACGAATGGTTTCTTCCAGACGGGTAGCCGACATATCCGCATGGGGCGTCAAGTCCGCAAGACTGGTCAGCATCCGGGCAACGGCGTGCTGGCTGGCAGCAATAGACTCCATTATATCCAGCTTGATCTCACGTTCACGCCTCATGCTCATTAGTTCATATCCCCCGAGCCCATGCCTCCCATCATCCCTTCCATGCCGCCACCCTGCTGCTCATCCTGATCCAGCAATGCTTTGAGATTGCTGCAAAGACCAGTCTGAAGCCGCGTTAATCCCTCCAGCATTTCCACCATTTGCTCGTGAATCTCCAAAGGTCGCCCCAGCTGTTCTTCATCGGTGTCAAAGGCGTGGGGCGCCAGATGGTTCAGCGCCCAATTACGCACTTTTTCTGCTTCGACCGCCTTGGCCTCCAGGATCATAGACACATTCCGCTGCATTTTGGAGGCCGCATCCAGCATGTGAATCATTGCTTGTTCCCTACTCATGTGTTCACTCCCTGCCCTCGGTTGTTACGTTACTCCTCTTCCGGGTATGCCGTTTCCTTCACGACACGAACGAGCATTTCAGCCATTGCTTCCTGAAGATCGGCAATGCCGTTCAGATAGGCCACAATGCTTTTGTTTACTTGTCCCGAGCTGTCGAGAATGCCCGGAATTCCGTCAAAACGCGGCTCCTCATCTGGCAGTTCATGTATGATCTGCGCCATGCGCACAACCACCTGCCGTTCCGCATCCAACAACCTCGACATCTGCTGCTGCGAGTGCGAAATGTGGATCAGCAAATCATCTAACTCGTTATGCATAAGCCCCTCCTTTATGTGCTCCGCCGTGCGGAACGCACGAATTACCTACGGGCTTTCCGCTACTACAGCGTATGCCGCAGCGAGTAGTCGGTTCCGCCTAAAAGCGCCTATTCGATCATCACAAATGCCCTCGCAACACTGGTGGAGCAATAATAGGCTGCTTCTCCGTCAATGCCGACAATTCTTCGGAGGACAAAAATTGAATTGGATAGTCCTCAGCCCGCCAGCTCATCACAGCGTAGAGGGTAAGGAATGGTCTTTTCCAGCCGTTGCCGATTTGGTACAGTTGCCCACCTTCAGCATACAGTAACTCGATCCAGCGCTTACGTTGAGCGGGGATATGAAGTGTGGGCAACATGGACATGTTCCCCAGCTCAGGAGCCGCCAGCACAGGCAAGGGTTCCTCTGGCGACTCAGCTACAGGTGCATCAGTGCTGCCGGAAACTGTGACCTCCGGCTTCCCTACCAAGGGAAGTGCCAACAAGTCCAGCTGAGACAATCTGACAGGGCGCACGTTTTCACCTCCCGCAGCACTGACTCCATGCAGATACCGCCTTCTTCCCGGCTCTAACCGAAATACTACACCGGACGGTCCCTGAACAACCGCTCCGATGGGGTAAAAGCTTGCCGCTGATACGTGTGTTTCCTTATCTGTTGAGATCTGGCCGTCCGTCTCCGCTGTACTGAATTTCAGGGTGTGAAACAGCTTATCCGCATCCCCCCACTTTTGTACAAAAAAGGATCGGTTCCGGCTGCTTTCCTCCATTGAACCGCTTGTTTCGGTCGTTAGAGGAAAACCATACACCGTATCCCGATCTCTTTCTTCATAATGGATAAAAGCATCTCCGGCAATTGCCATACGTATCCCCAACAAACGCACACGCAGTAGCCAATCTGCATGGGCCTCCTCAATACTGTGGCAGCCTTCGTCCCAGTAGCCCGTTTTTTTCAGTGTCTCTCTGCGCAGCAATAAACAAAATCCAGCCAAGCTTTCGGTCTCTCGCCATGCATCCGGTTTGGGAACATTGAAGGTCATGGCAAATTGACGTGCTCCATTTTCGTTCATATCAGGAACCTCAATCTGCTGTTCTTTGAATGGACCATTCGTTACAGGCCCAACAACACCCATACACGGATCGCTGTGTAAACACCCTAACAACCGATCCAACCAGCCGGGGGTCACCATGGAGTTTTGATCCAGTACCACAATAGTAGTGCCTTTTGCCATCATCAGCCCCTGATTCAGGCTACCTATCATTTGCACATCCTTTTTTAACAGCGCATAACGCACAGCGATGCTTTTACGGAGCAAATAGGTGGATGTCCCGTCCGTCGAGCCGCAGTCCACTACAATAATTTCGTGAGGATGGCTCGTATTCTCCTCAATACGGTGAATGCATGCACGGAGCTGTTGAAGCTGATTGCAGGACGGAATGATAATACTGACGCCTTCAAATACTTTGCCGAACGAAGCCTGACCCAACCTGTTACCTTGCTCCTGGCCCCTTTTATATCCTGACCAATAGCCTTTCTTTCCGAGCCGCTTGCTGTGTTTCCTTTGCATATTCAGGCGTTTCATGCCGTTCACTCCTCCGGGTGGCATTATGCCTATACTATATGCCTGGCCCGGTAGGATGGTGTTTCATTGAGATCAAGGTAGAAGTCCTTTCATTTTCAATCCAGCTTCCTGAAGGGAATCGAAGGTTCCTGCGTCGCTCCAATAACGCCGTAAAATATCATATTCCAGCTTGCCTTCAGCAGCATAACAGTTGTTAACATCCGTGATCTCAAGCTCACCACGTGCCGAAGGTGTAATTTGCCGGATTTTATCGAACACGGCAGTATCGTACATATAGATACCCGTAACGCAATATTTGGATTGGGGATGCTGCGGCTTTTCTTCAATCCGCGTAATGCTCTCCGGGCGCTCAGGATCAAACACGGGTACCCCGTAACGACGGGCATCTGCCACCTTTTTCAACAACACTCTGGCGCTCCCCGGGGGCTGTTGCTTGAATCGTTCGATCACAGGTCCCAAGTCTTCCTTGAACAAATTATCACCTAACAAAACAGTGAATTTCTCTTCTGCCTGCATATAGCTTCTTGCCAGTTCGAGTGCTTCCGCAATGCCGCCCGCCTTTTCTTGAATCCGGTATGTCAGTTGGACACCATAATCACTGCCACTGCCCAAAAAATCGGTATACAGTCCGGCCGATTGTTTACCAATAATAATAAGCATATCCGTGATCCCGGCCTGTCGCAGCCTCTCGATACCATATACGATCATGGGATACTTGCCGACCGGAAGCAGATGCTTGTTGAGTAATGTAGTCAACGGATGAAGGCGCGATCCGGTTCCTCCTGCGAGAATAACCCCTTTCATATCTTCCTTCCTCCT
Source organism: Paenibacillus sp. EKM206P (assembly GCF_011066155.1). NCBI lineage: Bacteria > Bacillati > Bacillota > Bacilli > Caryophanales > Paenibacillaceae > Paenibacillus > Paenibacillus sp. EKM206P. The sequence goes on along the minus strand of NZ_JAAMNQ010000006.1, from coordinate 145,625 downwards.
TCGACAGCATGTTCAGTGCATACAACCCCAGCGTTTCCAGTTTCGATGAACATTCTGGGATCTATGCTCCATTTCTCTATAAACAAACGATAGTTCCGCTCGATCAGCTCTTCGATCCAGGAAGTTTCCGAGCGTGAGAAGCTCGCATTCCCCTCGTGATAGACAAAACAGTCGTTGCACATGAGCAGCTTGTAGCCATGCACACGTGCGCGCAGACAATAATCGTCATCCTCATAATGTCCGGGACTGAACCGTTCATCCAGCAATCCGATCCGTTCCATCAGATCACGCCGGAATAACAAACAAAATCCGACCAACCGCTTAACCTCCTGCCACCTGGAGGGATTACTTACATTATTCTGCTCCGCATATCTCAGACAGCTGGCCAAATCTCCTTCCAAGCCGTGTATCTGCTGAATACCGCTGACGCAATTCGTCACCGGTCCCACCAATCCCACGATGCTTTCGCTCTGCAATGCAGCTAACATATTCGATAGCCATCGCCGCGTAACCGTCACATCATTGTTTAAAATAACGAACTGGTCACCTGAAGCCAGCCGGAGCCCCGTGTTACATGCTGCTGGAAAGCCTTTGTTTTCAGGAAGACGTATACTGATCAGCCGCTCGGATGCACAAAAATCATCCGTTCCGTCATTCGAAGCGTTGTCCACAACAATGATTTCATACGGTACATCTATCGTATGTGTCCGAATCGCCTCAATGCACGGCTTTAACAGATGCAGGCCGTTATAAGTCGGAATAATGATGCTCGTCAGACTCATAGCTTATTCCTCCCTTTGGCAACGTCTACCCGTGTTGGAACAGGCCCGAGCGGGGAGTACCCGGCTACCTGAAACACCGCCGTCAGTGCCTCTGCATGGTCACCGACGATCAACTGTTCCATAGCGTTCCCTTTGCCAACATTGAAGGTCCGCTTACGGTTCGTTTTAATGACATCAACAGCATGTACTGCCGCCACGATCATGCCATACAGAATTGCCATGGCGTGGGCTTTTGGCGGTACGGCAAGCACGGCTGAGCCAAGCTGATCCAGTAAACGCCGAGATAATGCATGCGGTACCGCGGTCAATGAGCTTGCTCCCAAATCCGGTCTGCGCAGTACGCGATTCAGGAATGCTTTGCACCGTGTCACGCTGTCTTGCTGGGCATAGGGGGGCAAATGTCTGCCCAGATCATTAAGCGCGACATCCGTTCCCTGATCCACCGCGTGGAGAAAAGGCAGCAAATCAGATGCTGGAATCGGCAAATCTCCGTCCACGAACAGCACAATATCAGCCTGCGTCATACGCGCGCCTACTGCACGGCCAACATCATGCCCCAGTCGATCGGGCACGTTGACGAGAGTCACATTAGGATGATGTTTGGCTACGGTGGAGCGCGTGCCGTCCGTGCAGCCGTTCAATACGACAATGATATCCGTAAGCGGGAGTTTTTCCAGCTCGCTCAGCACCCGTTCAATCGTAGCCTCTTCATTACAGGCGCTGACCACGGCCGCTGCGGTTCCCTGTAATACAATATCTCCCGGAACTTCGCGTTCCACAGGTGGAGTCACTTCGGTCATTCCTGTTGCCCGAGGTGTGGGCTTTCTCACCCTACGGCTATGCATTGAAGTCGTCGTTCCTCGTTTTCGCTGAACACGTCTGATCCCCCAGCTCGGTTCTTCACGCTTCCCTCTGCGATACGGTCTACTCACAGTTTCACCTCGTCTCTGATCCGTTTGCGCTCCAAATCCGTAAAGCCCGCACGCGTTCCCAGATGCGATGTAAGCCAGGCAATGGCATCCAGATGATCCTGAACAATTACACCTGCCAGCGGGTCCTTGCCGTTCTGTTTTTTACGTGTCGCATTTATTTTACCGACAGCTATTCCATATACAGTCACCACTCGTAACCCGGAAGCGATGGACATAGCTTGAAATAAGGGAGGTTTCTCCAAGGGCTTTGGACCTATTTTATTTAGAGCCTTTTGACTAATGGCGTGTGGAATGCCAGTCATAGACGCTCCCCCTAAATCAGCACGATTCGACAAGATATTCAATACATGCTTTGCCTCCACTACAGGATGTACGGGCGTACGATTCACAGGTCCATGGTAATCATTCAGCACCACATCCGCTCCTGCACATATGGCGTGTATAAACGGTCGGAGTCTAACGCAGGGAATGACGATATCCCCATCCAGGAAAAGCAGGATCTGTCCGGATGCCGCCTCCGCTCCAACACGACGGCCAACATCATGTCCGAGCGGTTCCGGGAAAGAAAGTACACGAGCTCCCGCCGCTGCTGCCACCTTCGCCGTTCTATCGTGTGATCCGTTCTCAACGACGATAACCTCTGTATGTGGATGGACACGGCGCGCCTCGCGAATCACAGCTCCGATTGTTTTTTGCTCATTCATGGCCGGAATAATGACAGATACGAAAAACTTTCCCACTGATGACGGTCCAGATGGTCGCTCTTCGCCGATCTGTGCCCCTCTCTCCGTGTCGAGTACCTCCCTCATGGCAGGGGTCTTATGCATGTTCGGCATTCGTAACGGCAGCCACATCTTAGAATGATAGTATGCGCCGGAATGCCGCCTCCGTTTGATCTTGTATCCAGCTCTTCCCTGCTTCTTCATGCTCCCGTCTCACCTCCCTTCCTGCTGTATAGATGGACAGCATGATTAGGACAGTTCAACATAACCTATGCGGTCCAAAAGCCGTGTGTAACGGCAAGCGTGGAGTCTTTTCGACATAGCAATTTTCGACTTTATTTTACATAACTTATTAATCCTATTAAATAAGTGAGTTATTAGGGTCTAAAGATTCATTTTGGATAAATTTGTGACATAGATCTTCTCGTCTGTCATTCTCTGTGCTAATATCAGAGCCAGATGATGGGAGTTCAAAAAATCAACATTAGTTTTTTTTGCATAAGTCATTCTTTTCCATTATCCACCATTATTCTATTTTCTTTATATACGACAGGAAAGGAGGAGTTTGTCACCTTTTTAGGCCACATGCTTCATACTGCAGTACCCTCTTTTCACGTACGCTTCATGAAAAACACTTCGGTATTTCTCTTCATGTTCCATTTTCTTCTATTCCAGACGACAACACGACCTACATAAATGGCGCAATGCCTTATTCAAGACAGGATGATTCATCCTGACATTAATCGAGGAGAGTGAATTTTTAATGAAAAAAGTATGGGTTTCGCTTCTTGGAGGAGCTATGTTGTTAGGGTCTGTCGCGTCTGGTGCATCAGCGGAGAGTTCCGTTTCGGGGCCGACTCAGCTTACACCGACCTTTCACGCCGAGCAATGGAAAGCCCCTTCCTCGGTATCGGGTGACGACATTGTATGGAGCTATTTGAATCGGCAAAAGAAATCGTTATTGGGTGCGGACGACTCTAGTGTACGTGAACAATTCCGAATCGTTGATCGCACAAGCGACAAGTCCGGTGTGAGCCATTATCGGCTGAAACAGTATGTAAACGGGATTCCCGTATATGGAGCTGAACAGACTATTCATGTGGGCAAATCTGGTGAGGTCACCTCTTACTTAGGAGCGGTGGTTACTGAGGATCAGCAAGCTGAAGCTACGCAAGGTACAACTCCAAAAATCAGCGCTTCTGAAGCGGTCTACACTGCATATAAAGAAGCATCTGCACGGATTGAAGCCCTCCCTACCTCCGACGATACGATTTCTAAAGATGCTGAGGAACAAAGCAGTGTAAGCAAAGACACTTACGCCGAAGCAGCTAACAACGAAAAAACGCTATCCATTGATAAAGACGAGCTGAGTCTTGATAAAGCGTCTGCCTTGAAAGATAGCAAAATTGAAGCGGTGGAGACAGAAAAAAGTTCCATTGCCAAAATCGCTAATCTGCAGCCAGAAGTAGATCCTAAAGCCGATCTGTACTTCTATCCTAAAGGGGATGACCTGCAGCTGGTTTATGTAACAGAAGTCAATGTTTTAGAACCTGCCCCACTGCGTACTCGCTACATTATTGATGCCAATGATGGCAGCATCGTATTCCAGTATGACATCATTAATGAAGCGACAGGCACAGGTAAAGGTGTGCTTGGTGATAGCAAATCATTCAACACGACGGCTTCCGGTAGTAGCTACCAGTTAAAAGATACAACACGCGGTAATGGTATCGTGACTTACACGGCCTCCAACCGCCAAAGCATCCCAGGTACCCTTCTGACCGATGCCGATAATGTATGGAATGATCCAGCCGGCGTGGATGCCCATGCATATGCTGCCAAAACATATGATTACTATAAGTCTAAATTTGGACGCAACAGCATTGACGGACGCGGGCTGCAACTCCGTTCGACAGTCCATTACGGTAGCCGCTACAACAATGCCTTCTGGAATGGCTCCCAAATGACTTATGGAGACGGGGATGGTAGCACATTTATCGCCTTCAGCGGGGACCCCGATGTAGTGGGACATGAACTTACGCACGGTGTCACAGAGTATACTTCGAATTTGGAATATTACGGAGAGTCTGGTGCATTAAATGAAGCTTTCTCGGACGTTATCGGCAATGACATTCAGCGTAAAAACTGGCTTGTAGGCGATGATATTTATACGCCAAACATTGCAGGCGATGCCCTTCGCTCTATGTCAAATCCTACGCTGTATGATCAACCAGATCACTATTCCGACTTGTATAAAGGCAGCTCCGATAACGGTGGCGTTCATACGAACAGCGGCATTATTAATAAAGCCTACTATTTATTGGCACAAGGTGGTACTTTCCATGGGGTAGCTGTAAATGGAATTGGCCGCGATGCAGCGGTCCAAATTTACTATAGTGCCTTTACGAACTACCTGACTTCTTCTTCTGACTTCTCCAACGCACGCGCTGCTGTGATCCAAGCGGCAAAAGATCTGTACGGTGCGAACTCGGCACAAGCAACTGCAGCTGCCAAATCTTTTGATGCTGTAGGTGTAAACTAAATCATATACGCTATAATCCTCATATTCTCGTCCATAGACCGTTGCCGTTGTGCAACTGTCATGTGGCCCTACTCATACAATGGACGAAAAAATAGGGGTGCAGTGTACAAGTCTGCGCCCCTTCCCCCCTTATTTATGGCGTCCCCTCAAAGGGGCGCCCTTTTCATATTCATAGAGTCCCTACGATCATTTTCGACTAAATAAGACAAATAAACCGTAAATCAGGGACTAAAGATTCATTTTGGGGTATTTTGTAAAATTAATCTTCTCGTTCGACAACCTCTGTGCTAATATCAGAGCCGAGACGATGAAATTGCAAAAAAAATAAACCTTAATATTTTACATAAGGTCATTTTTATCCAGCCTCTTCACGTTTCAAAGGAGCAACAAGACTTACATATATGACGCTAGGCTTCTGCAAACAGGGTGTTTTTTACCCCAACATTAATTAAGGAGAGTGAGTATGAATTGAAAAAAGTATGGGTTTCACTTCTAGGAGGAGCTATGTTATTAGGAGCCATTGCGCCTGGAGCCTCCGCAGCTGAAAATTCTGTTCCCGATCCGACTCAGTTTACGCCAACATTCCAAACGGTGAACTGGAAGTCTCCTTCAACGGTAACAGGCGACAATCTGGTCTGGGGCTTTTTAAATCGACAACAAAAAACATTATTGAGTCTGGACGATACCCACATCGGTTCCCATGTGCGCGAGCAATTTCGTATCGTGGATCGCACCAGTGACAAATTTGGTACAAAGCATTATCGGTTAAAACAATATGTAGACGGAATTCCCGTATTTGGAGCCGAACAGACCATCCATGTGAACAAGTCTGGTCAAATCACCTCTTATTTGGGAGCTGTCATTTCAGAAAATCAACAAGCCAATGCCAAAGAAAATACAACTCCAAAAATCAGTGCTACTGAGGCTGTATATACCGCTTATAAAGATGCAGCTATACGGGTTCAGTCTCTCCCTTCCTCCGCCCCAATCGTTCCTGAACCTTACGAGGGTACAAGTAGTGTAAGTAAAGACACTTACGGAACAGCATCTAACAATGAATTTTCAATCTCTGTTGATAAGGACTCCTTGGATTTGGATAAAGCAGCTGAACTGGAGAACAGTACATTGGAAGTGGTAGAGCCTGCATCCTCTATTCCCAAGATTGCCAATCTGGAACCAAGCGTGGACCCTACAGCAGAACTGTACATCTATCCCGATGGAGACTCCACACGTCTCGTCTATGTAACCGAAGTTAATACTCTACAGCCCACTCTGCTGCGCACACGTTACTTTATTGACGCTAATGACGGAAAAATCGTATTCAAGTATGACATTCTTAACGAAGTGATCGGCACAGGGCGCGGTGTATTCGGCGATACCAAAACATTTGAAACCACAGCCTCGGGCAAGAAGTATCAACTAAAAGATACGACTCGTGGTAAAGGAATCCTAACTTATAACGTCCACAACACCGAGACGCTCCCCGGCACCCTGTATACAGATTCCGATAATGTATGGGAAGATCCGGCTGCGGTGGATGCCCACGCTTACGCTATCCGCACTTACGATTATTACAAGGATAGATTTGGACGCGACAGCATTGACGGGCATGGCATGGCCATCGCTTCGGCAGTCCATTACGGCGCAAAAAACTACAATAATGCCCACTGGGGTGGCACTCACATGCTTTACGGAGACGGAGACGGCACGTTATTTGCCCCTTTTAGCAGCGATCTTGAAATTGTTGCCCATGAGCTGACACACGGTGTAACCGAGCATTCATCAGGGCTCGTGTATTTCGCTGAATCTGGTGCATTAAGTGAAGCCATCTCAGATATTATAGGCAACGACATTGAGCGTACCAATTGGGATTTCGGCAAAGTCGCTTATACTCCTAATATTAAGGGCGACGCCATTCGCTCCCTCTCCGATCCTGTCAAATACGGTCAAGTCGATCACTACAGCAATCTCTATCCTGATCCTAACAACGAGGATTATGGTGGAGCCCATATTAATAGTGGCATTATTAATAAAGCCTACTATCTACTGGCACAAGGAGGCACCTTCCATGGTGTCAAGGTAGATGGAATCGGACGTGATGCAGCCGTATATATTTATTATAATGCCTTCACCAATTATCTGACTTCTACGTCTAACTTCTCCACCGCGCGTGCCGCTGTTATCCAAGCGGCCAAAGATAGTTATGGTGAAAATTCAATAGCCGTAACCTCTGCTATGAAGTCTTTTGACGCTGTAGGTGTGAGATAAGTGAAATAATACAAACTTCCCCGATATTACAAGTCTACCCCCTTCCCTTTTATGTATACGGCGTCCCACTAGGGGACGCCTTTTTTCTACTATAAAGTTGATTATGGACACTTATATTCCTGGCTTCTTATTATTGCCCCATCGCAATCCAAAGGACCAACCCTTCACATATCGGACCCGAGTGTATGCGTTCCACAGTAAGTACTGCCGAATGCCTCTGACGTTGTGTGACGGATACCATCACTCCCGGTATACTCGCATTGGCAGTGATTACATATTGTGTATCTATAAATGGCTTCTCAAATACAACGCTCACTTCGCCCCTATCTGCCCGTGCGGGTAGGTGAAAAGAAATGCTCCCATATTGTGGTGAAGCTATATGGTCGTCAGAAGCCTCGTCACTGGTCGCTGATCCATCGTGAATGGCATTCAAGTCTAATTCTTCTTTCTCCGTATCGAAGGCTAGATCGATATCTTGCTCAGGCAAGATCACACGCTGCTTTGGGCGGTGTCTTCCTTCCGCAATGTGAATACTGGTTATGGAACAATCCAGTAATGAATCTTGCTCTGCCTGATCTTCCGTCGTAATAGACGGTTTATCGTTATCCATCCTGCATTCCGTATCTGACTCAGGCACAGACAACAGCAGTACAGATGCTCGATTCATCTGCATCGCTTCCTCTAGCGTTTTGGGAAGCTTATGCTTCTTCCACGCCGCTTCCTCTACAGCTTGAACGGAGGTATCCTTCTCTACAGGGGCAGGAACCGTTGCCGTCCCGCGCTGGCTCGGTCTAGGACTGCCGGAAGTCGAAGCCGCTTTTTCCTTGTTAACACGGCGGGAGGGAACCGCATTGGAAGGGTTACGTCGCGCTGTTCTTTTATCCTTAGGGCTATGGTTCGTACGATGGTTCATGGTGACCGCTCCTTTGGCACAGGAGTGAACCAGCGGTCGCTCCGCTTCATTCACCCGGCTGGGTATCATGGCTAATGCCTATAAGATAACCTATGCGCGTAACAGCGCCTGCGTCACTCCGTTGCGCAGTCCGTTATGATTTGTGCCCAGCGTTGTGCTGAGTGCTGCCACAAAAATCGTCTCCGTACCTCGCCAAGTCCGGCTTCTCCCATCCGTCGTCGCAAGTCAGGTTGCTGGAGCAGCCTGATGATGGCATCGGCCATTTCCTGCTCACCGTGAGACGGATACACAAGCCAGCCTGTCTCGCCGTGTTGTACTACCTCTGGAATACCGCCGATTCGTGAAGCGACCACCGGCACTCCTGCTGCCATAGCTTCCAGATTGACCAGCCCGAAGGCCTCATCCTTCACTGAAGGAACAACAGTCACATCGGCTAGCTGATATAGCGAGGCCAATGCTGGATGCGGAACATAGTCTAGGAATTGCACATGCTTCCCCAACCTTAGTTTACGCACCTGCCGATGCAACGACGCCGTATACGGCGTGAGGCGGTCATGCCCGTAATAGGCACTACCTGCAATGAGCAGCAGTACGCCCGGGCAGGCGCGGACGACATGCCGCAGGGCCTTGAGCAGCCGGTGAACGCCCTTCCCTGGCATCAGTCTGCCCGCAAATAATACGATTTGGCGGCCTGACCAGCCGAAATCGTCCAATCGCGCCGACCTGGCCGCTTCTGCTGCTGGAGTCCACCGTGGCAGGAAATCGCCAGGATGGATACCCAGCTTGTTTACGACGATGCGTTTCCTGACTGCTTCGGAACAGTCAGAAGCTACGATTGCTCCCAAATACGCACTGTTCACAATAATGCGATCCATTGATGCCAGTAGCCTACCCATGTCCTTCCGTTCAAGGTGAGGCTCCCGGATGAACGTGGTCGAATGCAAAGTCAGCACAACTCGGCTATTGGGCAAAGCCTCGCGAATGGCATACGCAACTGCCGGGCGGTTGTGTACATCTACTACCGCTGGTGACCATCTCTTTAAATCGGCAATCACCTCAGAAATATAACCTGCTCCCCGCGTAAAACGCATACAGGGAATTCCGTCGACATCGCCATGATCCGATGCCTCTGCTCCCTTTATGCCATAGATCTGCGCCTGAAGCTCATGACTAGCCAGCGGTACCATGCGGGCAATTACCCGCTCCACAGAACTGCTGCGGGGCGAAGGTATAACAAAGGAGCCCGGTGTAACAACTGCTACCTTCGGCCTCTGCATCACCACACCTACTTTCTGACCTTATTCCAACACTCTGCAACACTCATCTTGTATCATATCGTCTGCCTCCCTGAAAGGTGCCTCGCTTCTAACTTTGGGCTTACCGCAAGGCTAGCGTCCATGCCTGGCCGATCTTTGATACATATGATGGACTACAATCACAGTATGATCAGTTGGAGTGCTACAAGGAGGGCGGACATACTCATGTTGCATGTCGGCGTCATGCTCAACCCGGCAACCTACCGGGGCATTCCCGCCATGAGGACGCGATATGAATCCATCGCCAATTACGAGGACGCCGGGTTAAGCTACGAGCTCATCCCCTGCTTTCTTCGTCTGGAGGATATTCATATAGCGACCGGAACATGCCGGGCTTTTGTTAAACACGGCAACGAGTATCGGCAAATGACTCTTCCGTTGCCGCCGGTCATCCACAATCGGACTCTCTATCGGCAAAATGAAAATGCTAGAGATATCAACAAGCTTGTACAAAAGGGATACTATATTTTTAATGAACAAAACCGTTTCCCCAAAGACCATATACATGCAATTCTGCAGGAAGACCCTCTGCTACGCATCCACCTCCCCAAAACCTTGCAAGGCAACCTTTCCTCCATCCATACCTTAATGGAGGAAACCGGAGATGTTGTCATTAAACCCAGTAGCGGTAGCGTGGGTAGAGGAATTATGCGTCTGCGGCATTCCCGCGGAGGCTGGACTTTGCAATGTGCACATCCTTCTATACCTGAGCGTTGGTCCACACTACGTTTGCATGTCGGAGAACTCCCGTTATTTCTACACAAACGACTGCTGCATGTGCCTCATATCGTACAGGAAACCATACCGCTTGCTTTGTACAACAATCGTCCGTTTGATATCCGTGTGACGGTTCAGCGCGGATATGGCGGTATCTGGGGTGTGACAGGCATGTTCGCTAAAATTGCTCCTTCCCACACCTTTGTCTCCAATGTGGCACAGGGGGGTACGGCCCGTTCCTTACTGGAGGTGTTATCACAAACAGAGACGGTTCAGACTTCGAACGCAGTCCGGCTGATGAATGAACTGGAGCGGCTCTCGTTACAAATCGTGCACCGACTGGCACAAACCCTTCCCCGTCTCGCCGATGTCGGTCTGGATCTGGGAATTACCCGTGAAGGCAAGATTGTTTTTATCGAATGCAACGGTCGTGACCAGCGCTATGGCTTCAGCCAGGCTGGCATGCACAATGTCTGGAAAGAAACATACACTCAGCCGATGGCTTACGCTCGTTGGCTTCTCGAACGGATGCCTTCGTCAGATACCGAACGTTCACCAGGCCGTCCACTGTATTGATTTACGTCACATTCTGTGTCAATATAGTTCAGAGCGGCCGGACAGGTTCCGGCCAAGACGGCTCGGAAATGAACAAGGGGGATCTGTAATGGCAAAACAGTGGCTGCGGCTCATGACGGAGCTATCATCGCGCAAGTGGGTGTGCCGGATTGTGGGCTCCTTCGCGCAAAGCGGTGCAAGCCGACTTTTTATCCCCACCTTTATACGTACGTACCAGATCCAGACGCATGAGGCTGAACAGGAATGGAAGGAATACCGTTCTCTGAACGCCTATTTTACACGCAAATTAAAAGCGGGCATGCGCCCGATTGATACGAACGCCGAGGTGATGACCAGTCCGGTGGATGCACGGATTACTTTCACTGGCCCAATTACGTCCGGCACTCTTTTGAATGTCAAAGGGCAGGACTATACGCTGGAAGAGCTTCTTAACCGCTCTCCGCGTCTTGAAAAATACACACACGGCTATGCTTTTGTACTCTATCTCAGCCCGACGGATTATCATCGCATTCATGCACCAGTATCCGGTACGCTGGTAGAAAAAGAGCATCTGCGCGGCAAGGTATACCCAGTGAATGACTTCGGCTTGCAGCATATGCGAGCAGTTCTTAGCCGCAATGAACGACAGATTACGTACATCGCCCACGAATACGGTGAGGTGGCGGTCGTTAAGGTTGGCGCAATGAATGTGAGTAGCATCAAATATACGGATGATAAAGCCGTCTCATGGACAAAAGGAGACGATCTCGCCTATTTCGAATTTGGGTCAACCGTCGTTTTGCTAACTGAGAACGGTACGTTTGAGCCAGACCCCGCATTGAAGCTGGGGGATGTGGTGAAAATGGGACAACGTCTGGGTTGCTTTCGACATGATCCCAAAGCATAAGTGAATATATCATAACAGGATTATAGCTACACATATGAGCATTGGGATCGAATGATATAAATTGCTCATATAAAAAAGGACCCGGCGTAATGGCTTGGGTCCTTTTTTTGGAATTTATCCTTTATATTTGTCATGCGTTACTCCCATTATGCCTAAATCCGAAACAGCTTGTCCACCGTCTATAACATTACCGGATCTCAGACGGACTTTTCCCCGTGTATTGCTTGAATTGGCGGCTGAAAAAAAAGATGTCACGATACCCCAAAGCCTCTGCCACCTCGGTCACATTCATTCCCGCATGCAGCAGTAGATGCTGTGCACGCTCAATCCGCATGCTGATAATATGAGATTGCGCGGAAACACCTAGCAGCTCCTTGAATTTAATCGAAAAATAACGCGGTGACAGCCCTGCCCGTGCAGCTAAATCCTCGACGCGATGAGGAAGTCCCGGATGCTGACGCACGTAGTTGGCCGTTTCCCGAATGACCTCGGTGAGCTGGTTACTGGCCTGTTGCTCCTGCGGCTCCTTACGGTCCGCACGCAGCAGATGAATCATCAGTTGTTTTAGAATCAGCTTGCCTTCCTCGTCAGCTCCGTAAGCACGCTCCAGGCGCAGTCGAACGTACCTGGCAAGCATATGCTCTACCTCGAACGTTTCCTCCAGCATACGGTAGCTTGCAGGGACTAGCTCTGGTTGTTCGATGAGATCAAAATGAATATAGGTAAGTATGAGCGGCTTTTGCGGGTTATGTGTGGCACGGGTATCATCCCCCGGCTTGAACAGGAAGCAACTCCCCTTGCTCACCGGATACGATGTTCCGTTTAAGACCACTGTTCCTTCTCCGCTCCATACATAGAATAAATCATAGTTTGGCATCGGCTTCTCGCGTACCTGCCATTTCCAGCCCGGCTCGCACACAATTTTGGCGAAGGCCGACAACAGGATAAACGATGACGCAGATGTATCCAGCAAAATCTGCACCTCCTCTTGTTAATCTTTGGTTGTCCTCTATCCCGTTAATTTATAATATAAGCTCAGCGCCTTCATTAAGCAAAAAAATGCGTTTTTATGCTCCCAGATGCTTTTGCGTGACGCTTACCGTGTGTGATGCTATAATATGTAATCAAAATGACTTGGAAGGATGAAACGGGAATGAATCCACTGGCAGCGCAGTTAAACCAAAACATTCAGACAGGCAACGAGCATGTATATCAAATGCTTTCTCTTTTAGGGAAAGAAATTTATTTCCCAAAAGAGGGGATTTTGAGTCAATCCGCAGAAGCCGGGAAGCTTGCTAAAAAGTACAACGCCACGATTGGTATTGCTACGGAAGGTAACGGTCCTATGCATTTGGAGGTCATTCAGGAGAAGCTGTCCGCTTACAATCCCAAGGATTTATACCCTTACGCACCCCCTGCGGGCAAACCTGAACTTCGTAGTGTATGGCGTGACAAAATGCTGAAGGAAAACCCTTCATTGGCTGGAAAAGGTTATGGCCTTCCCGTAGTTACGAACGCGCTGACCCATGGTTTGAGCATCGTTGCCGACCTGTTCACGGATGAAGGGGACGCTGTCATTTACCCAGACAAAAACTGGGAAAACTATGAGCTGACTTTCGGTATTCGCCGTCATGGACGTTTGGTGAATTTCCCGTTGTTCACAGAGGATCAACGTTTTAATAGTGAAGGATTACGCGAGGCGCTACTGGCACAGAAAGAATACGGCAAAGCAATCGTTGTGCTGAACTTCCCGAATAACCCGACGGGCTACACACCGGGAGTCGAAGAGGGTAAAGCGATTGTTGCTGCCATTCAGGAAGCCGCAGAAGCAGGCATCAATGTCGTAGTTGTGACGGATGACGCTTATTTTGGTCTGTTCTTCGAGGACTCCCTGCATGAATCACTATTCGGTCAGTTAGCTGGACTTCATCCGAGAATTCTACCCGTCAAAATTGACGGAGCTACCAAAGAAGAATTCGTTTGGGGCTTCCGTGTCGGATTTATTACCTTTGCTTCGGAACATCAGGATGTACTGAGCGCACTGGAACAAAAAACATTAGGGATTATTCGGGCAACGATTTCGAGCGGTCCTCACCCATCTCAAACCTTCGTCCTGGATGCCCTCAAATCACCCGATTTTGCACAACAGAAAAATGAAAAGTTCCAAATTATGAAGGGGCGGGCTAATAAAGTCAAAGCGTTGCTCGATAGTGGAAAATACGGAGATGTATGGAGCTACTATCCTTTCAATTCGGGTTATTTTATGTGCCTTAAGCTGAACGGCTTGTCCGCTGAACGACTGCGCACACATTTGCTGGAACAATATGGGGTAGGAACAATTGCGCTGGGTGAATATGATCTCCGAATCGCATTCTCATGTATCGAGGAAGAGTATCTGGAAGACCTGTATGACATTGTTTACCGTGGCGCACAAGATTTGTTGAACGCATAATATGTAACAGATTCAATATAGCATCATTAGCGGTATGCCGGATGTTGTGGCATACCGCTTTTTAATGGGCTGAACCATTGTAAGTCACACTTCGAAACAAACTATCCTTCAGCAGCGAGCATTGATTCTTGTGCGAGTGGCAGCAGGATGACTACCTCCGTTCCGACTCCGGGCTCACTCTCATAGTGTATACTTCCGTTCATGGCTTCAATGATTCGAAAGGAGACGACCGTTCCCAGTCCCGTTCCTACCTCTTTGGTTGAAAAAAACAAAGTACCCACTCGCTCCAGATGCTCCTGACTCATGCCTTTTCCTGTATCCCTAATATGCAGACATGCCTTCTCTTCCTGAATCGCCAGCTTTATGTATACCCTGCCTCCATCATCCGCAGCTTCGATCGCATTTTTCGTCACATGTATTAACGCCTGTAACAGCTGATTACGATCCATATGTACGTATATTTCATTCCTTAGCTCAGTATACAGTCTTACGCCTTGCTTGGTCGCCATCGGTTTCAAAAGCAAAACAATCTGTTGAACCATGCCAGACAGATCCATCAGCTCTGTGTTCCCAATCTGCGGTCTGGATAAGTTCAGATAGTCGCTAATAATTCTTTCAGCCCGATCGACCTCTGCTAGTGCCAAAGCAATATATCTGCGATTTTTCCCTTCTAGCCCTGACTGAACCATTTGCAAGAACCCTTTAATAACGGTCAATGGATTCCGTACTTCATGAGCCATAGAGGCAGCCAGTTCACCTAACGTATTCAGATGCTCAGCATATTTAATCTTTCTTCTCATTTCTTCCCGTTCCAAACTAAACTCCATCCAGAAAGAGGAGGCTCCAATGCTTAGGAATTGAATCATACCGAACCAGAGTATTGCCCGGATCAGCTCGATCTCATCCTTATCTAGCCTTCCATTGACCCAGGAATGTATTAACAGAAATATAAACATGGCAATACTGGTCCATATACTCATTAGCATATTCATGCCCACCCGAAGCAATATACTATTGAGCTGCATAAACTTTTTTCTCACCAAGAGAGGCCCCAAATAACACAACATCATGCTGGGAAAACTCACCACTATAGACTCAGGATCTATATACATACGAGCCATCACCATCAACGTTATATTCAGAAGCCCTGCCTTAGGACCAAAATATAAAACAGAAAGGATCAGAGGAACATATCGAAGATCCCAAAATAGTCCATACCAAATATACGAAAACATAAGGCAAAGCACAGAAGACACACCCAGCACCCCTCCCATAAGCAACGGGGTATGTTTCATATGCCGATGATCTGACAAAGCGCTATATACCAATAACGGTACAAACACAAGAAATATGTTCACGAGCAGCTTATCTATCAGCATCTCGTCTTTCCCACTTTCCAAGTGATAATGATTACGTACTTCTTCTATTCTCGACAATACGTGTCTTTTCCTCTCTCCTCCCCTACATCTGATGAAAAATATAAGGCGATTCAGCAACATACCTGAGCAATGGCCCACGCAATCTGAAAATCCACTTCATAAGATACGATGTATCCTTTATCACAATGACCGAGAGGAGAATGAGCATGGGAGCAGAAGAAACAAGAGGCGGTTACGGTGGTTACGGCGCATTCACAAGCACAGGAACAATTCTGGTACTGTTCATTTTATTAGTTATCATCAGCAAAACGATCTTTATATAAGCTGACGGATATCTGCACCCACGGCTATGATAGCAGTACAAAAAAAGGCTAATTCGCAAGCAGCAAGTGCTGCCTGCGAATTAGCCTTTACTTTATTCACATAGATACAAATCACACTTCTTCTTCATCCTGACCGTCCAAACGCCATTTTTTGGCTTGAGCGCCTCGTAGCAGGAACACTACTGCAACTCCCCCAAGCAACGTGAGCAGTGTAGACAGTAGATCTTCCGTTCCCTTTGCCAGAAAAGGAAGCCACAGAACCACAGCAGCCGGCAACGTCAACCGAACAACAAAGTCGAGAAAAGACGCACGACGACTATGCGCAGGAATCGGATACAACTGAAGCCATAACGAATCCTTGTGATACTGCCTTAGTGAAGTGACCTGTACACCAATGAGGAATATGAAAAATAAATATACTGCAATACCAATCCAACTAGCATGGGTGATATATATAATTAACAACCCCAGAATCCCGAGCCGAATGACAATACCTGCTGGCTCTGTGCGCAGGAACGTCTTAAACAGCAGATAACGATACGCTCCCCTTCTGTTCCAAGGTATGTTACCTCCCAACCAGGATAGCCAACGGCGCGGCGTCACTCTCTGCGTAAGGGCGGGCACATCGACAAACCAGCCCAAAGTGCGCATCACCCGAGCAGCCTGCATACCCTCTGTACGAATCAGCTTTTCCCAAGCCACTAGCAGCTTGACCGGAAAACGCAGAACAAGCACGTACACCACACCGACCAATATGATAAATGGTACGCTGTGTAGTGGAGGCTGCCATAGCCATGCGGCTACCATCAGCACAGCCAACACCCACCGAAGCAGACGATAGCCTATACTCCCGCCAATCGATACCATACGAAGCTCTTGCCAGCCGCCGTAGCTGAATAGCAGCTTTAATAGCACGAACAGTAGCAGGGTCAGTAGCAACGGCTTAGGCGCGGAATCACTGCGAATATACAGCGGCCACACTATAATAGACAGCAATAGCAAACCGAATATTTTATACACCACACCCCGAATCCGGCTGGCCTTAAAATAATAGTGCATTGCGTGCTCCTGTGGACGGAGAAAAACAATATCCGCTGCGTTTAAATACGTACGAAAGCTCGCATGAGCAATCGGAATAGCCACAATAAGCATGATCCAGCGGATGGGCAAATCCGGTGGAGTATGCATTAGTAGCGACGTGTACCATGCGGCAAAGGCAATCAGTGCAAAGCCGAACACCACCGCCAGACCGCTCTGAATGACATAGCCCAGATAAGGCAACACCTGTCCCCAGAACGCTACACGTCTTTCTTTATGCAGACGTTGCAAATCCATGCTCATTCCCTGCCCTGTACCAGCTCATAAAATGCATCTTCCAGCGGCATGCCCGGCTTACCCGCCTGTGCTGTCACTTCGTCCAGCGTACCCTGCGCAATGATGGCACCCTGATGAAGTACAATGAAACGATCGCAATAATTTTCAATCGTGGACAAAATATGAGAACTGAGTAGAATGGACGAACCCGAACGCTTCATCTCTAACATAAAGTCAAGCAGGGAACGAATACCAAGCGGGTCCAAACCCAAAAAAGGTTCATCTATGACATACAACGGCGGTCCCGCTAAAAATGCACACATAATCATCACTTTCTGGCGCATCCCTTTAGACAGGTGCATCGACATACTTCCACTTTTATCCCGCATACGGAACAAGTCCAGCATTTGATCACTGCGTGTGCGGAAATCTGCTTCGCTAACTCCGTACGCTCTGGCCGTGAATTCCATATGCTCCATCACCGTCATTTCAGGATACAGCTCTGGAGATTCAGGTACAAAAGCAATGGCTCCCTGATATTCCTCGGGATTTTCATCCTGCTTATGCCCCTGCACACGAATTTCTCCGGCCTGCGGTGTCATCAGGCCCAAAATATGCTTCATGGTCGTACTTTTCCCGGCCCCGTTCAGACCAATCAGTCCTACCATTTCGCCCGGTTTCACATCCAGCGAAATCTGATGCAACACCGGGCGCTTGGCGCTATATCCGCCGGTCAGTCCGTTAATTTGCAACACAGGCTGTTGTTCCATGGCTCCCCCTCTTCTCCCTTACTCGTTCGGTTTTGATCCTTTTTCCTTCAGCCATCTTGGTGCACCCTTGTTTTTGCGATCACGCTCGCGCTGTGCTTTTCCTGCTTTGGACAAGGCTGCACCTTTGCTCTTGCCTGGAGCTGAACCGTTCGCGGAATTCCTGCCAGGACGTCCGTTTTCGGCACGAACAGGTGCCTTTCGGTCCTCCGCCGATGCTCCGTTAGATAAGGATCTAGCCTCGGAGGGTCTTACAGGTGCACGCTTGGCATCCGCCGGACGCGGCACAACTACTCGACCTCCATGCAACGCACGCTCTGCGATGTCAATGCCCAGTTCACGGGAGAACTTACGCATGATGAACGTTTCACGGTCAGTGACAACCGATGCCACCAATCCTTTGCGTCCCATCCGTCCTGTCCGTCCTGCACGGTGAACATAAGCTTGACTATCCGTAGCCGGATCAAAATGAATAACCATTTCAAGGCCCTCAATATCCAGACCACGGGCTGCCACATCCGAAGCGACCAGCACTTTGAGCTTGTCCTCACGGAATCGGGCCAACACATTGCTACGCGTGACTTTATCCGCATCTCCATACAAGGATGCCGTAGTCAGCCCCATATGCTTGAGCTTGGCCTCAATCTCCCCGATGGCATTGGTTGTATTCACGAACACCAGCGCTTTTCTCGGATTAAAATGACGTACCAGACGGCGCAGCATATCCACCTTATCCCGTTCTTCAGATACAAAGTAATAGTGTTCCAGTCCACTGGCCGTCTTCTGGTCGGGATCAATCCCAATTTCTACGTATTCACGCATCTCCCGTTTCGCCAGCGACTGAATCTCGTCGTTCAGCGTTGCGGACAAGAATACCAATTGACGATCGCGTTGGGCGGTGCCCAATATATTGGTTACATCGCCTGCTCCGCCGAGCTGGAACATCTGATCCACCTCATCGATAACAATGGCTGTAATATTGTGCATTTTCAACTTTTTTGAAGCGATGAGTTCCCGTACACGTCCTGGTGTGCCCACGACAAGCTGTGGATGATCCTTGAGCTTTTCGATTTGACGTTTGATAGCCGCCCCACCAATCAGACCGAGTACACGGATTCCGCGATGCTCACCGTAGCGCTGACCCTCACGTACAATTTGCATGGCCAGTTCCTGGCTTGGAGCTAGTATCAGCTTTTGCGTAGCCTTTTTCTGCGGATCAATCGCTTGCAACAGCGGCAGCAAATAAGCCAGTGTCTTGCCTGTGCCAGTTTGTGAGCGCGCCAATACATGCTTTCCCTTCATTATTTCCGGTATAGCCTCTGCCTGAACTGGCGAAGGCTGTGTAATTTCATGCTCAGTCAGTTTGTCCAACAGATCTTGTTCAACGCCGAGCGATTCAAAATTCAATGTCATGAAAAGGTCCAACCCCTATACGTAAATTCGTTACTCTCCATTATATGCGAAAATAGCCCTGTTACCAAATCACAAAAATAAAAGATGTCCCTCACCATAGCTAATGGCTTACGGGACATCTTTTATTTCTTATTCATCACCCCATGACCCAGCCTGTCGGTCAGTCTGGGAGCTAACTGATACAGCTTGAGAAAAGGAGATACCCACCGTGGCAGATTAACCTCCTCCTTGCGAAGCTCCATCGCTCTTACGATATGCCGTGCTACCTTATCTGGTTGTAGCATAAACCAGCTTACATTTCGAACATATCCTCCTGAAGGATCTGCCAACTCAAAAAACGGTGTGTCGATCGGCCCCGGATTAATCGTCGTTACAGTCACTCCACTCCCGCGCAGCTCTTGCCGGAGCGCATTGCTGAAACCGAGCAAAGCATGCTTCGTCGCCGTGTAAGAAGACGATTTGGCTGTCCCGATTTTCCCGGCCATTGATGCTACATTGACAATCTGTCCAAGGCCCCGCTCTGTCATTTGTGGCAGAAACGCCTTGATGCAGCGAACAACACCCATGTAGTTCACGTCCATCATTTGTTCAAACTCCGTCAGGTCGGTTTCATTAAAATACTCAAACTTTCCGTAGCCTGCATTGTTAAGTAATATATCGACCCGTCCGTACTGTCCCAATACTCGTGCTGCAACAGCCTCTACCTGCTCCTGGCGGGTGACGTCCAGTTGGATAAGCTCATGTCTGCCGCTGATTCCCGCAGATACTTGCTTCAGTCGCTCCTGCGAGCGTGCTGTTAAAATAGGAATCGCGCCCTTTTCGCTTAACAACTGAGCGCAAAGGGCGCCAATCCCACTAGATGCACCTGTAATCACAACTATCTTGTCCTGTAGTATACTCACGCTCATCCCTCCACATTAAAGAAACTTGCTCCTTTAATATTAAGAGATCATCACCTGAATATCCAGCTCACCGATTCCTTCCACCGTGAGCGGAATATAAAGGGCACGCTGAGGCACAAAAGTGGTCAAGTTTTCTGATTTCATGACCTGCGGAGGCGTAATATCCACGACAATTCCCTGACTGGACAAAATCGTACTGGCATTACCACTAATCATATTGCCCAATTCTGAAATTGCGCTTTTTCCCATCTCATCAATTTCAGTCAACACAAATCCGCCCATCATCGCTGATACCATACGTAGCGCCACCTGTTCATTCAGGCCGAACACAATATTTCCGCTAAGCTGTCCGGTCATCCCGATCATAATCCAGATGTGGTCGTCCACCAGCTCGACATTTTTCACACCAAGATTTCCGGATGAAGGAGATACTTGGATCAATTGTTCAATGACCCGTCGCGCCGACTCCAAAAAAGGATTTATCACTTCTGCCTTCACGATCAAAGCGCCCCTTTACGATGGGCTTTTAGACACACAACAAAAGTCCCATTTAAATTAGAATTTTTTAATTAAATATTACTGTAAAACGAATCGATCCTCATTAAAATGCTCTCTATATCACTTATCGACAGCTACCCGGTAATTTTTTATAGCTAAACCACAAAAAATGTGAATAATGTCCTATATCTTTACTTCTTACCGGTTTTAGATTGATTATTTTTGAAGGATATCAGGACTTTAGTCTTTATTTCCCAATATACCACACTTTAAGGTGCTCTGCTTCGATTCATTGCCCTTCCTGCTCGAATAACCTATAATTTAATGAAATAAAGCATAACGACGGTTTTACATATGAACCTATGGATTGGCTAAAAATATTCATTCTATACAGCTGCGATAAGATTAAGAAAAGAGAGGAGGAACTTCATGAACATCAGTCAACTCGAAACACTTATCATGATTTCCAAAACGATGAGCTTCCGCAAAGCCGGAGAACTTCTCAATTTGACGCAGCCGGCGGTGTCCGCCCAAATTAAAAGTCTAGAGGATGAGTTCAAAACCATCCTGATTGACCGCAACCAGCCTGTCACCCTGACCGACCGGGGAGCTGTTTTTTTGGAACATGCCGAGCGCATATTAGAGGTTGTTGAGGAATTAAGACAAAAATTGTACGATCTAAACGAAACACCACAGGGTCACATTGCGCTGGGTACCACAACATCCATCGCTATTCAAATTTTACCGCGCGTGCTTTCCTACTTTCAGGATCAGTTCCCTCTCATCAAAACCTCCATTCAATCCATGGCTTCCTCCATGATTTATCAGCAGGTGGAGAACGGACTTATTGATGTTGGCATCGGCTATCTGATCGAACGTAATCCTAATTTAAGCACTTCGGTTCTGTATTACGATTCCTTTGAGCTAGTCGTGTCTCCTACTCATCCGCTGGCTTCACAACCACATGCTACCATTGAAGCCCTTCGGGAAATTCCGCTGATTCTGCTCTCTCCTGATACGGTGGGACGAAAATTCGTAGACGATGTATTTAAAAAGCACCAAATCGTGCCTCATGTCGTGATTGAGTTGTCCAGCAGTGAGGAAGTCAAACGGATGGTCGAAATTAATCTCGGTGCGGCCATTATTTCCAGACTATCGGTCACTTCTGAACTGCGTGCAGGCACATTAAAAATGATCCATATTCCTGAGCTGGAAGTTAGTCATCCGGTAGGAGTGATTTATAAATCCGGCCGATATCTAAACTCAGCCATGCAGCAATTTTTAAGTGATCTGAAGGGGATGCCGGAGACGAATTTCACCAGTTCTGAATAACGTAATTCGCTATGAACAACATACGCAATATAAACCCTGATTACGAAAGGAAGACAGGCTATGAAATTTGATCTGCACACCCATCATTTCCGCTGCGGTCATGCAGACGGAAACATTCGAGATTACATTGAAGCAGGCATTCAGTCGGGCTTACAAGCGATTGGTATTTCGGACCATTCCCCTTTCCTGGGCAGCGAACAGGATCAGGCTTTTCCTAAAATTTATATGGCCAAATCACAGCTTGCTGAATACGTAGAAGAGGTACAACAGCTTAAAAAAGAATACGAAGGCCGTATTGACGTGCTCCTCGGATTGGAAACGGATTATTTTCCTGATTTTGCTGAATTATATCGTTCCACTCTGGCTCCTTATCCATTTGATTATCTCATTGGGTCGATTCACAATGTCGAAGGGGACAGCATTTTTAACCGTAACCGTTGGAACAAATTAAGCGACGCTCGTAAAATCGAGGTCAAACAAGCCTACTATGCGCTCATTCAGGAATCTGCGCGAAGCGGCATGTTTCAGATTTTAGGCCATATTGACGCAATGAAGGGGAACTTTCCAGCCTTTTCAGACATTCCTGCTGATGAAGCCATTGATGAAACCTTGCAGGTAATTGCGGAATCCAATGTGGCGATTGAAATTAACACTTCGGGTAAAACCAAACTGAGTGGCGGATGGTACCCGTCTGCTTCTATTTTAGAAAGAGCGCACCATTTTGGTGTGGAGGTTACTTTTGGTTCGGATGCCCATAAACCTTCGCGGGTAGGCGATGACTGGGAAGAAGTAAAGGCAATGCTGAAGGATATCGGCTTCCGGGAATGGGTCTATTTTAAAGAAAAACGTAAAATTTCTGTGGCGCTTTAAAATTCAAGGTGGGAATTGCCTCTCCGCAAATCATTTGATCTTACGAACGCTGCTGCAATGGAATTGTTGGGGATTGTAATTTATAAGGTAATAATTCCATTGCAAAGGCGAATGCTTAGCAAGATTATGACATCTATGTGTGAGGAGAATTACATATGCACTTGGAAGATCCTATGGACAAATTTAAAAAGCTAAAGCATGACATCACGCGATTTATGCTAATCTATAAATTTGCGCTCGACGAAATGGAAACCAAGATTGAAATATTAAAGCAGGAATTTCAGGCATTACACGATTACAGCCCTATTGAGCATACCAAATCACGCCTTAAATCTCCTGAGAGCATCATGAATAAAATGATTCGTAAACATAGTGAGTTATCGCTGGATGCTATCAAAGATCATATCAAGGATATCGCCGGCTTGCGTATTACTTGCTCTTTTATTTCTGATATTTATGATGTCAGTAACATGCTTCAGAGACAAAGTGACTTGAAGGTGCTGGAAATTAAGGATTACATCAAGAACCCCAAGCCGAACGGTTACCAGAGCCTGCATTTGCTGGTTCAAGTTCCTGTATTCATGTCGGATTGTGAGGAGCTAGTCTGCGTAGAGGTGCAAATTCGAACCATTGCGATGGATTTCTGGGCCAGCCTGGAGCATAAAATATTTTATAAGTACAACCAGTCCGTTCCCGAAAGTCTGACACGTGAATTAAAGAACGCAGCAGACTCCGCTAATGCGCTAGATCTCCAAATGGAGCGACTGCATCGTGAGATTAAGGAGATTAAAGACGCTAGAGGTGAAGAGGACTCCATGGAGGAGCTTCGGAAGATTATGATTAATAATCAGCAAATTACGGTGCCGGCCAATTTCTTGAAGCTTCTAGGAGAGTAAGATTAGGCGGTGCTCCACCGCTATGCGAATGATTGGTTCAACGAATCGCATGTTTGTTCAAAAATGAAAGAATAGAATCATTGATTAAGATCGGCTTCTCTCTAAGCATGTGCGGTCGATGACTACAACCCGGAACAATTAGATAACGTGAGTCTTGGGCCCCTGAGCATAATTCCAGGAGTTGCTCTTCTGTGGCGAAATCGTCATGTTCACCCGCGATAAATAATGCAGGGCACGTAATGCTACTTAACTCACTACGTGTCAATTGCGGATATTGGCGCCAATCCTGTGCGCTCTGACGCATAATCAAATTCATCTGCCCCCTCAGGACATGCGACTCCACTACAGCCTATGGTCGTAACGGTCGCAAACATTTGAGGGTGCTTCACCGCACAATATAAAGCCACATTGCCTCGCAGCTGTACCCATTTTTTCGTAATACATTTCTAAATCCTGAATCTCTACGTATGGCATATGATCCTCCTTTTTTTCATTGCGTCCTGTATCTTTTACATTCATTAGTCCGTCTATCTTAATATAAATGAAAACCATTCTAGGAGGAGTGATGTAAGTATGAAAAAGATACTTGTACTGGGTGGAACGCGCTTTTTTGGCAAGAGACTGGTGGAACGTCTGCTAGAGAGTTCCGAGAACTCCGTTACCATCCTCACACGGGGCCAAGCAAGCGATTCGTTTGTTGACCGCGTTCAGCGGATTTGTGCAGACCGTACCGACCCGCAAGCGCTCGCTGAGGCCGTAGGTGAGCAAGTGTGGGACGTTGTTTATGATAATATTTGCTTTTCCCCAGATGAAGCAAGCGAAGCCTGCCGCATTTTTGATGCTATAGCCAAGAGGTATATTGTGATCTCCAGCCTATCCGTCTATGATTCGAGCCCGGAAGTGCTGACAGAGAGCATCTTTGACCCTCAGGCTTACCCGGTTCGCAAGGGCGGGAAGGACGATTTTACATATCAGGAGGCTAAACGGCAGGCAGAAGCAGTTTTTATGCAGCAAGCTACATTTCCTGTAGTTGCTGTTCGTTTTCCAATTGTATTGGGGACAGACGATTATACGAAAAGACTTCATTTTCATATCGAGCATGTTCGTGAAGGAACAGAAATCGGAGTACCTAATGCCGCAGCACAAATCTCATTTATTCGTTCCGATGAAGCCGCAGATTTTCTGTTTTGGCTTGGTCACACTCCTTTAACAGGGCCTGTAAATGCTTGCTCCGACGGTACAGTGAGGATTGGGGATATCATTTCGATCATTGAGCAGGTAACTGGAAAACAAGCTGTGATGAAAGAAAAAACAGCAGACGAGCACATGTCTCCATTTGGTATTACACAATCGTGGTACATGGATACGTCCAAAGCCCAGTCAGAGGGGTACTCATTTCTCTCCCTAAATGAATGGCTTCCAGAGCTGATAACCAGCCTGACCCGTTCCTAAAAATCATAAAAAAAAGGGGACCCGAAGCTCCGGGTCCCAGCAATATATATATATGATTCAAAGGGGGTCATGTTTATGTTGTACCCACTCTATGTTAAAGTAACTTTGCAGTTATATTTCATTTTTGTAACAAATTGAAATATAACTGAGCACAGCCAAGGCAAGAAGGCTACTCGCTTCCGCAGAAATAGAGAAGGCCCTACTATAGGATAACAAAAAAAGAGGACCCGAATCGTCGGGCCCAGCAACATATATTATTCAAAAGGGGGTCATGTCTGTATTGTACCCGTCCTGTGTTAGAGTTGCTTTGCAGTTATATTTCATCTTTGTAACAAAATATTCCACTGCCATTTCTACGCATAATCCCCTTGGGTCATCGAAAATACCAATACACTCGGCACCTCTCCTGAGGGATCATAAGCACCAATTGTACGTAGCAGGCGCATCTTATTTTTAATAAGCACGCGCATGGAAGCCTGATTATCCTCTTGGCAATGACTTTCGATCCGCTTGAGCTTCAAAGATCCGAAACCAAAATTCAGCATTTCTCCTACCACTTCTGTAGCCAGCCCCTGTCCCCAAAAAGGACGATCCAGAATATAGCCCAGTTGTGCCTCACCCGTTCTTTCATTCCATTGCTGAAAAGAGACGATACCGAGCAACGGTGAAGAAGTAAGCTCATTGGATTCACTAAGTAGATTGCTTTCTCCTGTATTTCTCGGATGCCATTCCACCGCAAAATGCAGGGAATCTAGTGAATCAGAAGATATTTTAATTTGCGCAACCAGACGCCGCATTCGTGTATAGACTGGTTTGCGAATTCGATTCACATATTGGATCACCAATGGATCGGATAGGATCCGTTCCAGCGCGGGATAATCCTCCGTTCTTAGCTGGCGCAATCGGACTCGGCGGGTGTAAAGCTCCGGTAGCCCAAGACGAAGCATTTCTCTGGTCAGCACAATGTTCCCTCCTGCGGATGGATTGGCTTTTAGAAATGAATGTTTCCATACTTAATCCAGGTCCTGAATCCCGCGGTAAATTCCTGTACGCAGCTCTCGAATATAATACGGCAAAGAAGGAACAGCAGCTTCCTCCGCTTGTTTTACCGCCAGTTCTATATCATAAGGTACACGTACAAAATGAATGGAGAAGGACGTAGGCTGCTCCTCTCCCATCTCCCCCTCTAAAATGCAGTAGGAAGCCTGTGTAACATCCAACGGATTCCCGACACTGCCGACGTTAAAAAGTGTTTTTCCCTGAAAATGCTGGATAAAAGCATTGTGCACATCACCATATCCCACAACATCTGGAGCAAAAGCAACTTTTCCATTTTCTTCTGCTAACGGATCGAACATGGCAAGCCGTTTTTCCGGCTCATCCCATGGCTGCACACGGTGATATACACTTTGCGGCGAGGCATGCACCAGACGGATACGGCGTCCGCTCATTCTGAAATCATAATAAAACGGTAACTGTGCCAAATACTGCACTCGTTCTGCCCCCAAGCGTTCGGCTTGCCAGCTAAAATTGAGATCATCCGTAATACTAACCAGCTCATCCCAATTCCCCCGCACGACCACTTCACAACGTTGACGGACAGCATCCAGAACCTCGCACGGGCTAGGCCCTTTGCCGATCAGATCCCCCAAACAAAACACACGGCTAATGCCTCGGGAAGCAATATCCTCCAGCACCGCCTCACAGGCAGGCCAATTGCCATGAATATCTGAAATGACAGCAATACGATCCATCTGAACCTCACTCCTTTGTCCGAAACGGCTACATCTCTACACTACATTCAAGCCATCTTTATGTAGTTCCAACATATATGATAAAGATGAAAAAAAGATCATGGCCTATTGGCCGGACTTTAGCGTAATGACGCTAAGCTCCGGTCTGCACAGTACGCGAATCGGCAGATGTGTCATGCCAATGCCTCGGCTGACATACAGCGGCATTCTCTCTGTTCCCACATGAAATAATCCCTGGATGTACTTGCGTCCACCCGGAGGCGGCATTGGTGCTCCAATGACCGGCAAGCGTACCTGTCCTCCATGCGTATGCCCCGACAGTTGAAGATCAAAGGACATTTGCGCCGCTACATCTGCATAGTCCGGCTCATGCATCAGCAGCAACTTGCACATCTCATCAGGTAGCCCGTGGATGGCACGCTGCGGATTGGGCTTGCCCATAATGTTATCCTCTAAACCGACCATGGCTACACGCTGCCCCGCGCGCTCTATAATCGCATGCTCGTTTCTCAGCAACGTAAATCCGGTTTTCGGATATAATTCCTGAACTCCGGCTGGTAAGCCTCTATAATCATGATTGCCCAGAATAGCAAATTTGCCAAGTGTGGCGTACATCGAAGCCATAACTGGAACAGCAGCCTTCATGGATACGGCATAGTCATCTACAATATCGCCTGTAAAACAGAGCAAATCTGGCTTCAGACCTGCTATCCGGTCCGCAAGCTCACGCAGATCCTGCTCATCCATGTGAAAGCCCAAGTGCACATCACTGAAATGTACGACCCTGATTCCGTCAAAAGCAGACGGAAGACGAGGGAGAGACAAGTTGAAGCGTGTAATTTCCAAATGATTAGGCTCCCATAAGGAAGCATATCCTCCAGCCAGAAGCGCGGTTCCGGCTGTGGCTAAAGCCGCTTTTTTCAAAAAATGGCGGCGCGAAGGATTGGCTGGTTCATTTGAAATGGAACGCCGCGAAGAACCGGGAGGGATAGCGGTCCCCTGATGCGGGCCATCCTGACTCTCGCGGCGGGTGTGCGGCGTCTTCTCCATATGCGTTCCCCCTTGCGATCTATTTCTTGATCTCACTTTTTAGAAATTCTTACTGTTCAGAAGCTTTAGCGATGGATGGACAACCACTGCTCCGCATAGTCTACCAAATCACGTTGCCTCGCGAAAAAACATGAAGCCTCTCCAATGTTCACTCGCGTAAAGGCTGAGGGACAGTCCCGTTCAAAATCAAGTCCCAGCTTCTCAAAGTCATCTGAGGTAATATTAAAATCCTGAAAAGTTACCCACACTTTTTCTCCATCCACCATCATAGGAGCTTGATGCGTGATCACTTCTCGTCCATTATAGGCTGTTCGATATTCCGCCAAATGCAAGGACGTGTTGCTGTCATGTCCGCAGCCCAACAGCAGTACATAGGCATCTGCCTCATACAGCTTTGCCAAGGGCGAATGCTCACCCAGCCCAAAATCAAGCCCATGCGTTTCCAGCAAGTCTGAAGCAGCAGGTCCACGTGCCGCCAGAGAAACATGCGGATGCCCGCTGCGCTTGGTTCCTGGCAGACCACGGAACGTTTCTACAATGACGCCCATCCCTCCGGTCAGCGCCCAGGCTGGATCATAAGCGGGCATTTCCTCGCGTACCAGTTCCCACCATGACTTATCCAGAGGTGGGTTCATCCAAGTCGAGGGATCAGTCAAGTCATGAGACTGTGTCGGCATCACCAGCGTCCCTTCCGGGCCAACTGCTTCGGTTAGTGCGGCAAGAATGGCCGAGGCCCCGCCTGGAACAAAGCGTCCAAAGCTGCGCATCGACGAGTGAACAAGCAATGTCATGCCGCTCCGAACTCCCAGATCCTTTAATCCCTTCATTACATCCGACCTAGTGACAGGTCGATTCGTTATCGGTTGCACAGTCACCTGTCCAGCCTCCTTTTCTCCAAAAACGATACACAATACCTTAATTATACCATAACTGCTATCTCACGCTCCTTCCTCCATGTTACCCTCCATCATTCCTGAGCGCAAAAAACAGGCTTTCTCCAGTTTGAGAAAAAGCCTGTTTGGGCATAACCTATTTGCTGTCTGGTGCTATACAGTCAGCCAGCGCTTGAACATATGCTTGGTCGTTTCCTTGTTCATTTCGGCAATAGAAGTGGTCAACGGAATGCCTTTCGGGCAAGAGCGTACACAGTTTTGCGAGTTCCCGCATCCTTCCAGCCCATCGTCCGTCATCAACGCCTCCAGCCGCTCTTCCTGATTCATTTCCCCTGTCGGATGGCTGTTAAACAGGCGAACCTGAGATATCGCCGCAGGTCCGATGAACGTCGTCTTCTCGTTGACGTTCGGGCAAGCTTCCAGACAGACACCGCAGGTCATGCACTTGGACAGCTCATACGCCCACTGACGCTTCTTCTCTGCCATCCTAGGACCAGGGCCCAGATCATAAGTACCGTCAATCGGAATCCACGCTTTGACCTTCTTGAGCGCATTAAACATCCGGCTGCGGTCAATGACCAAATCCCGTACTACCGGGAACGTGCTCATCGGTGCAATCGTAATCGGCTGCTCCAGCTTATCGACGAGCGCCGCACAAGCCTGACGCGGCTTGCCGTTAATCACCATGGAGCATGCTCCGCATACTTCCTCCAGGCAATTCGACTCCCAGCATACCGGGGCCGTCTCTTTACCGTGGCTGTCCACCGGATTACGCTGAATTTCCATCAGCGCGCTAATCACATTCATCCCCGGACGATAAGCCAATTCGAATTCTTCCGTATAGGGACTGGCTTTAGGATCAGCTTGACGGGTCACAACGAACTTCACTGTTTTATTCGACTTCACTGCTTGCTCCGACATCTAAATACACTCCCTTCCGTTATTTGTTCTTGGAATAATCCCGAATACGCGGCTTGATCAGCGAAACATCCACCGCTTCATACGAGATTTGTGGTCCTTCCGGTGTCCAGTCCGCAATCGTCGTTTTCAGGAAATCCTCATCGTTGCGATCCGGGAAGTCTGGTTTGTAATGGGCCCCGCGGCTTTCGTTGCGCAGTAGCGCACCTTTGGTCATCGCTTCAGCCAGCTCCATCATATTCCACAGTTGCCGTGTAAACGCCGCACCCGCATTGTTCCAGCGCGAAGCGTCATTGATGTTAATGTTAGAGTAACGCTCCTTCAGCTCCTTGATCTTGTGGATCGTAGCTTCCAGCTTGTCATTATAACGAACCACAGTCATGTTGTTCGTCATCCACTCGCCCAGCTCTTTATGAAGAACATAAGCATTTTCTTTTCCATCCATATGCAAAATACGCTCATACTTCTCCGTCTGCTGATGAACTGCCGCATCGAATACAGAGGAAGCTACATCCTGTGCAGATTTTTTCAAGCCTTTGATATATTCCACAGCCTTAGGTCCAGCCACCATCCCACCGTAAATGGCTGACAGCAACGAGTTCGCGCCCAAACGGTTCGCTCCATGATACTGGAATTCACATTCACCAGCCGCGAACAGGCCCGGTATATTCGTCATCTGATTGTAATCGACCCACATGCCGCCCATTGAATAATGAACAGCCGGGAATATTTTCATCGGGATTTTGCGCGGATCGTCACCGACGAATTTTTCATAAATTTCAATAATGCCGCCCAGCTTTACATCCAGCTCTTTCGGGTCCTTGTGGGACAGATCGAGGTAGACCATGTTCTCGCCATTAATACCCAGTCCATCATCAACGCATACACTGAATATTTCACGTGTCGCAATATCGCGAGGAACCAGATTCCCGTAAGCCGGATACTTTTCTTCAAGGAAATACCATGGCTTACCGTCCTTATACGTCCAAATACGACCGCCCTCTCCCCGTGCCGACTCGGACATGAGACGCAGCTTGTCATCACCTGGTATAGCCGTCGGATGAATCTGGATAAACTCACCGTTCGCATAGCGTACGCCTTGCTGATACACCGCACCGGCAGCTGTGCCCGTATTAATGACGGAATTCGTGGTTTTACCGAAAATAATCCCGGGCCCACCAGATGCCAAAATAACTGCATCCGCCGCAAAAGTCTTCACTTCCATCGTACGCAAATCCTGCCCGCAAATCCCTCGACAGATGCCTTCATCATCCAGTACAGCCTGTAAAAACTCCCAGTTTTCATACTTGGTCACCAAACCCGCAGATTCCCAGCGCCGTACCTGCTCATCGAGAGCGTACAGAAGCTGCTGTCCTGTCGTCGCACCAGCAAAGGCGGTCCGATGATGCTGGGTACCGCCGAAGCGGCGGAAGTCCAGCAGTCCTTCCGGTGTCCGGTTAAACATGACGCCCATGCGGTCCATGAGATGAATGATCCCCGGCGCCGCTTCGCACATCGCTTTTACCGGAGGCTGGTTGGCCAGAAAATCCCCGCCATAGACCGAATCATCAAAGTGAATCCAGGGGGAGTCTCCCTCACCCTTGGTATTTACCGCACCATTGATGCCACCTTGAGCACAGACGGAGTGGGACCTTTTGACCGGAACCAAAGAAAATAAATGAACGTGAACTCCCGCCTCTGCCGCCTTGATCGTAGCCATTAGACCTGCCAGACCGCCGCCCACGACAATAATGTTGGATGCTGCCATTTCTGCTCACTCCTTTTTTTCAGGATTTTTAACCAAATCCCCTTTTACGTTTGAAAATAGAATTTCAACACAATGTATAATGGATATGACTCATTTACAGTAGTTGTTTAAAAGTACTGCATTGCACCAAGGCAGTTGCTATTTCCTGAAATTCCGCGCTGCGGAATGCAAGCAGGGAAGCGATGAAGCCGATAGACACCACCACGAACAGGGTCATACAGATATAAGAAGATACTTTTTGCGCACGTGGTCCCACGGTAATCCCCCAACTGACCATAAATGCCCACAGTCCGTTAGCAAAGTGAAAGGATGCCGAAACGACACTGATTAGATACAAAATGAAATAAACCGGGTTCGTCACGATGCCATGCATGACCCCGCCTAGCTCCTCATGAGTTACATTACCCAGAGCCACCTGAAAGCGTGTGTCGTATACGTGCCAGATAATAAATACAAACGTAATGACGCCGGAAATACGCTGGAACAGAAAGCGCCAGTTACGTGAATAGCCGAACCTTTTGACATTCGGATCAGCTTGATAAGCGATATACAAGCCATAAATTCCGTGGAACAGTAATGGCAAGTAGATGAATAACGTTTCTAGTACAATAACCAGCGGCAAACCATTCAGGAAGGCCACGCTGCGGTTAAATCCTTCCTTGCCGCCCTCCACCGCTGTGAAGTTCGTCACCAAATGCTCAACAAAAAATAGAGCCAACGGAATGACGCCAAGAAGCGAATGCAGCTTTCTGGAATAAAATCCTCTCATCTAGGTCATGCTCCCTTCTCCCAATAATAGCGTTTTCAATAGTAATATAACATATAAATTGACAGTTCCCGACAGGAAATGTCCAACAAGGTGTCCCTTATAAGGAAAAACAAAAGTGTGAACATCTTGTGTCGCTTTCATGTTACTCCTTTTCGGCTTATAATGGAATTGCAATATACGTATTAATTATTATGTCTTTTTTGCATATAGAGAGGAAGTGGATGATTTGTTTGAGGATTTGAACGCTTTTGCCGTCATTGTCGAGCAGTCCAGCCTGAATAAAGCCTCCAAACTGCTGAATCTGTCCCAACCCGCCCTGTCCCGCAAAATTGCCAAGCTGGAGGACGAGCTGGGTGTGAATCTCTTTGATCGTCGGGGCAAACGGCTCGAAATTACGTCCACTGGCCGATTTGTTTATACATTCGCACTAGAGCAACGGCAACGACAGCTTCGCTTCTTACAAAAGCTCTCCCAGCACAAAAATGAAGCCCAGAGTATGCTTACACTCGGCGCAAGTCTCACGACACTCCAGACAACGCTGCCTACCCTTGTCGAAGCTTTTATGAGCAAGCATCCTCAAACCGAGCTGAAGCTGCTCACCGGTAAAACCCATGAAATCGTCGCCTTTGTACGTGACAAAAAAGCAGACGCCGGTATTGTCGGGTCTGCCATTCATGAAGTCGGACTGCGTTGCATTCCGCTATTTGACGATCATTTGGAGCTCGTTGTTCCCATTGGACATGAATTAACCGTTAAGACAGGAACGGCCTCGATGAAAGATCTGCAAGGATTGCCGATGATTATTTTCTCCAAAGGAACCTGGTACCGCAGTCTGACGGATGACTTGTTCCAGCGCAGCGGCATCATGCCGGATATCCGCATGGAAATCGACTCCTTCGAGGCGATTGTACGCCTGCTTCCAACCTGTAAGGCTTCCGCCTTGCTACCCAAATCCTATTTGCGTAGCGAACTGCTGAGGGATAATGGACTCACTGCATTGTACTTGCCCGATTTGAAGGAGACACGCCGAACGACCTCCCTCATTTACTCGGAGACGACCGATCTCGGTCCGACAGCACGACGCTGGATTAGCGAGACACGTGCGTCGTTTGCAGGCTATCGTATGGTGTAGAGAGTTTAGCCCTCTTCATTGACATTAACAACCTCATCCTCAAAGCGGCCGATATTGTCATTTGAGCCGATGATGACCATAATATCGTCTGCTTTTAGCCGATCCATAGCCGTCGGTGCGATCAAGATACCGTTCGCCGTATGAAGCGCCACGACACTACAGCCAAAGCGGGTGCGAGCATTTAGTTCTGCAAGCGTTTTGCCGTTCAGACATGCAGGTACATTGAGTTCCACAATACTGTATTCCTTAGACAACTCCAAATAATCGAGCAAATTAGGCGTGACTAGCTGGTGAGCCACACGGATACCCATGTCCCGTTCTGGATAAATAATCCGATCCACACCGAGCTTTTCTAACGCACGCCCGTGCAGCACAGATATGGCTTTGGCTACGACCTTTTTCACACCCAGCTCCTTCAGCAAAATGGCGGTCAGGATGCTTACCTGGATGTCATCACCAATAGCAACAATGCCGCAATCGAAATTACGGATGCCCAGTGATCGCAATGAGTCTTCATCGGTAGCGTCCGCCACGACAGTATGTGTCAACATCTCACTCATACTGTCCACAACATCCTCATTCCGGTCAATGCCTAGCACCTCGCACCCCATATCCACCAATTGCAAAGCTAGGCTTGAGCCAAACCGCCCCAAGCCAATAACTACAAACTGCTGCGTTTTCATGTCTACTCGAAAACTCCCTTATCCTATAATCATTTTACCTTCCGGATGACGATATAATTCTTTACCCTTTTTCGGCCCCAGTGCATAAGCTAGCGTGAGTGGCCCCAGTCTACCTGCAAACATCGTCAGGGTAATCACCAGCTTGCCTATGACTGTCAAATCAGGTGTAAGCCCCATCGACAGCCCCACCGTACCAAACGCAGACACCGTCTCGAACAAGATCATCAGAAAATGATGATCTTCGGTTGCTGACAAAATCATCGTCACCCCGATCACGAACAGCAGCCCCAGCAGTGTAATGGTCAAAGCCTTGTAAATTCGTCCCTGCGCAAGTCGATACCTGAACAGCACAATATCTTCCCGCCCCCGCAGCATCGAAATCACTGCTCCAATGAGCAGCGCGAATGTTGTGGTCTTAATCCCGCCTCCAGTGGAGCCAGGAGAAGCCCCGATAAACATGAGTATGATGATAAAAAACTGCGTAGCCTGCCGCAAGCCTGCAATGTCCAGTGTATTGGCACCTGCGGTACGGGGAGTAACAGACTGGAATAAAGATCCCAGCAGTTTACCACCCCAATCAAGCGAGCCAAGAGTCTTTGGATTCGTAAACTCAAACACAAAAATCACGAGCGTGCCGACTACAATCATAGCGCCCGTCATGCTGAGTACCACCTTGGTATGCAAGGACAGTCTCTTGCGCTTGCGATATTCTGCCAGGTCTGACATCACTACAAAACCAATGCCGCCTGAAATAATCAAAAACATGGCTGTAAAATTAACAATCGGATCATATACATAACCTGTCAAGCTGCGAAATTCACCGAATAAATCAAAACCAGCATTGTTAAACATGGAGATGGCATGCCAGATTCCAAAATAAATCGCCCTGCCTACGGGCATATCAAAGGACCAGCGAACCGAGAATATCGTAGCGCATACGCCTTCAATAACCAGTGAGTACAGTAATACCTTACGGATTAACCCGACAATTCCCTCTACAGAAGTCTGATTCATCGCTTCCTGCAAAATGAGACGCTCCCGCAGGGAAATCCGACGCTTGAACACCAGTGCAATCAAGGTAGCCATGGTCATAAAGCCTAGGCCGCCGATCTGAATGAGCGCCACGATAACAACTTGACCAAAGGTTGTAAAAAAGGTCCCCGTATCCTTTACGACAAGCCCTGTAACACAGGTCGCGGAAGCGGCAGTAAACAAAGCGTCTACAAACGCAAGTGGCTTTCCTGTTGTATTGGAGATCGGCAGCATTAACAATAAACTACCTATTAGAATGATAATGGCAAAGCCCGCAACGAATATCTGCGGTGGAGAAAGCCGGAGCCAGCTTGCATTGGGATTCATCTATTCATCACTTCTCTCCTAATCCTTAAAACTATAAAAACAGTGATTTAATACGGTGTAAGCTCGCTACGCGTTCCATTTGATCTTCCGATCGTCGTTGCCCCTGAATTTTTTGATTTTTCCAAACCTTAGTTAACTATAATTAGCATTCCCTGAATACAGGAAGAATGCATGTCAAGCACTACTCGGTCCCCTGTGCTATTGGCGGGCAGTAGCGAAGGGGGCAGAATTGTTCTGAAGAAGCGAAGCGTTTGCCTTTATCTCCGGATTTTAACCATTAAAGGGGGTATACAATCAAAAAATCCGGGGATAACAGCAATCGGAAGAATAATCTGCACCCGCAGCGGTCTATCTAACCAATCCAAACACTTTTATACGCACAAAAAAAGACACCGGAAAACCGAGTGCCTGACTTGGTTCCTGCTCATAGCCTACGAGGTTAGCTGACGGATTCGGGCAGCACAGTATGCCCTATTTACACTTCCGATCCACCAGTGATCGGCTGTAAAATTCACCCCAGTAACATGGTTCCCCCGTTTTCCCATAGAAATTCGGCTCAACTGTATATCATTACCTATGTATTTTATAGGCATTGCCTCAAGATTATAATCCTTCTATATCCAGATCACAAAACCGATTTCGTCGAAAAAACGTGAAATTGGCTTTATTTTGCGAATGGGCATCGTTTAATCGCAGCTTATCTTATTTTATTGGAACTTTAAAGTGCTTTCACTCTATTTTCATGAATATCGCTGGTCTGTTGGCGGGAACCTGTGCAGTATGATATCTTTAATGGATGTTCTTATTTACAGATTAAGGAGGAAACTCATGAATCCTATCGGGAAACCGGTCGTGCTCACGGCCAACTTCAAAAAATTAGGCTTGCTGGGCGGGATTGGCCTGATTTGCTTTTTTATCTTTCAATTGCTTATTCCCTCGCTTAGCAATCCGAGTCCAGAATCAGTAATGAATGCAAAGGTCATCAGCAAACAAGAAGCGGTCATACACGCATTGGACTTCGCCCGCTCCGAGCTGGGATATACTGAATCACAGCCAGAGAAGCCTCTGGTGACCTATCAGGCCGAAACAGATTTGTACGGTTATTTATCTAGAGAAAAACTGCTTCAACAGTACGACCGTACATGGAAGAAAAATTACCCTTACGAAACCTTTCGGGTCGATCTGCCTGAATCCTCAGCGAAGAGCAAGCTGCAAATTCATGTAGATTTATCCACTGGGAAGGTCGTTAGTTTTAAACGGATCACCTCCAGCACCAATTACACGCAGGCTGATATTTCTACGGATGAACAAGCACGTAACAGGCTTGTACGTGTGGCTGAGGACGGCATGACGCTTGAAGCCAAGGAGCAGGCGGCCGCTGTATGGGTGAAGCGCTTTGGCTTTAAGCCGTCGGACTTGAAGCTCGCGACCACTGAACAAGAAGGCGGATTAAAGTATACCGTAGACGATAAAAAAATTGGCGCCTCGGTACTTACACTGGCTTTTACTTTTGAAGACGGTGATGTTCGCTCCTTCACTCAAAGCTTTTCGGCCCCGTCATCCTATACCGATTATATCGAAAAGCAAACATTTTGGGCGAATTGGATGACCTATGCGGGTTATGCCCTATTTAGCTTTGTGCTGGGTGTACTTGCCATTGTGTATGCGTCACTCACCCGACGACATACTTCATTTGTACGCGGCATTGTTCTATCCGTTATATACTTTATTGCTAGTATAGCTGGGACCATGAACATGCTGCCTTTATTGCAAGCAGAAGCAGGCGGTAAGGGCATGCTTATATTTCTTATGGTTTTCCAGATTGGTGTTACCTTCGTCATGGCTGTAGCGCTCTACTTCTCCTTGGTCGGCGGTGACGGACTTATGCGTCAGGTTGGACTGAATGCATGGCCACGTGCGAAAGAGCCGGGCTACGGGCTGTATGTGCTTCGCAGTATGTATGTTGGCTACTTGTGGGCCTTTATTTTGCTCGGGGTACAATCCATTTTATTCTTTATACTGGAGCGCACATTTAATACATTCTCCACCACAGATGCCACGCAATCCCCTTACAATATGGCTTATCCATGGCTACTGCCGATTATGGCCTGGATGGCAGGTATTGGTGAAGAGACTGTCTACCGTCTGTTTGGTATTCCGATGGTCAAAAAAATAGTGAAAAATACTTTTGTTGCTTGTCTGATCACCACGCTGATTTGGGCACTGGGACATACACTTTATCCGATCTATCCAGTGATTTCCAGACCTATTGAGCTGACTTTTCTTGGTTTGCTGTTCAGTTTTGTGTTCCTGCGTTACGGCTTTATTGCCGCCATGTTCAGCCACGTTATTTTTGACAGCATTCTAATGGGACTTAGTGTGATGAGTCTGGGAGATACTGTGAACGTGAGCGCGGGCCTATTCTGGATCTTACTTCCAGCCATTGTGGGTTACATCATTTATTGGTTTAGTCCTAAAAAGCCGAATCGAATGATGTTTGAACCTATACAAAAAGAGGAGTCGCATTCTACGACTCCTCCTCCCGAAGGGCAGCTATAATCTGACGCGCAAGCTTATCCCCAATAGAGAGAGGCCGGAAGTCTTCGACACTGGCCTCTCTTATTTTTTTGAGCGATCCAAAATGCTTAAGCATTAACTTACGCCGTTTCTCGCCAATGCCTGGAATAGAGTCCAGCCGGGAAGTTACCATAGATTTGCCGCGTTGCTCGCGGTGGAACGTGATGGCGAAACGGTGAACCTCGTCCTGAATCCGTTGCAGCAGGTAAAATTCTTCGCTATTACGTGCAAGTGTCACGGCCTCAGAGGATTCTCCCACCAATAGTTGGGATGTTCTATGTTTGGCATCCTTCACCAAACCACATACAGGAATGAACAAACCCAGCTCATTTTGCAATACATCGGTCGCCGCCTTAATTTGTCCACGTCCACCATCGACAACGATCAAGTCGGGACGTTCCAAATTTTCCTTAAGCACACGTTCATATCGACGCCGGATAACCTCACGCATTGTTTCATAATCATCGGGTCCCTGCACAGAACGGATTTTATATTTTCGATACTCCTTCTTGGCAGGTTTGCCATCAATAAACACGATCATGGCTGAGACTGGATCGGAACCCTGGATGTTGGAGTTATCAAACGCCTCCACCCGGTGCAAGCTATCCAGCCCAATGGCACGTCCGAGATTGCTTGCAGCTTTGGATGTTCGTTCCTCATCCCGCTCGATCAGCTTAAACTTCTCATCCAAAGCTACACGTGCATTTTCCGTCGCCATGCCTGTCATTTGCTTTTTCAGTCCACGCTGCGGTACAAGTACCTTTACATCCAACCATTCAGCCAGAGCGAGAGCCGCCGTACTTGGGTCCTCCAGTCCACCGGATAGTTGAGTTTCTGTTTCCTTTATCTCGGCATCTTGGTCACCAGCTTGATCTTGATTCGTTGCCGCTGCATAAGTTGCCTGTTCTTCAGCCACCAGTAGTGAGTCAGCAGAACGCTCTGTCTCCGTTTGTATCGCTTTCTCATCTGTCTGTCCGGTAACATCGGCTGTAGCTGCACTGTAGAGTGCAGTTTCTGCCGCAACCGGTTGATCGACATTAGCCTGTTCCGCCTGCATCAGCTTAGGAGAATCCGGCAGCAATATTTCCTGCGGCACTGCCGGGTTGTCACTATAATACTGCGTCACATAGGACATAAAATCACTGTAAGCCTCACCGTAGAAAGGAAAAGTCGACATATGGCGCTCGATCATTTTACCTTTGCGGACATATAGGATCTGTACACACATCCAGCCCTTATCTACTGAAAAACCGAATACATCCCGATCTTTCGCATCCGATGTGGTGATTTTCTGCTTTTCCATCATCGCGTCGATGCTGATAATCTGATCTCGCAACTCCTTGGCCCGCTCAAAGTACAATTCCTCTGCGGCCTCCTGCATTTTACGCTGAAGATCCTTTTTAATTTCCTCATGTCCCCCGCTCAAAAAGGAACCAATTTCCTGACCAATCTGGTCATACGTTTCCTTCTCGACCTCTTTCACACAAGGCCCCAAACATTGATGCATGTGATAATACAGACACACTTCCTTGGGCATCACACCACACTTGCGTAACGGATACATACGGTCCAGCAACTTCTTCGTCTGATGTGCCGCGTAGGAATTGGGGTACGGTCCAAAATATTTTGCTTTATCTTTCAGAACGCG
Source organism: Paenibacillus sp. EKM206P (assembly GCF_011066155.1). NCBI lineage: Bacteria > Bacillati > Bacillota > Bacilli > Caryophanales > Paenibacillaceae > Paenibacillus > Paenibacillus sp. EKM206P. The sequence continues at coordinate 105,822 of NZ_JAAMNQ010000006.1, read as the reverse complement.
ACGGGTCACCTCGAGCTTGGGGTGTGCCTCGTTCGTAATTTTCAAATACGGAAAGGTTTTATCATCCTTCAATAGCACGTTATAGCGTGGCTGGTACTTTTTAATGAGGTTGCACTCCAAAATGAGTGCCTCCATATTACTGCCTGTAACGATATATTCAAAATCACGAATATCGGAAACCAGTCGCTGCGTCTTGCCGTTATGGCTACCTGTAAAATAGGAACGGACCCGGTTTTTCAACACTTTGGCCTTGCCGACATAAATAATGGTGCCTTCGCTATTCTTCATCAGATAACAGCCTGATGCATCCGGCAGTAACGCTAATTTGTGCCGTATGTTCTCCAGCGCCTTTTCCTGATTCTGCAAGTCCTCCGCATAAGGTTTCATTTGCCCGGTTCCTCCTTCCATTCTTAATGACTACTCAACTAACTACTTATAATATATAGGAATAATACACAAAAACGCCCCCGGTATTTACAACCGGAGGCATTGACCTTTCATGGCCGCTCCACCAAGCCCCCGCGGGAGCATGGGTCACATGCGATGATTATTGGTGCTTAGTAAGCATGCTTTTCAGCGCTTCTTTGGAGTTCAGACCTACCACTTTATCAACAGGCTGTCCGTCTTTGAAAACGATCAGGGTCGGAATACTCATCACGCCGAAACGGGAAGCAGACTCTGGATTTTCATCCACGTTCACCTTCGCGATTTTGACGCTGTCGCCAACTTCTGTGGACAGATCCTCCAGAATAGGAGCGATCATTTTGCAAGGACCGCACCATGGCGCCCAAAAATCAACCAAAACGGTTCCTGTGCCTTCGACTTCTGCGTTGAAGGATTGATCGGACACGTTAACAATTGCCATTGTATGTTCCTCCTTTATAGAAAAGTCAAGATTATTATAACCTGTAATGTCTATTTCGACACCTTTTAATTATATCACAATAGTCTTTTAATTGTAAGATATCGAAATAGCAGACGGATAAACGCTTACCCCCGCTGATTTTTTCCCTTTACGGTAATGACATCTACAAAAGGACGAATCCGGTCCATCAAGCGTTGTCCTTTATACATTTCCTCTCCATCCTTGCTCGTAAAGCTGAGATGCTTCTCCAGTCCCTGCAAAGAATAATTGGAAGTATAAAAAGTAGGTTTGCGGTTCATTCGGTAATTCAAAATAGAGCCCATCACGTGGTCCCGTACCCACGGGCTTAAATTTTCGGCACCAATATCGTCAAATACAAGCAGATCACAATTTTTGAGCATTTCGGTCGTTTCCTTAAGCTTCTGCCCATCCTGGATCATGGACTTTAAGTCCTCCACAAAATCAGGCATATACACGATCACACCGTTCAGACCCGACAGGGCCAACTCGTGCAATAAATAGCCCATCAAAAAAGTTTTACCCGTACCAAACGTACCTTCCAGATACAGTCCTTTTTTGGATAGACCCTGACTTTTCGTTTCTTCAATGTAACGGAATAGCTGTGTGACGGCAGGCATGCGTTGTGAATCTTTACGCGCAATTTCAAGGGCGTTATATCCCTCCAGAAGTGCGCGTTCATCCACATAGAAGCTTTTAATTCGCTCACGCACCCGTTGCTCATGTTGGGAAGCAATCTGCTTCGCACATGGGGTCCGAATGTCTACAATTTCAGCAGTTCCATTCGGATATTCCACGCCCAGCTTGCAAAAGTGGCCCTGAAAATCGTTAGGACACCGTTCCAGTCCCGGACAATTGTCGCAATTTCGACGATCTCGGGCATACTGAAAGAGCATGCTCATGTTGAGTCGCAATTGTGTTTCGTCCACATCAGGATGCGCAGCACAAAACTCCTGCACGAGCGGATCATTTAGAACCTGATCGGCTACATTGCGAGTGCGCTGGCGAAACGAAGGGTTCTGCATCTGCTGCAGCAAATCGCCCAGTGATTCCAAGAACGCTCCTCCTTTCTTAAAAAGTGCAGAGTTATGGATACCTTAAAATCTACCTACACCTTTTTCTGTTTACCGGATTGCATTCGTTCGGCCAGACGCAGCAGTTCATCCAATTCTTCCTCAGATACAGACTCCTCGGAAGGTTGATCTTGAACGATTGGAATGGATGGCTTGGCTGGCCCGTTATTTTTGGCATACGCGCGGGATCGACCGCCGGAAGGAGAAGCAGAGGACTGTTTTCCTTTTACCTTAGCTTGATCCCTTATATATTGAACGGCTTTCTCGTAAGTGTTTACCTGCTTAAGCAGCATATTGGAAGCAACGGCCTCGACAAAGTTGCGGTTAATCCGCTGATCGCTCCCGGATACGAGCAGTGACATCAAATAATGGATCAGCACGTTGATGACTTCGCCTGGCAGCTTATAGCTGATATCAATTTTCTCGAATATATCCAGCAGGTTACCGGGAACCGTGCCGGGGAAAAAGGTTTGCAGCAAACGGCGATAAGGCTCGTTGCGCAACATCATATTATATTGGTGAATGTCACACTTGGCTGTGAATTGTGGGGGAACCTCCACATAAAATTCCATTTCCACAGCTTGCTCTGCAGGCGGCTCTTCAGATGTGGAAGCTTCCCTTTGGCGCAAAGCAACTACCTTGGCGGCTTGAACCTGCTGCTCCTCCTGACGCTTGCGATCCTGTCTGGAGTGCTGGCTAGCCCGAAGCTGAAGCTCGTCGAGCAACAAGTCGCCTGCTTCGGTAAAAATACCGTCCTCATCCAGCAAGCGGCTAATATCCTGTACAGAAAGATCAAATTTGCGAACAACGTAATTGACCATGCCTAACTGCTCGTGCTCAAACCGAAGACGCTCCACGTGCTTACGATTGGCAGATTCACGCGGAAAACGGAGAATAATATCTGCATAATTCAATGCTTCCTCCGATTCTGACGCAAGTGGTCCAGTCTGACGGCTAGTAGACACCTCGGACAACGCCTGCTCCAATTCATAATCTATAACATGGGTATTCAGTTCAAATAACTCATAAAATGGAATCGAAATATTCTCTTTATTATAGGAAGATTGCGACCATTCGCTAGATTCTCTGCTCCACAATGATTCTCTCAGAGAAAGCACTGCAAACTTACCGATTTTGTCTCTCAACAAAAGGGTGAGATGCTGTGTTCTGAAAAATTCAGCAGGTGCGAGCGGCGGCTGCATCTCATATTCATACATATAGTCGTCCGTTTCGGGTGCATACAGCCTGGACGTCTGTAACAGACCGACGGCCTCCAGTTTGGAGGTCTGTTCAATCAAATACTTGCGTCCCTTCTCACTCGGCTCCAGTCCCAGTGTCAGAAAAAGGCGACGCTGCTGTTCCAACGGCGAATAACCGATTTGTCCGACTGGCACATGCTGGAACAACAGTCGATACAGACTGACCGCAAATGCGCCTACCATCGGCTGATAGACGCTTCCCAGCATCAATTCATCCAGTGCGCTCAAGCCAAATTCCCGATAAACGCAGTAGCGGTGGTTCTCAGTATAGTGCAGCAGGTTTTTCATCCGCATTCCAACATTCTTCCTTTCCTGACATAACGGTCTCCAAGATGTTTTTCTATTCTATCATACTTGCCTTCTGGTGGGACCAACAAAATAAGGGCAATTGTTCTCCTTTTTGGCAGCCGTATTCGTCTGAGTTCTACTTTTTTCGAGAATACTAACTATTTTATGACTTTGTGACCTGCATCATGGTAAAAATAAAATTCTTCACACTTCTTTCATTGGTGAAAAGCTTTACTTTGAGCTACAATATAATGGTTAAGTATCACGTATTGGATACAGGAATGATATTAGGAAGTACACATATTTCGGCTAAGCCGATTACCATTTACAGATCGTAAAGGAGTGTAGATCGTGAGTCAACATCAACCTCAACAAACCCCAGCAACACCTAACGAAGTAGCCTCCACACTGGAAGGCTGGTATGCGCTTCACGATTTTCGGTCCATCAACTGGACAGCATGGAAGACCGCAGACGATGAAGAGCGCGCCGGAGCACTGGACGAGCTTCAAGAGTTTATGAAGGAATGGAACGTTACCGAGGAAGCGGGTCTGGGCAGCTCAGCTGTCTATACTGTAGTCGGACAAAAGGCTGATTTTGTCATGATGCACCTGCGCGAAACGCTGGAAGACCTCAATAAACTGGAAAATGATTTTAACAAAACAACCTTCGCCAAATATACAACTAAAACCTACTCTTATGTGAGTGTGGTGGAACTGAGCAATTATTTGAGCAAAGATGAAGATCCTATGCAAAATCCACAAATTGTCGCACGCTTGAAGCCTGTATTAAACAAGGCCCGTTATATTTGTTTCTATCCAATGAACAAAAAACGTGATCTAGATGACAACTGGTACATGCTTTCAATGGACGAGCGTCGCACCTTGATGCGCAGCCACGGTTTAATTGGACGCAGCTATGCTGGCAAAGTAAAGCAAATCATTTCCGGTTCTGTCGGCTTTGACGATTGGGAGTGGGGCGTAACACTGTTCTCCGATGACGCACTTCAGTTCAAGAAGCTAATCTACGAAATGCGTTTTGATGAAGTCAGTGCCCGTTACGGTGAATTTGGCTCCTTCTATGTCGGCAGCGTGTTGAATGAGGAATCATTTGAAGACATGTTGAAGCTGTAAAGCACAACCGTCAGTACCATATCGCAGCATACAATTAAGGATTCCGCGAACTCCCACTTTCGGGACGGCAGAATCCTTTTTTTATTGCATCACAGGCTCCACCACGACGGACGAATCCTCACTTTTCGCCAGCTTTCTTTTCTCCAAAGCGATCTGAATAAAGATAACAAGCAGCAGACCACTTAATAGGATCAAAAAGCCGCCAAGCTCAGGAATAAAATACTTCAGGCTCCCACCTTTGAAGCCCATCCCTCTCAAAAACTTGAAATGCCAGGTCAATGGAAGAATATTACTAATATATTGCAGCGATGTGGGCAGCATAGCTACTGGCAATTGAGCGCCGCTCAGTAAAAACGAAGGCAGTATAATTAGCATGAGGCGTGGGGAAGCTTTTCCCGGATTCGCCGCATTCCACCCTAAAGCCATCGCAAACAAACTCAACGTAATCGTGTACAGGAGAAATGGGATACTGAGCTGCCATACATTCGCTTCAAAGCGCAGTCCGCCAATTTGCTTAAGTAAACCAATGGACAGGTAAAAGGAAACACATCCTACTAACGCATACGGCAACACCCTAAGAATCAAACCATACGAATGTTGGAGTTCTTCTTTTAATCTACCTTGCTCCCGCAATCGCGGGACAATTGTCAGTACAGTAGCACCCATCAGTGAAATCATGACCGTATTAATGAACCCCATAACTGAGGTCATCAAAGTAGCATTGGTAGGATTATATAACAGGCGCTGCTGAAGCAGCATATTGGAAGTAAGCCCTGTAACCTGGCTGTCACTCATTCCCATACCCTTTAATCCACCACCAGCCAGCATCGCATTTTCCGTCGCCATGATCTCTGTGACTGCCGAGCGTAGATTTCCAGTAGCCTGACCTACCGTATTATCTACATAAAAACCGATGTTGCTCTGAACTCCTTTGATCCTATTTTCCTCCAACCCAGCTGGAAGGTAAATCACCGCAAAAAACTTTTCATTATATAAAAGTAAATTCGGATCGGCTTCATTCTCTTGCACATGGCGTACATCAATATACTGCGATGCATCCAATTTATTAATAAGCTGTCGGCTATAACTGCTATGATCTAAATCGACTACAGCTACAGAGGCATCGTTAAGCTGATTATTTTTAAAAACAAATCCAAAGGCTACAGCTACTACGATAGGAACGAGCAGCATGATAAAAACCATCTTACCACTGATCATCAGCTTCCATTCTTCTATAAACGCCTTCATTTCGTCACAACCTCTACCGTCATTCCAGGTAATAATTCAGATGTTCGCTGGACATCCACCCGCACTTGGAAGGAGCTTATATCCGACAGACCTTTGTCCCGACTCATTCTCATGTTGGTATACTGAGGGGCAGAAGTAATGTACCTCACCTTGCCTTGGACATCTTTATCTAAAGCTACGACGTGCGTATTCACATTTCCCCCAGCTTTAAACTGTGACATGGAATCCTCGCCCACATAAATATCGTAGTATAGCTGATTGGTTTCAATAACGACGCCCGTTGCCCCCGTAGAAACGATCTCTCCCATTTTAGGTACAATACGCGACACCTTACCATCTGCGGATGCCTTCAGCACCATACGTCCGCGCTGCAATTCCAAAGTTTTGAGTTGAACACTTAATGCCTGCTTTTGTTGAGCCAGAAGATCCACATTGTATTCGCTATTTTTAACATCTTTTCGTGTTTGCGAGGTTTGAGTCAAGGCTTCCTTTGCTTTTTCTGTTTTGATACGAGCCTGCTGGCGTTCCTCAGCAGTTGCGCCTGCCTCCATTTTATCCAAAGCGGTTTGCTGCTGAGCGATCCCATTTTTAGCAATGTCTGATTGTTTGCTAGCCGCTATAATCTGGTTTTTGGCAATTTCAACCTGATCTGTAGCTGTATCTAACGCGATTTGGGCATTATCCAGTTGGTTTTTGGCGTTATCCAGTTCTGCTTTGGTTCCAGCTCCACCATCATATAACGCTTTGATACGGTTGTAATTCACATTAGCCAAGTCCAGAGCCTGTTGTCTGGATGATACTGTTTTTTGCGCGATTTCCGCATTCCTTTTGGCTGTCTCTACTCCTGTCAGAGCTGCGTCCAACGATTGCTGTGCTGCTTCAATAGCCAGCTTTTGTCTTAGAATATCCTCCGCACGTGTTCCTTGATTTAATAAGGACTCTCCTGCTTGCGCGGCTTGAATGTCCAATTGTCCCTGTTTTTCTGAAGTTGAAATTTTCTCCGACTGATTTTGCAGCCCGTCTTTAGCCTGTTTTATTTTCACATCAGCCTGTGCGATATCCGTTTTTAATTTCTCAATTTGCAAATCAAGGTCTACAGGATCGAGGGTCATGAGCACATCCCCTTTTTTCACCTGTTGTTCTTCCTTCACCTCAATCGTGTTTACTCTTCCCCCTACGCCCTGAAAAGCAACATTTACGGTATCTGCCGTAAGCAGTGTGTTTTTTTGTTGGGCTGCCATACTCACAGCATCCTTGCCGCTCATTGCCATCAGCGTACCTCCGGTACCTAATGCAACAACAAGTAGCACGTACACAATGATCTTTTTATTCATTGCAATAAACTCTCCTTCATGATGATTTAGCCAATGATAGTTAAAAAATAATAGTCAAAACAAATAAGGAACCTGATAGTACGACGTCTAACTATTTAAGCCGGGAAATTTGATTATTCCCGTTTTATCCGTTCAAGTCCTGAAGAAAACTTATTTAATAACGTAGCAAATAGAATATGATCTTCCTTTGTAAATTCATTCATTAAATCCGAAAAAAGCTGGATGAACATCGGAATTTTTTCCGTCATTAACTGTTTTCCTTCACCAGTCAAGGAGATCGCGGTCATACGTCGATCCGTCAGCGTACTTCTTCGGATGATGCCGTCCCGTTCCAGCTTATCAATTACGCTGGTTACTGTTGAACGAGTAACCCCTGAATATTCAGCTAGCTCTGATGGAGTCAATGCACGTTCATGTAAAAACAATGGCATTAAAATTTTCAGGTTGCCTACAGATAGCCCATATTCCGAGAGTCTGGAAGACACTCCATTGTACACTTCATGTGCTGCCTGCACGAAAAGTACCCACGTATTCAACGATTGGGAGTCCACATTTGGAAACTTTTCAGTCAATAAATGTATTCTACTGGGATCGGCATTGATTTTAAAATCAGAATTCAATGTGAAGCTCCCCCTCTGTAATTAGTAATCATACTATACGACGTCAAATAGTTATGGGTCAATATCTTTTTTTGTCCACCTAAATAAAAAAGGTCTCCAAGCTCTTTTCAAGGAGTCATGGAAACCTTCTGGCCTTAGAAAAACCGTCCTTTTTTCAATACCAGTGGAATGCCGCCAATGATGAACAGATAGCGAAGATCCACAATTTTTTTCAATTGTGCGGCCACCCAACCTTTTATTTTGCGCTTGCCCACCACGGCGACGGCTTCGCCTTTTCCAAGAGAAGCAACCGTCCCTTTGTTGGAAAATACGAACTTGTGCAACTCCTTTTTGCGAAGAGTAGCGGCCAGATTCTTGGCACAAAGGACCCCTTGCTGCATCGCAATTTGGGCCGTCGGTGGATAAGGGCGTCCTTCGGGATTAAACATCAAGGAGCTGTCCCCGATAATAAAAATGTCATCATGTTCCGGTGCACGCAGAAAATCGTCGATTTTCACCCTTCCGCGCATCACTTCGAATCCAGCTTTCTCGATTAATCCGTTCCCACGGATTCCTCCCGTCCAGACCACGGTGCAGGCTTCGATTTTCTCACCCTCACCAACGATTACACCATCCTGTAAGCATTCCTTAATCGGAATTCCAATGCGGAAGGTGACCCCTTTTCGCTTAAGGACATCCATCGCATACTCCACCAGCTCAGGATCGAACCCTGGCAGTGCCGTAGGAGCCGCCTCGACGTTAATGATTTGAATTCGGTTAAAATCGATGTCATACGCTCTAGCCAGCTGTGGCAAACGATCCGCCAACTCCGCTACAAACTCAATACCGCTAAAACCAGCGCCCCCTACGACGAAATTGAGGCGACCTGGTTTACCGTCGTTTTTATACAGGGCCAGCTGGTATTCAATATGCTCACGAATCAGGCGAACCGAGTTAATACTGCGAATCGTCAGCGCGAACTTATCCATTCCCGGAATACCGAATGTTTCTGGCTCCCCGCCTAGTCCAATGACCAAATAATCATAGGAGAGCGAGCCATCCTCCAGCACGATTCTTTTCTCCTTCGGTATGATTTCCTTAACCGTTCCTTTGACTAAATCCACCTTGAACTCATCGATCAGTTGGGCAATCGGAATCCTTGAATGCTCAATCGTATCCGTACCTGCCGCAGGCATATGAAGATGTGTCGTAATATAGTGGTAATCATGACGGTTGATCAGCGTGACATCCGCCTCATTGTGCTTGAGCTCCTTTTGCAATTGCTGAGCCGTCAATATACCGCCATATCCGGCGCCCACAATGACAATTTTGGGAATACTGCTCATGCTTCTACCCCTTCCGATATACATAATTATTCAAAGCTGTTCTCTCAAAACGGTTAATTTACACTCACAAAAAAGTCTTCATCAAATATTAATAGCTTTAACTTTGCAAGCGGAACCTGGCAGTTTATAATGATAAACAGTGAATCATGCGTTCGGCGGCTATCTGAACCTCTATGCGGCTGATTCAATAATTACAAATTCCATACTATCCCTTTCGGAGGTGTTTTTAGAGTGACAACTCAATCCACAGGCGCGGAGATCCGCGATCTGATCATTATTGGAGGCGGTCCAGCCGGTATTTTCGCCGCTTTTTACGGAGGAATGCGTCAGGCATCCGTCACCTTAATTGAAAGTATGCCCCAACTGGGCGGCCAGCTTGCAGCCCTTTATCCTGAAAAATATATTTATGACGTTGCTGGCTTTCCTAAAGTAACTGCACAGGAACTGGTCAACAATTTGGTTCAACAAATGAACCACTTTAATCCAGAAGTGCAGCTAGAAGAGAAAGTCGTATCGTTAGAGAAAAAAGAAGAACGCCACTTCATCGTAAAAACAGACAAAGGTGGCGAGTATCATGGTAAGGCGGTTATTATTACCGCTGGTGTTGGTGCTTTCGAGCCGCGCAGACTGGAGCTTCCAGGTGCCGAACATTTTGAAAAAACGAACCTGCATTACTTTGTTAGCGACCTGAGCAAATTTGCAGGCCGAAAAGTGCTAATCAGTGGTGGCGGTGACTCTGCCGTAGACTGGGCACTCATGCTGGAACCAATTGCAGAACAGGTTACATTGATTCACCGCCGCGACAAATTCCGTGCGCATGAACACAGTGTCGAAAACCTCCTCGCATCCAAAGTAAATGTTATTACACCAACGGAAATTACAGAATTGCATGGAGAAGACACGATTACGAAAGTCACTCTTGCTCATGTAAAAACCAAAGAAACACAGGAAATCGAAGTGGACGATGTGATCGTTAACTTTGGATTTGTATCCACACTTGGCCCGATTGCTGAATGGGGAATTGAAATCGAAAGTAATTCCATCGTGGTCGATTCTCGCCAGGAAACCAATATTCCCGGCATTTTCGCCGCAGGAGATATTACAACCTATCCAGGCAAGCTCAAGCTGATTGCGGTCGGCTTTGGTGAAGCCCCTACGGCAGTCAACAACGCCAAGGTCTATGTAGATCCAGATGCCAAGTTGTCTCCTGGTCACAGCAGTAACATGAAAATGTAGTTTAGTTTAGACTATGACAAAAAAGGGTATTTTACTCCAAATTTGAATGTTTGGAGTGAAATACCCTTTTTTACGGTGTGCCTATTCGTTGCAGTGATTGTCCGTAAAGCCATTCGAACCCTGAATGACTTTACAGTCGCAGTACGAGAGCTTGTCCGGTCTAATGAAGGACTACGGCTGTATTCATCTCTAGATTTCTTTTGTGAATTTCAGCCAGCAACAGTGCAATGAAGTCACATTCAAGTTTAAGCTCGATTGCCATCTGATAGGAATCCAAAAGCATCTCATCCGTCAGCATAGCCATCCTCGACACAACCTTTCCTTTTATTTCAAAATCTATTCTATCAAAATACCAAAAACGGAACAAGCGTTCTGTTATCCACAGCCAATTGTGGAAATCCTGTGTATAAATTGTTGGTAAGTGTCGTTAACCCTTATATGTGACAGGGGATAATGTGGACAATATTTATACACAGAATTTTGAAGCTTGAACACAAAAAAAATATTTTTATTATTTATACAAATATATTATATTTAGCGTCTTGTTAATAGATTAAATTGGGATTTTATTGAAGAAAACAGAAATTTATTGAGGTCTTGTATTAACCTCTAAAATCCATACCCTTCCATTCTGATCAAGCCCGTAATCAAATCCTAGTTGTCCAATCCCAGGAAACCTTTTTTCCAGCACAGGAATACAGCGCTGTGTAAGTTCAATGATCTCTCGCCGCTTTCGCGTAGCAAGCCGCCGGGGATATATCATTCGAAGCGCATCTGTTCCCTTCAGCAAAGTTCCCCCTCTGCACAGATTCGTAATGACCAGTCCGGGACGAGCATGACGTGCAACTACCGCACGAAAATCCCATCTCTGCCCTTCCTTCACAACTTTGACTCGATAGTCGACAGGTCTACCTTGAATACTTGCCAGTTGGATCCCTTGTTGAATGAGATATGGGCGTTGGATTCGGAGCTTATGGATTCCGATTACAAGTGCTCTAAAATGACTGAACCGGTGCGTGTGCTCCATACGCGTGCAGGTGTATCCCCTACGCTCCTTTGCCACACGCATGACTCCGATTCCTCCGCCTCCTTTTACAGGTTTTATAAACACAAAAGCATGCCGCCGCAGCATCATGCGCAATTGATCTTCACTATATAGACAGGTTTCCGGTATATAAACGGCGGTATGTGGATGGTGGAGCAGCGCCTTCGTCTTTAGCCATTTGCTTGCAAGTTGTCTCATCTAACCCTCTCCTTTCGCCGTCAGGTATACTTATACATACTCAACAGGAATGTTCTATTCTTGGATGATTGTCCGCGGCATGTGTCTATTTCGACAAGATCATGGCGAACGGTAGCATGCACCGAATATCACTGGTACAATGACAATAATCTACTACCATTTGCACGGAACAGCGGAAATTACCGCCAAATCGTTTTTCAACAAGGAGGTCAACTCATGAATAGCAAAATTGGCATCATGGACATTGGCTCAAACTCCATACGTCTGGTGATCTATGAAATGACAGAGACAGGAGCCTATCGCATTGTGCAGGAATGCAAAGAAGCTGCCCGACTGAGCGAAAAGGTTGGGGCCAACGGCCGTATGGAACGGGAGGCGATTCGAAGCATCGCTCCATTGTTGCGCCAATTTATGGCGGTATGCCATATGCACGGGGTTGTCCGTATGCGTGCAGCAGCAACAGCAGCCATCCGCAATGCCACGAATTCGGACGAAATCGTCCAATGGATTGCGGAGGAGACAAATTTAACACTGGAAATACTGAGCGGAGAGCAAGAAGGCTATGCCGGTTTTCTGGGTGTAGTGAACACTATGAATGTGAGTGATGGAATCATCATTGACATCGGGGGTGGCAGTACCGAAATTACGCTGTTCCGCGATCGAAAGCGACTGCATACGGTGTCATTTCCCTTTGGCGCCGTCAATATGAACTGGCGCTTTGGACGTGAGGTCAAGAATGGCGAATGGTCTCCTCAGCAGATTGAGGAAATGGAGAGCTTTGTCCGTTCTTCACTGCAAAATCATGATTGGATCCTCTCCAATCCGGATCTGCCATTCATCGGGCTAGGTGGGACCCTGCGTACTTTGGCTAAAATCAATCAGAAGCGGCAGGATTACTCACTTCCTGTGACGCACCATTACGAAATGACGATAGAAGATGTCGATTACTTCTATGGCAGTCTGCCCCATCTTCCCTATGAAAAACGCAAAAAAACAGCCGGCCTGTCCAAGGACAGAGCCGACATCATTGTACCGGGTCTTATTATATTGAAAACGATATTTGAAGCTGCTCAAGGCTCCGCGTATCTGGTCAGTGGAGCGGGTCTGCGAGACGGCCTATTTCATGAGCTGGTCAACGCTGAACAGCCCGTGGTAGCTAATCCGCTTATCACATCCATTCGCAATATCCTTTCGTTTGCTGTCCCGGTTAGCGAAGCGCATGTCAAGCGGGTTAACGAGTACGCCGTCCGGCTCTATGACACATTAGCTAGCGGAACCTCAGCTGCTATGGACAAACGTTTGTTACTGACCGCAGCAACTCTTTACAAAACGGGAGCTGCCTTGAATTACTATCATTTTCGCCAGAATTCCGTGTTCTGGATCTTACATGCAGGCATTGGCGGTCTATCCCATAGGGAAACGGTACTAGCCGCGTTGATCGCGGATTACCATCCCAAGAACCGGACCCCCCGTTTGCTACGCACACATGCGGATATTTTGGAGCCTTCCGACGAGGAACGTGTACATCGGCTCGGCTCGCTGCTCCAGCTCGCGATTGGCATGGATCGGAGTGAGTCCGGAATGATTACCAGCATCAATCCTACTACAGGGGATGACGCAATGCATCTTCGTTTGGAAAGCAAGAGTGAACCCATATTAGAACAACGAGAACTAGAATCCGTTGCGAAAGATTTCCAAAAGGCGTGGAACCTCACATTGTCGTGGTCCATTCTACCTTCTTCCAATTTCTAACCTTCATCGCTTCAGATTGGCTCCTGATGGGAGCCTCTTTGTCGTTTCTGGACACAAATTGATAGCTGCCATTAGGCAAAAGCTGGCGCGCCTTCACATTATCCCTTAACGATAAATGCAGAATATCTGCCAGCATTTCTTTGATCCCGTCATCATAAATCGGGCACATCAGTTCAATTCGGCGGGTCAAATTGCGCGTCATCCAATCCGCACTGGACAGAAATAACTCGGATTTCCCTCCATTTTCAAAATAAAACAATCTGGAATGCTCCAGAAAGCGGTCTACAATACTGATGACACGTATATTCTCGCTGAATCCTTCCACACCGGGACGCAAACAGCAGACCCCTCTGATGATAAGATCAATCTTCACACCTGCTTGGGAAGCCGCATATAGTTCATCGATCATCTCCTGATTGGATAAGGAGTTGATCTTGGCAATAATCCGGGCGGGCTTACCTGCCAATGCTTGCTCTGCTTCCCTACGGATGAGTTCAAACAGCTTGTTCTTCATTCCCGTTGGAGCCACCGTAAAAGCTTGCAAAGTCTTGAGCGCAGAGAATCCCGTGATTTCATTAAACAGTTCGGAGGCATCCTCACCAAGTACTGGATCCGACGTAAACAATCCGATATCCGTATACACACGCGCCGTGCTTTCATTATAATTGCCTGTACCTACATGCACATATCGTTTGAGTGCGTTGCGCTCATGGCGTATGACAAGAATGATTTTGGCGTGCGTCTTCAAGCCAACCAACCCATACACTACGTGACAGCCTGCTTTTTCAAGCGTACGCGCCCAGGCAATATTACGTTCCTCGTCAAAACGGGCTTTCAGCTCCACCACCACTGTTACCTGCTTGCCCGATTCGGCCGCACGTGCCAATGCCGGAATCAGCTTCGATTCCCCGTTGACACGGTACAGGGTCATTTTGATTGCCATCACATCTGGGTCCTCTGATGCCTCAATGATAAAATCAGTTACCGCATCGAATGATTCATACGGGTGGTACACGAGCACGTCCCGTTTGCGAAGTACGTTGAAAATATCCTCTTGCGGGGGCAGTTCTTCCGGATACAGTGGTTTGATTGCCGGAAATTTCAAATGTGAATACCCCTCCAAATGATCGGCAAAAGACGATAAAAATGTCAGATCCAACGGCCCGTCCACCTCAAACACATGGTCGAACAGCTTGAATTCGCGTTGAAGCTCCATCAGGGCATAGGGATGAATCCCTTTTTCTACTTCCAGTCTTACTGGCGCGCCCCGTCGTCTTCGACGCAGCTCTTTTTCAATCTCTTCGAGCAAATCTTCGATTTCTTCTTCATTAATGGATAAATCGGAGTTACGTGTCACACGAAAAGCATGAACGGCCTCTGGGATATACCCAGTGAACAGCGTTTGGATATGATGCTTGATCAGTTCCTCAATTAAAATAAATGATTTCTTCTTGCTATTGGAACGTAACGGCACTGTAACCACACGTGGAATATTCGAAGGCACCTGCACAATGGCAAAAAGCGGTTTATCCTCCTCCGTATCCCCCGGACGTCTCAAAACGACCGCTAAATATACGTATTTATTGTGAACGAGTGGAAAAGGACGGCTCTGATCGACCGCCATCGGCGTGAGCACCGGAAATATAATTTCATGAAAATATGCATCCAGCGACTTGCGCTGTGTCGTATTTAAGTCTTCATATTCGAGCAGTAAAAGACCTTTTTTCGTCAAGAGGCGAGAAATATCACGATAGGTCCGGTATTGTTCCGATACCATCGAGACAGTACGCTTGATCAGGCGTTTGTACAAACCGGAGGGGGTATATCCCGTAAAATCCTTTTGCATAAAACCCGCCTTGATTTTCTCGCGCGTCTCTGCAACACGAACAGCCATAAACTCATCCAAATTGCTAGATACAATCGCCAAAAATTTGGCTCTCTCCAGCAACGGTGTATCTGCATCCTGAGCTTCCTGAAGCACACGGCGATTAAATTCAATCCAGCTTAAATCTCGGTTAAAGTAACGTTCTGACCCGGCTTTATCCTTATTCTGACTCTCTATCAACATATGGCCTCCATCAATTCATGCAGTATAGTTACCCTTTATTGTACTATTAGATGAAACGCACTAGCATCACAGTAGTGTAAACGCAATGTAAAATGTGTGTAAACACAAACTGGATATTTGAAAAGGTCATTCGGATGCTTTACAAAAATAGCATTAAGCGGTACAGTGTTTACGTCTGTTTCATAGAGTAGATTGAAGAACCGTTTCTTTTTCAGTTGTTTATGTTCGTTATGATGTGTAGTAACCACTTAGAAGCCACATTCAATTGCTGATTTTCAAATGGCATGATATAGGGAGGATTTACGTTATGGAACCCAAGAAAACGCCACGCGTACTGCAAAAAAACATCGAATTTTTCACCGCAGCGCTGTCTCAACACCTCGTTACGGTCTGGCAAGAGGACCCTACAGGTGTATACTGTGAGATTGGCTGTGGATATATCGAGTTATTCAGTAGCGAGATGATTCGGGTGCGCAATCAAGATGGAACCCCAAGCCATTATGACCGCAATATTACCATGTTTCAGCTAATCACAAAGGATCAGCCGATATAATTATTATATGCTATGCCTGCGCTGTTCTTCCAGATTAGAATTGCTTTATGTTTACAACTACCGATTTTCATATCTGCTGAATCTTGCAGTTTTTTCAAAAAGCGCCCCAGAGCGCTTTTTTTGTCGACCTTTTTTGAACATCGTTTCGAAAAGCAGTATGATAAGGGAGCATATTACCTAAATTTAAAGGGGAATCAACCGATGGAGCATACAACATCAGATGAGCGCATCCTGGTTATGACCGCGGTTGAAGGCGAACGGGAAGCTGTACTGCGGGGCCTGAAAGGCGACACCCGTTTTGTGGTCGAGCTAGCTGGCGTGGGCGCACCGTCCGCGGCGGCTTCAACCGCGCTAGCACTGGCGGCGGCTGGTGACTACCGTCTGGTCATCAGCGCCGGAATTGGTGGCGGCTTCGCGGAGGTCGCTGCATTGGAGAGCGTCGTTGTTGCTGACGCGATCATTGCCGCCGACCTGGGGGCCGAGACGGCAGAGGGCTTCAGCAGCGTGGACGAGCTAGGGTTCGGCTCAAGCAAAATTGCCGTGAACGTTGCCACCGCGCAGCGATTGGTTCAGACGTTGCGTGCCGCCGGACAGACGGCTGTCGCGGGGCCGATCCTGACCGTCTCTACGGCCACCGGTACGGCGGCAACAGCGGAACGGCTGGCCAAACGCGTTCCTGGAGCTGCTGCCGAAGCGATGGAAGGCTACGGCGTGGCCGTGGCGGCAAATAGGCTAGAACTGCCGACGATGGAAATCCGCACGATTTCCAATGCTGTCGGTCCACGTGACCGTGCAGCCTGGCGAATCAAAGAGGCTTTGCAAGCATTGGAAGCCGCATTTTCTACATTAACGGAGGTTATATAGATGCAAATTGCTTTTTCACCTTGTCCCAACGACACTTTTGTCTTCCATGCCCTGGCGCATGGTTTGATTCCGGGCGCACCCGCGCTGGACATTACATTCGCCGATATCGACATCACCAACAATCTGGCGATCACACCAGACGGACTGGATATCATGAAAATTTCGTATGCTGCACTCCCTTGGGTACTGGATGAATATGCCCTGCTGCCTTGTGGGGGCGCACTGGGCCGGGGTTGTGGGCCACTCGTGCTGACCAAGGAAGGTTCCACCGTCAAAGGCCCGGAAGCCCTGTCCGGCAAGCGTGTAGCCGTTCCGAGTGAACGTTCCACTGCCTATCTGCTGTTCCGCCTGTGGGCGGCCAAGCATGTGCCTGGGGGTGTCGGCGAGATCGTCGTGATGCCGTTCGACCAAATTATGCCTGCTGTCCGTGACGGGAAGATAGATGCCGGACTAGTTATTCATGAAGCACGGTTCACGTATCCGTCCTACGGGCTTAGTAAGCAAGTCGATCTGGGGAACTGGTGGGAAGAAGATACAGGACTGCCGATCCCGCTCGGAGCTATTATTGCCCGCCGTACGCTGGATCTGGATGCGATCACAAACTGGATACGCGCCTCTGTCGAATACGCTTGGCAGCATCCCGAAGCTTCGCGTGAATATGTATTGTCTCATGCGCAGGAGCTTTCACCTGATGTCGCCCAATCGCATATCGACCTGTACGTTAACGATTTTACCGCCAATCTGGGCGACAGTGGATATGCCGCCATCGAAGCTTTGCTCGGTCGTGCCGCGCAGGAAGGGCTGGTACCTTCGTTTGATTTAGCCCAACTGCGCCCTACATCCACAACAATACGTTAAAAGGGAGAGACATGCCTTGCATGTTTTCCTACTGAATAGAGTAGTTTAAACATATAAAACCTCCCGAACGAGCACATGGCCTAGCCATGCGCCCCATTCGGGAGGTTTTATCATTTCATATGGCGAATCTTCATTCGACTCGCTTGATCCCTATACTTAGTTCTGTTCCTGCTCCACAACCTCGGTCTTAAATACGTTATCCAGTTTGGTACCCAATCTTTTGACCAGCGGCACCTTGATATCCCGGCTCAGCTCCTTGAAAAAAGCGTCCATGTCACAATTAATCTTATCCAACACGACCTTCACGGTACCCTCCTCCAAGATCTGCTCATTCAGATCCTCCGGTACGGTAACCGAGATATCATACTTCTTGCTTAACGTTTTAATGTAGCGGGTAAAGATTTCGATAAGCTCCTCATTGTTGAACTTCTCAACTGCAACTTGCCCTTTGTTGGTAAATTTCAAATTCACTCTCACGTTAGCATTTCCCCTTTTCCTTTTGACCATTTATTTTGGATAAACGTTGAACCTTTCAGAGGCTCTTCAAAGAAAGGGCCTTACCGGTCGTTTTAGACTCTTGTCCTTTGATATACTAAGTATAACACATTAAGGCCGTTTTCATTTCCCAACTTGTCGTTTTATGATAAAAAATGATAAAATTTGCGCATTTTCAGCATAAATTCTTTCTTTTCATGCCAATCATTAGGAATATCCCCTACACAAATACACAAAAAAACGCCTATCTCGCAAAAGAAAGACGTTTCCGTATAGATGCCTAAGTGGTATGCATTTACAGAGGTTTCGTACATTCCCAACCATGTGAACGATACTCACGCACAGCGTCTCGTATATCCTCAATATCATCAGTATGCAGCAAAACGGCAGGTAGAATAACCCAATATTCATTCTCCGCTAGATCAATAAATACGTCCTCGACATCGTAATATTGCATATCGCCAAATGCCGTGTCCCTGATCTTCTGTCCAACTAAAGGTGTAAACGGAGAATCAAATGTTTTCATCACCTTCGTATATTCCTTCACGCCCGTTGCCGAGATTTGCTGTGAAATAATGACGCTCAATGCTGTTACCTCCCTGACCTAATAATGCTCATTATACCCTTCTCTCAGACCCTCTACAAAACCTTGCGTAAAAAAAATCATAAAAATCAATACATTAGGTTCCTCCTACTGCTGACCGGTGAGTTTAAAAGTGCCGCCTTCCCGCTTCCCAAGCGGATAATTTTGAACCGTCATTTCCACCCTCGTATTCTTATCCCATACCGGAAGCTTGTCAGATGTACCGTACTCTTTCATAGCTATGTTTATGACTTCCTCCGCCTTCTTCGTCAATGCAGCTGAGGACATATTATATTTACCATAACCTTGATAAGCACCGCCAAAACCAAGATTAGGTTGATTGTTCACATTCAGTAGCACACCCTTCAACGTGCCATCCTCTGTTACATCAAAAGTCACTTTTTCCAATACAAAATCATCGGTAACGACAGATGTCTGCTCTAACATATGCGTTATGGCTGACAGGTTAGCTGTTAATCTAACTCGTCCCAGTAGCGCCTCTGTATCGTTGTGTTGCTTCGTTAACGCTTGTGTTGTTTTATTTAGTGAAGCGTTCGCACTAGTTAAAGTATTGACCTTCGTATTCAGATTATAATTCCACACCGCCAAGGCTATACATCCTAGTACAGCTACTCCTGAAATGACTGTTGCTACAACTGCGAGCTTACGAACAGAATGTGCTTGCGGCTCCACAGACTGAGCATGACTGCTTAATTCTCCCATACCAAACTTCCTCTCTACTTATATAGTCATATTTTACTATTCCCTCCTCTGATAATCTAGTATATTTTTCCTAATTCCATATTTCTATGCATTTGTACAGGAATTCGTTTCATCAGCCCCGGAGTTTCGGTTCTTTCGTTTTCTAGGAGATGCTGTATTTACCAGATACACACTGCCTGCAATCAGCACCAGCCCCACAACAAACGTCAAAGTAAGCGATTCCTTGAGCATTACCATACTAAAGACTGTGGACAACACCGGAATCATAAACGTATATGAGCCGACGGTTCCTGCATCTCCATTGTCGATCAGTTTAAAATAAATTATCCAGCCCATCGCAATCACGAATATCGAAATAAACAATAGAATTGCGATAAAGGAGGTCGTCCAGTGAATATCGCTCCATTTCTCGGTCGTAAATCCAATCCCATTGAGTATAATCCCTCCCAATACGAGCTGCATCGTCACCGCCCAAATGGAGTCCAGCTGCTGACTTTTTTTCTTCATATAAATCGTTCCGAGCGCCCAGCACAATCCTGAAGCTAGCCCCAACACAATACCCAGTACCGATAAATGCCCTGCCATTCCACCAGAGCTAATCACGATCACCCCGCCAAAACCCAGTACCAGTCCAATGACCTTCAGGGGAAACATGCGCTCCCCTAACCACATCCAGGAGAATAATCCCAACAGGATCGGCTGAAGGAATACTAAAGTGGAAAATAACCCAGCAGGCAAATAACGCAGCCCTACCGTCTGCAAGCCATAGTAGCCTGCAATATTAAATATGGACAGCACAAGATAAGTCCACGCATTTTGTCTAAAACGCAAGGTTTCCCGGTGACGTATAGCGAACAATAGCAGAATCACACCACCCAGCAGGGTACGGATTCCTGAAAAAAATATCGGCGGCGTATCTGGCAAAGCCAGCTTGGTCAACGGCCAGTTGATCCCCCATACCATCACTAATATCAAGACAAGCCACAACGTAGCTTTAGGTGTTAATTTTTTCATAGATGTCTTCTCTCCCTTAGATTTTTCATCGCTCATTGCTACCGACTAAAATCTGAATAGCCGTTTGCAAAGTTTTGCTTTACTAGCGTATACTGTGGCCACTAATAAATAAAATGAATGTTTTCAATAAGGGAGATAACTTTTCACTTATGACCATTACTCAGATTATGATCTTCGTTCGTGTAGCTGAAACGCTAAACTTCACCCAAACTGCCCATGAGCTGCATATGACGCAGCCCGCGGTCAGCCATGCCATCGCCAGCATCGAAAACGAGCTGGGTGTCCAGCTATTGCTGCGCGACCGAAAAAAAGGAGTGCTGCTGACAAATATCGGGCACAAGGTACTGCTGCAATTCCGTATGATGCTGCAAAGCATGGAAAAGGTACAGCAGCAGGTGGCTGCTGAAAAAGGTCTAGACGTGGGCACGATCACGATCGGTGCCTTTCCTTCTGCCTCAGCCTATTTTCTGCCCCCGATTATTCATCATATTCGTCAGCATTATCCGAACCTTGTTTTCGATCTACATGAAGGCTCCACGAATGAAGTCAAGGAGTGGGTGCATACCAGAGAAATCGAAGTCGGTATCATCCTGTTACCAGACCCTCAGGTAGATATCATCCCATTATGTCAGGATGACATGGTTATTCTCCTGCCAGACGGTCACCCTCTACAATCGCACAATAAAATTGCCATCCGTGACTTGAATGAGCAGGATATGATCTTTTGTAAAGGTGGACATGAGGTCGCCATTATGGAAGGTTTTGAACGCGAACAAAGTCAGTTGCAGGCACAATTCATTACTCACAATGTCAGCACCTTGGTCAGCATGGTTCGACAAGGACTGGGTATGGGCATTGTTTCTTCACTCGCCTTGTCCACGTTCCCCCATGATCTGACCGTCAAGGAGACTTCACCTCTGATCACACGTCAAATCGGTATCGCTGTACCATCCCTGCACAATGCTTCTCTGGCTGTACAGTTATTTGTGCGTACTGCGCAGGAGCTGTTTACGGATATGAAGCAGTAGAAGCATTGGATTATGAACATAAGGAGGTCTATTCATATGCAGAGAAATCAAATCATTCGACCAAATAGCTAAATTTCTAACCTATAAGCTTATACATCACATATAATGCATTAATTACATTGGTATATTATCCCATCCCAGCGGGTAACCTATATGCTGAATACCTGCAATTTTCAAACTAGGAGGGTTTTGCATGGATCATCTCGTTATTTTGATCAGAAGTTTTTCTGCATTCGTTATCCTCATGCTAATTGGGAGAATATTGGGGAAGCAAACCCTTTCCAATATGAACTTTCACGAATTCGTAACGGCAGTTATATTAGGAGCTATGGCTGCTAATTTTGCATTTAACCAAAAAATAGAAGTTGTCCACCTATTAATAGCCCTGTCTGTTTTTACAATTACTTCTTATGTTTTATCCAAGTTTTTTTTGAAATTCAGAAACTTTAAGATGTGGACAGAGGGAGCACCCACCGTTCTCATAGAAGGAGGGTTCATTCTCGAAGATAACCTAAAAAAAAATAATATGACATTGGATTCTTTAAACCAACAACTTCGCCAGAAAGAAATTTTTAATATAGAAGAAGTGCAGTACGCCCTCCTTGAGATTAACGGAAAACTATCTGTTCAAAAGAAAAAGGAACTGCAAGCCGTGACATTAAAAGACCTGCAGTTGAATGCAGGTAATGCCACACAGTTCCCAATTGAGCTTGTAATCGACGGACAGCTTTTGCATGGCAATTTAAACTCCAATCATATTCCCGAATCATGGCTGCTGTCTCAACTGAAGGCCCGCGACAAAAAGTTAGAGGACGTATTCTATGCCGTTAAAGGCAGCAACGGCCAACTCTATGTGGATGAATATAAGGATAAAATCCAGCATCCAATTGATGTGGAGTAGTATTGACTTTCGGTCAATAGTTACCTGAGATTCAACGTAATCAGATAATTGTATTTGGCAGCGTGCTTAAGCTCATCCAAAATGATACCGTACACCGTGTCCTTATAGATACCGGCAGGCAAACCAAACCAGATGTTGCGATATCGTTCCACCGCACCCAACTCTCCCATCAAGGCGCGCTGTAGACCTTCTGTATAAGATTGCACCCTCTCATATTGCTCACTACTGATGCCTGCAATTTCCTGTCCTGTCAAAGCCCGATACATCTCTCTGAACATTTTATTGTGACCGCGCTCATCATTACGGATGCTTTCAATAATAGCCACCTGCTCTTGTGAGGGTGCCAAATTGATCAATTCATCGTAGAACAACTCATCGTTACGCTCCCCTTGTACCGCTTCCTTTATCATTTGTACTGCTTTCGGAAATCCTGTGTTCCAGATCGGTACAAAATCGGCCCGCATATAGTATGAATTTCCCCAGTAAGAAGGTACTTGATACAAGTTTATTCCTCCTAATGTTAGTTTTTAGAAAGTATATGCGCATCTGCCCATGTCGGTTCCTAACATTAGGAGAATATACTGATGATAGCTATCCTTCAATGTCGGATCAAACCTCCAGCTACATCATCCCAGCGCCAAGAAACCTCATGTCCATGGAGATGCAGCCCCCCAAACCACTCATCGATCCCTTGAACTGCAATGCGGTCCGCTGATCCATTCAGTACCTCTTTACCCAACTCTGTCAGAATTACCTTTCGGTTCAGAAAATCCGGAATTTGTCTAAAACCCAAGCCCGCCTCAATCCCGTCAATGATCAGCAAAGGATGTTCGCCTTGCGCCAAAGCACGAATAAATTTCCAGTATTCAAGATCACCCATGCCAAGCACATGCAGAACGTCAGTTACCTGACGAAACAATTCCAATGACGTATCCACTCCATGATGAACAGCCTGAAGCGTGGTCTGTTCCACAACGCCAAGACCATTCCGTTCCGAGGGCAACCGCTTGAGATGCGCTGTGAAGGCTTCATAGGCAAAAGTCAGGCCGGATGCTGCCAATTCTGTCTTCTTGTTTTCCAGCAGATTAGCCATTTGTACAGGATCAGGAGAAGCATAGGCCTGCCAAAGCTCGCTTCCGAGTTCCATTTCTTGCCGCCCAATAGTCCGCCAGGTACCGGATAATGTCTGAAGCTGTGCCGGAGTGAGCTGTCCCAAGCCATGAAAGCGTTCGATTCCCGGAAACTCCCCAATGCAGAGCAGGCTCAGCTTCGTGCGGCCCAGTTTCTGTCTTTTGAACCAGTGGAGCAGATAGGCGAGCATGCTCTGATCAAACAGGTCATGCTCAAACCACAATACGACTTCATCATACTTAATAAACTCACGAAGTTTCTGCTCCTGTTCCTCACAACCCGTAATATATTCGCTGGTCGGAATACCCATCGATTCTTCTAGGACCCTGGCCCGCAATGCCCGTTCTTCCGCCCCCGCTGGATTTAAAAATATCGGTCCTGCCGGATATACCTCTCTCCATACAAGCACATCACCCTGTACAACACCCTGCTTCAACATCTCGCCTACAACATCACCGTTAACAATATGTAGCATGTTTTGCCCTCCCTCATACAAATGATTGAACACAGAAACGAGATCAGCTACCGGGAGTGTACCTTTCAGCTTTCGGCGAGCATCGTGCAGCCGCTTCTTAAGCGTCGGGACCGGAGTGCCCAGATAATCGGAAATTTCCTGAAGAGAATAGCCGTAAAAATAAAACAGCCGCAGAGGCACGCGCAGCTTGGCAGACAGTGCCTTCACCGATTGTTGCAGAACTTGGCTCTCCTCCCTACGCTCCGCAATTTCTGCTACACCCGGTACTCCTCCCGATATCTGCATAGCCTCATCCAGAGGAAGCATCGAATGATGCTTGCGCCGCAGCATTCGCTGGCACTGTCTTACGACAATGGTCTTGAACCAGCCTGGAAAAGCGGACGCGTTCTGCAGCTTCTCCAGATTCTGATAAGCTTCTATGAGCGCATCCTGCACGGCATCTTCCGCGAGATGAACATCCTTCAGCATGTCATAGGACACCGCATAGGCCATCCCGCGAAAATGCAGCATTAGCTGCCCGAACGCTTCTTCATCCCCCTGCCGTGCCTTTTCAACCCACTCCTTCATACATCCCTAGCCTCTTTTCTCTCGTGTTCTTAGTCTTAAGTGCCAACTCCGTGGAGGAAGGTTACAAATCAGCTAGTTTCTCAACAGAAATATATCATCCTTTATTTTTTACGAGGTTAAGTTCAATATGACTTCGACCATGTAGCCATAGCAGTTCGTCCAGTAAAAACGTCAATCCATCCTTACTACGCAAACGCTCGATCAGTTCTGTAACGACTTCCATAATCCCACGCTGTACATTCTTCGCTAGTTGGAGGCCCCCACTTTCCCCATCCACATAAAGATGTGGATGGTCCGGTTGTTCTACCTTTCTTACATGTCGCAGACACAGTATCCCATGTTCAAGATAAAAGAAATAACTACGATCATACAGAACTCCCTCAAATAATTCATACATATGAGGATCATCATCAAGTCCATATGTCATGGTAGCCATTTTTAAACTAACTGGATTGCTCATATATTCTTTCACTCCCTCAGAATTCAAATTGTAAGTTCCTATACTGAAATTCTAGTGAAGTAAAACTCTAATTAAAATAATGTGAATTTTTTATTTGATAAGTCCTGAATGTTTGTATGCAATACTGTAATTTATGTATAAGAAGTCGTTAATTGAATACATTCGCAATATGGTATATATACCAAGTTAACTTCTATTTTGTTAATGAGGTACTTATACTATATGTTTTGAATTCTTATAATCAAATTGGAGAGTGATACAATGAATTTTATAAAATCTATTTATACAAAACAAAACGTAAATAGCTCAGTACTCTTTTTTGCATTTTTAGTTTTATATAGTGTTTTTTCTAAGATTGAAATTAAACCCGTAGCTCTTTTGCTTTTTACAGTTGCATTTGCCTTTTTTAATGCCCTGAGTAAATTTGTCCAATCCACACGTAGTGATAATGATCCTAAGTAAGTAATCTCTACATATTAAAAAAGACCTCCAGGACGAATATAGTACGTGACTATACCGTTCTGGAGGTCTTGATTTACATTTTCGAATTGTTAACACCCCATCATGCAGGTTTGCAGACAATTCATTTCATTGTACCCTTTTAAACTACCTTAACAAGGCTCTTCGTTCGGTTTCCCGGCATCTGTAGCTGTACGGAAGCTTGAACCGCAGCCGCATGTAGCTACGGCATTCGGGTTATGAATCGTGAAGCCGCCTGACATTCCAGACTCTTCAAAGTCGATTTCCAGACCGTCCAGGTAGCGGATGCTTTCCTTTTCCACTACAATCTTCATATCCTGTACGTTCATATATATATCCTGATCCGTCTCGTTGTCGTCAAAGCCCATTGCATACGAGAATCCGGTGCAACCACCTGGCGTAACACCCAGACGTAAAAACATATTCGGCGTTTCCTGCTGCTCCAGCATATCCTTCAAACGCTCAGCAGCGGAATCGGTGATGTTAATCATAGCTCCATCCTCCTCTTTTACTTCATGTTCTCCTTCAGTATACTCCACTATTTGCAGGTGCTCAAGTCATGGAATGTCCTTCCCTTACAGGCTTCAAGACCTGTTTTTCTATTCGTTTGTATTGAACACCGGTGGTGTGAGGTTTATAATAGGTGAAGAGTGTGTAAAAGAAACTGTCGGAAATTTGTCATTTCAAAGGCGATATTTTGAGATATTCATCATTGTAGCCTGGCATTGTAACATTTTTCACATATCGTATATCCGCGCTGCCGGATTTTACCGACGGAACGGGACATCCTGTGCGCATCAAGCGCTTGTACCGCTGATTTGGCGGACAGCCTCGCACAGAGCAACTTGAAGGAGGAATAGGCATGTCCACATTAGTTACACCTTTTACAGACCGCAGAATGGCGGAAATTGTAGAAAAGGTACAGAACGGGATTCGTTTGAACCTCGAAGATGGTATATATTTGTATGAAACTGACGATATCCTCACACTGGGTCAGTTGGCTAACGAAGCTAATTTACGCAAGAACGGAAAAAAGGTTTATTTTATCGAAAACATGAGCCTGTACTTCACCAATGTATGCGAAGCGCGCTGCGCGTTCTGCAATTTCCGCAAGGATCAGGGGGAGGACGGCTCTTATACGTTGTCCGGGCAGGAAATGATTGATTATGTAGAGCAACACATCCATCCGGGGGTAAGAGAATTTCATATCGTCGGTGGTCATAATAATCATGTGCCTTTCCAATACTATGTAGACTCATTGAAGGCGCTGAATGAAAAATATCCCCACGTTACACTGAAAGCCTACACAGCAGCGGAAATTGACTTTTTCACACGCATAAGCGGCTTGAGTATTAAAGAAGTGCTTGAGGAGCTGCAAAAGGCTGGACTTCAATCCCTGACTGGTGGTGGCGCAGAAATCTTGTCCGACGAATATCGCAAGAAGATGCGTGTTACGAAAGCCAACGTGGACCGCTATCTCGAAGTACATCGCACGGCCCACAATCTCGGCATGAAAACTCATACGACTATGCTGTACGGTTCGGTCGAATCGTATCAGGATCGTATTGAACATATGCTGCAAATTCGCGAATTGCAGGACGAAACGAACGGATTTATGGTATTTATTCCACTGTCCATGCAGCCGAAAAGCAAAAACGCCAACATTATGCGTCGTAACTCCGCTTACGAAGATCTCAAAACCATTGCGATCAGCCGCCTGATGCTGGACAATATCGACCATGTCAAAGCTTACTTCATTAATATTGGCCCGCAATTGACGCAGGTCGCTCTCACCTTTGGCGCATCAGACGTCCATGGCACGATTGTGCGCGAGCAGATCAGCCATGCCGCAGGTGCGTTGACCCCTGCCGGATTGACCCGTAAAGAGCTGATCTGGCTGGTCAAAGGTGCAGGACGCATACCTGTAGAACGAGACACCTTCTATAACGAAATCGAAGTTTTCGAATAAATGTAATATCGGATTCAGATTTCCCGCGAGCATATCATCCCCATTACTCACATCATGCAGCATCATGCTGCCCCGGAATACGCTGGTCTGTCTGCCACAGGCAGGCCCGATTCTCGGGTTTTATAACAACAAAAACTTGTGTTAGATCGACGAGACACCAGACCATTTGCCGGGGACACGGTAGCGAAAGGAAGGCGGATTTTGATGAAAAATTTCGTTATTCTGGGGGGCGGCTATGGCGGCCTTACCATTGCCAAAGAATTGCTGGATAAACACATTCCCGACGATGTTCAAGTTATTTTAGTGGATCGAATGCCCTTTCAGGGCTTGAAAACAGAGTACTATGCCCTCGCAGCAGGTACGGTTTCTGATTTTGATTTGCGGGTGCATTTTCCAGATGAGCAACGTCTTATTCGCAAATACGGAGAGGTCACCTCGATGGATCTGGAGAATAAAATGGTCCATTTTCAAGACGGTGAACCCTTGCCCTATGATCAGCTTGTCATTGCGTTGGGTTGTACCGACCGCTTTCACAATACACCGGGGGCTGAAGAACACAGCTGTACGATCCAGTCGTTTAACCATACCCGCCAAACCTATCTGCGCTTGAACGAAATCAAGCCATATGGACATGTCCATATTGTAGGCGGCGGTCTTAGCGGTGTTGAGATTGCAGCGGAGTTACGTGAAAGCCGTACGGATTTGAATATTACCATTATGGATCGGGGCGAGCGGGTGCTGTCAGCATTCCCGCAACGTTTGTCTGCCTATGTACATGCTTGGTTCAAGGAACATCAGGTTAATGCCCTGAACCATGTTGCGGTTTCTCGTATTGAGCCGGGGGCTATTTATAACCGTGACGAGCAAATTGTAACGGATGCAGTGGTATGGACGGCCGGGATTCAGCCGGTAAAAATTGTGCAGGATTTAGCCGTCCCTAAAGACCCTCAGGGTCGCATCGTGCTCAACGATTACTACCAAATACCAGATCATCCAGAGGTATATGTGGTCGGAGACTGTGCCAGCCTTCCCTACTCTCCAAGCGCTCAGGCGGCAGAGGTGCAAGGGGAACAAATCGCACATATTGTACGTGATCTATGGAAAGGTCAAACGCCTCACCCGCATCCTTTAAAGCTGCGCGGTACATTAGGCGCACTTGGCAAGAAGGCCGGGTTCGGCTATGGCTTTATGGGCAGCACTTCATTGCGCGGCCGTGTACCACGCCTGCTTAAAAGCGGTGTGCTCTGGAAGTCCAAACGCCATTTTGGCTGATCATGCTAAACAAACAAAGAAGACCCGCTCCCAAAGCAGGTCTTCTTTGTATATTGCGTGTATGGGCTAACAGAGCATTATATTTCAATCCAAGTCTATGTTATCCCATGCTTCAGCTTCCTTAATTTTGTTCATAATCACTTCGTACAGAAGCTCTGCTGAATCTGCGGATACAATCTCACCATTGACCATCGCATAGGGTTCCGCGTTACACTGACCGCAATTACTTAGGCAGCCGTATTCAATCACATCATAATCTGGATTCTGTTCCAGCTTGGACATGATTTCATCAGTGCCCCAATGCATATTACTGGTGCAAAACTCAATAATAGGTCTTAACATTTTTTCACCTGCTTTGGATGACGGGCATTTTAATTTGGCCCGCTTTGTAATATAATAATAAAGGTATAGGAAAGGAGTTGAATTCTAATGAGCGAAACACAAAGCGTTCAAATGTATGATGAAGTAGCAGATGTACTGGATAAGCTCCGTCCGTTCCTGCAACGCGATGGCGGCGACGTTGAGCTGGTTGACGTTGAAGACGGCATCGTTAAGCTGAAGCTGGTAGGCGCTTGCGGCAGTTGCCCAAGTTCCACAATCACGCTGAAAGCAGGGATTGAACGCGCTCTTCTCGAAGAAGTCGACGGCGTCCAAGAAGTGGTACAAGTATTCTAATGCTTGATGCATAAGATCATGAGAGTCTTGACTTCGGTAACGAAGCTCAAGACTCTTTTTTGTGTTACAGCGTCTGAGGGATCACTCAAGCTTATATGGTTGGCCGAATGGGGTCCAATCCTCCCGATACATCCATAATATTGCCTGTTATAAAATCCGAATGCTCCTCACACAAATAGGCGATCACTCGC
Organism: Paenibacillus sp. EKM206P; assembly: GCF_011066155.1. NCBI lineage: Bacteria > Bacillati > Bacillota > Bacilli > Caryophanales > Paenibacillaceae > Paenibacillus > Paenibacillus sp. EKM206P. Next base: position 76,123 of record NZ_JAAMNQ010000006.1, on the reverse strand, counting down.
GCAATGTCCTCTCCGCTCCCCGGACGCCCACGCGGTGTCTCTTTATCCTGCATGCCGATGACATCGGCGATTGACATTTCCTTATTTGCTCCTCGAATATCCCCTGGACAGATCATATTGACCGTGATGCCATAAGGAGCCTCCTCCACAGCCAGTGACTTCGTAAAAGACACCAGCCCCACCTTGGCGGCTGCGTAGACGGCGCGATGCGGCCAAGCTCTCGCTTCTCCAGCATGACCAAAGCCAAAATGAATAATACGTCCCCATTGCTGGCTACGCATGTGAGGCAATACCAAATGATCCAGCAACATGGTACCGACCAGATTCCCTTGTATCATGGTATGAATCTCAGCTACACTGTAATCCGCAAACAGGCGGCGTTCCCGGATGAACGGTCCAGCATTGTTCACCATAATATCGACTCCGCCTAGCCGATCCTGGACTTCACCAATCAGCCTCGTGATATCTTTCTGAACAGTGATATCCCCTTGTAAAGACAGGCAGCGTACTCCCTTAGACTCAATCACCCGCTTAAGCGCTTCGGCTTCTGCTTGGCTATGCACATAATTCAGCGCAATATTACAGCCTTCATTCGCCAGACGCAGAGCGGTCGTTTTACCTAAACCTTTGGCACTACCCGTTATGAATGCGACTTTATCTCTCAACAATTTTCCTCCTGTTCACAGAGAACGGTCACCCCCAAGTATAAAATATTTAAGCTTCCCCTACAACTCTATCCAAAAGAAACCCCAGTCCTCTTGTTCAAGAGAATCTGGGGTTTGCGTGCAATGTGTTCTCGTTCCCTACTTAAAATGCCGGGATAATTGCGCCTTGGTATTTATCTTCAATGAATTTTTTAGTTTCTGGGGATTGCAAAGCTTTAAGCAGCTTCTGAATCGCTTCAGAATCTTTATTATCAGGACGAGCTACCAGAACGTTAGCATATGGAGAATCTTTATCTTCCAGTGCCAGTGCATCCTTCGTCGGGTTCAGCTTAGCTTCCAGAGCGTAGTTCGTGTTGATCAACGCAATGTCCACTTCAGGCAACTGACGTGGCAGCATAGCCGCTTCCAGCTCCTTGAATTTCAGGTTTTTCTTATTTTCAGTAATATCTTTTACCGTAGCTTCAATGTTGCTTGCGTCTTTCAGCTTGATCAGACCTTGTTTTTCCAACAACAACAATGCACGGCCTCCGTTTGTTGCATCGTTCGGAATGGCTACCGTTGCGCCATCTGGGAGTTCATCAAGCTTTTTATATTTTTGGGAGTAGATGCCGAAAGGCTCCAGGTGAACCGCGCCCACAGAAACCAAATTCATTTTGCGCTCTTTGTTCATAACATTCAAGTAAGGTACATGTTGATAGAAGTTAGCATCCAACTGCTTGTCAAACAATTGAACGTTCGGCTGTACATAGTCGTTAAACTGAACGACTTGGAGACGAACCCCTTCTTTTTCCAACTGAGGTTTGATTGCTTCCAAAATTTCCGCATGCGGCACAGGAGAAGCTCCAACTTTCAGCTCCACTTCACGTGGTGATCCGCCTGTATTTTCGGCCGCATTGTTTGTATCCGATGTTGTGCTCTTTGTGCCGCAAGCAGCCAGCACCGCAATTAATGTCAAGCTTAATACAGCCAATACCCATTTCTTCATGTTATTACCCCTCCAATAATTTGTAATATTCAGGAGCAGACGTCCTGATCAATAAGGATATCTATATGTTTTCCCTATTTTCGAGTATAATGCCGCACGAGACGGTCTCCCGCCATTTGCAGCAATTGAACCAATACGACCATCAGCACGACCGCAACGATCATTACAGCCGTTTCATAACGATAATAGCCGTAGTTGATAGCCAGTGTACCCAGTCCACCGCCCCCGATCATCCCGGACATTGCCGTGTAGGATACGAGTGTAACGACGGTAATGGTTAATGCGGCTAGCAGTCCCGGAAGTGCCTCACGTAACAGCACACGCCGGATAATTTGTCCTGTCGAGGCCCCCATTGCTTGTGCGGCTTCAATGACACCCTTGTCCACTTCACGCAGAGACGTTTCGACAAGACGTGCGAAGAATGGGGCAGCCCCGATAACCAATGGTGGGATGGTTCCCAACACCCCGGTCGAGGTACCTACCAGCGATCGTGTAAAAGGAATAAGTGCAACGATCAAAATGATAAATGGCACGGAACGTAAAATGTTAACGATGAATGATAATACAATGTATATCACCTTCATCAGAGTCAACGAGGAGCGGCTCGCCAGAAACAATAATATGCCGAGCGGCAAACCAATAATGAGGGTGAACAATGCGGATGCACCGAGCATCTGAAGGGTTTCCAGCGTAGAATTCCCTAGCTCTTCCCAACTCACTTGTGAAAAATCAAGTTCGCTCATTGTCCGATCACCTCCACATCAAGTCCTTGCCCAGACACTTCGCGCAGCGTATGCTCTATATCCTCATGATTCCCTTCAAAACGAACGATTAGCTGACCATAGGGTACATTTTTAATCGTAGATATGGTTCCCTGCAAGATCGCAAAATCAACCCCAGTGCTTCGAGCCGTACGCGACAGAATCGCATCATATGTTTTGCTGCCCAAGAAGGAGATACGTACCACCTGCGCCGACTCGCCGCCACCTGCTGCCGCAATCGCTGCTTGCAACTCCTCGGGATGTTCTGACTCCCGCTGGATAAAGTCCTTGGTTACCTGGTGCTGCGGCTTCAAAAATACTTCCGCCACCGGACCTTGCTCCACGATGTCACCCTGATGAATGACGCCAACTTTATCACAGATGCTTTGAATGACATGCATTTCATGTGTAATCAGCACGATAGTCAAATTAAAGCGCTGATTAATATCCAGCAGCAATTTCAGGATAGACCCCGTCGTCTGTGGATCAAGCGCAGAAGTCGCTTCGTCACACAGCAATACATGAGGATCACTAGCCAACGCCCGCGCAATTCCTACTCGCTGTTTCTGTCCACCTGAGAGCTGTGACGGATACTTTCCACTGTGTTCTTCGAGACCCACCAATTCCAACAGTTCACGAACCTTCTTGTCCAACTTCTGCTTGGGCGTGTTTACCAGCCGCAACGGAAATGCAATATTGTCATATACCGTCGCCGAAGACAACAAATTAAAATGCTGAAAAATCATTCCGATTTTTCGGCGCTGCATTTGTAACTGGGATTGACTCACAGTAGTGAGGTTTACCCCGTCTACCCATACTTCACCTGAAGTAGGGCGTTCCAATAAATTAATACAGCGGATCAATGTACTTTTCCCTGCCCCGGAGTGACCAATCACTCCGAATATTTCTCCACGCTTTATAGAAAGATTCAACCCAGACAGCGCATTAACGCGTCGGTTGCCTTTGCCATAATGCTTGGTTAACTGCTTAAGCTCTATCAACGTGCTGCGACCCCCTTCACTCTTCCTTACCCTTTTAACCAGTTGTCATCTCTCAGGATTGTATAAAATCGCTATTTATTTATACAAAAAAGAGCCCCTTTCACAGAATGAAAAGGGCCCCACCTTGCGAACCTTTTCTCATCTGCCAAAATCGCTATAACTCTAGCGGTTTTGTAGGAATTAGCACCATCATGTTCCCTCCCAGTGTATTACACCGGGAAAAAACGGGTTGCCGGGCTTCATCGGGCCAGTCCCTCCACCTCTCTGGATAAGAAAAATATGTTAAACTCCAGCTTTAGCTGTCCGTTAAGTTTATATAAAAAATATAATTCAGGCATTTTTCTGAAACTAGGTTTCAGTATAGATAGTTTACATTGCTTTGTCAAAGGATATTTTCTATCATATTTTTGGGCGTACTGCCCGGTTCTCCCATTGTTTCGCAGTATAAGTAAAGGCCTTTGACAGCGACCGACATACCATTTCCAAGCCCTGCTGCAAATCTTCCAAATGGTGATCGAGATCCTCCAGTTGGATTTTTCCATACAAAGCTCGGTGCCGTTGCCAGAGATCATCCTGCATTTCCGTATTCATATAGTGTATCTCCGTATTACGCCGCTTACGCAGCCGATTGATGGCATCGTTGTATGTGTCCTTGATATCATTTAAATTATCGGTCAATACAGGATGCATTTTGAGATACTTGAGCTGTCGCAACACGGTAAAATACGAATAATGAGCCTTATACTGCCCTGTTTTTAAATCATACAGATCATTCAGCCAGTTGCCCAGCTTATCCAAAATGGAAAATACCCTCACAAACCCATCTTTATAAAAGAAAACATACAATGCATAATCGGATTTTTCATCCTCACTCATATCTTCAGCATATCCGGCTTTCACTTTCATACGGAAAAAGGCGGTAGCATGATGGCTCTGCTCCAGTTCATCCAGAGATGACATTAGACCACGTGTCAAAATATCCGCCTTCCGAAAGTCGTGGGTCGGATCTCCACCAGCCTGAATTTCCCGCTCCAGCAGGTTTAACATATCTGACATGCTATTCATGGCATCCAGCAAGATGCCCTTGTTCACACGTGGCGGCTCACCCAGTAGCTTGCGTATCATGCTTACGCCTCCTTATAAATGTAAAATCCGGCTGTAGGTTTAATTAGGGCGTCAAGCGAAATAACTCGTCCATCGTTGATCTACAAGCTTAACAATATCCTCACGCGGTAACACCTCATTCGGATACCCAGGCTTCATACGCGCATCCACTACAATCGGCAGCTTATAGTTCAGATGATGCAAACGCACTTCGCTGTCCGCGTACATATCCGTAGCCGGGTTAAAGCGAGTGAATACCGTCCATAGGAACGAGGCTTGAGAGCGAACGACTTCTTTGGCATCGTCCACAATGAAAACGAGCGGCCACTCTTGCTCACCCGCAGCTAATCGCTCCAAAACACGTGCCGCCAGCTCAGGATCTTGCTCAAAAGACGCACCCGATACGACGAGGCAACCTCCGCAATAGGGTTCAATTTCACGAATCCCCGGCAGATCGCTTCCCTCATAAGCACGAGGCAATTCACGTACAGGCTCACCTATTCCCATCAGGATCGCCTTACTGCCATGATTCAGCTTGCGGCCTGTGTAATCGAGTGTATCGTGTGACGTGTGATTGAAAATAAATAAATCCCTTGCTGGATTAAATCGCTCCAGAATGGTTTCCAGCAGCAGGTTAAAGTCAGATAAATCAATGACTCGATCTGTCAGCATCAGGAACTTGGTCAATGACAATTGACCTTGACCCAAAATGGTAAAACCGGATACAAGCGCTTCACGGGAGTAGCTTTCACGTACGACTGCCGCTGCCAGCGCATGTACGCCCGTTTCCGCATACGCCCACAGGGACTTGACGGAAGGCATCACAAGCGGATAGGCAGGCGACAGCAGACGTTGCAAAAACTCACCGAGGTAGTAGTCTTCTTGCCGAGGCTTACCTACAATGGTTGCCGGATAAATGGCATCCTTGCGGTGATGCATATGTTTGACATGAAATACAGGGAAATCATGCTGTAATGAATAATATCCAAAATGATCGCCAAACGGGCCTTCCGGACGGCGTTCATGAGGTGGCACATAACCGCTGATTGCAAATTCTGCTTCTGCTGGAATCCGATGACCCCCAAGCGGGTCCTCTGTCATGGGCAGCTTGCCTCCCATAATAAGCGAAGCCAGCAACAGCTCAGGCAAGTTTTCCGGTGCTGGAGCAATGGCAGACGCAATCAGAGCAGGCGGGCCACCGATGATAATCGTCGTAGGCAACGGCTCATTACGCAGCTCCGCTTCATGATAATGGAAACCGCCGCCTTTATGAATTTGCCAGTGAATGCCCGTCGTCTGATCATCATAAATCTGAATGCGGTACATCCCCAGATTATGATCCTTGGGCTGACCTGGCTTCTCGGTATACACGAGTGGAAGGGTAATAAACGGTCCTCCATCCTCATGCCAACTGGTCACTTTAGGCAGTGGTGCCAGCGGAGCCTCTGTACGGCGAACTCCCAATACAGGAGCCTCGCTATGAGATACTGTTTTTAGGCCTACTTTTAGCATGTCCTTAATCAGGCCACGTTCATTCCACAATGCTTTGGGTGTAGGTGGAAACAATGTTTTGGTTGCTCCTACAATCGCATCCATCAGTTGCTCTGGGCGCGGGCCAAAAGCCATGTCCACACGGCGATTCGTGCCAAACAGATTACTGGCTACAGGAAACGGAGTTCCTTTTACATTCGTGAACAGCAGTGCCGGCCCTTCTTCCTCAATGACTCTTCGATGAATCTCAGCCAGCTCCAAGTAAGGATCGACAGGTGCCTCTATAATTTTAAGATGATTTTCTTTACGCAGTGCTTCAATAAATTGGCGCAAATTCTGGTAGATCAACTGGACGATTCCTCCTAAGCAAATCAAGCCCTCGAGAAACTCGTGGGCCTGGTTTGTTTCTTATATGCTATTATACGTGTTTAAACGCCACTTGGGCAAAAATCCGCTTCACTATGATCTATGAAATGCTTAGGTACGTTGTGCTTGGGTCGGAACAAGCTTGCGATCCGGTGACAATTGCCATACACGATAGCTCAGATAAGCCAAGATGGAGAACAACGATGCAATCACCAGCATATGCCCCAGCACGATAAACATGTAGATTTCAGGTCTGTTGACGTACAGCAAGATAATTCCAATCACCACTTGAAGCAGGATTAACAAGACCGATACAACACCCAATATACGGATGTCCCGGTGATTCGGGTGATAACGGTATGCGTAGTGACCCACAGCCAAGATAATGACGAACAGCAGACCGGCTGAAATCTGATGAAGCAACAGTGGAGATATGAAGCCTCCAATATTTACAACCTTCTGGATGACCGAGTGACTAAGCAACGCCCCTGAATAGACAGCAATATAGGTATAGATCGTCGATAGCCATATAAAATTACGAAAGCCCCGACTGACAGGCCCAGGAATCAGACGCGGAGTGTGGCGTGAGTCCGCATGCTCCTGCCAGGCCCCCAGCGTCATCATAGTCGCACTGGCAAAAGCGATAAGCGCAAAGCCAAAATGCAGTCCCATGACCGCAGCTGATTGGGAGAATATGACAGCCAACGCCCCCATTGCACCTTGTATGATCACAAACAAGAGCGTGAGCAGCGAGAATAGCTGTAAATCCTTTCGATGCTTCATAAACAGCAAAAAGCCAACAAATGAGGCGATAGAAAGAATCCCGGCCATGGCACTGACGGAGCGGTGAGAGAACTCAATAAGGGATGCGATCGTATGTGCCGGAACCAGCTTACCATTGCATAGCGGGAATTCCCGGCCACAGCCCAGACCCGAATCCGTCCGCGTCACAACACCTCCACCGAAGGTAGCCAAAAACATGACAATACATGTTACGAGTGCCAGCCATTTTAATATTCTAATTTTGTTATTCAAATTCACCCGTATCCTTCCAAATATAATATTTATTCACTTTATATGTTGTGAAATGATCACTTATAGTAATTATAACTGATATATCGTTCCTTGACATACGAGCTTTGTTGACAAAATGTGAACGTGTTCGTGAGAAAGCCGCCCCCTTGAAAGGAAGCGGCTTTCTGAATGTCTTGATGTTTAAAATTCAATTTGGAACCTTCATGTATGCATGTACAGCATTCATTATTTTGCCAAGCTCGCATGGACTTCAACAGCCCGATCCAAAAATTGCTCAATCTCCTCGCGGGATTTGCGCAGTCTGTTCACCAGACGTACCAGTTCTCGCCCTTCACTGTAAGCGATAAAGCTAGGAATCCCCAATACATTCTGCTCTTGACTGACGCTTTCGGCCTGTTCTACATCAATCTCAATTAATGTAAGCTTATCTGCATATTGTTGTTCCACATCAGGCATGAACGGATCAATGAAATGACAATCCCCACACCAGTCCGCCTTAAATACAGCCACCGTTACGCCCGGAGTGGATATTGCCTTATTAAAGTCTTCATGAGAGACGATTTTTTGCATGGATGATTCCTCCTTAAATTCTTTTTATACTGAAAAGATTGCACTTTCTATTGTAACGCCAAGTGAAGCTTTTGCACACTCCCCCATTCTGCTCACATGCCGATTGGAAGCCCTCTCATTGAGGCATACTAAAGATATACTTAAGAATCCACCACATAAACGACGACATCCTAACAGCATACCCAACTTACTTGGCAGGATACGGGGATGCTTGCAGTTGGAAAGGAGGTTATTTAGTCATGTCTCTTACCGAATGGCTCCATACGGCATCTCGACAGCTTCAGGGAGGGCTAAAGTTACTGGGTTCCGTTCCCCGTGTTGCTGAGGAAGCTTGGGAAGGCAAACGGGCAGCCTGGACCGAATCCCGCAAATTACGCTACCCCTTGCGTGAACTAGCGTGGGATTATCATACGGCACAGGCCGCTATGAATGAAGCTGAAGCGTTAATGTTGGTGAACGGACCCGCTACGCGTCCCTCTTCTCTGAATATGCCCTTATGCGAAACAGACTGTGAGCTGCTGGAGCGGATCAAGAACGATACAGCACAGGAGAATCGCAGCAACGTTACCCGCACTGCTGCTTACCTTGAATGCTATCGTGGCTACCCGGAGTTACACTGGGCATTACTGGCTCACCTGGTTTCTCGTAATGGCGGCTATCATATGACCGATCTGAAAGGGGGACTGATTGACAACCTATTCGGCGAGCAGGAAAAGGAATGGCTGTATCGGCTACTGGAGCGCTGTAACGCCCTTATTTTTCAAGACGCTTATCCGCAGTTGCAACTTTACATGCACAGCCGTCATTTAGGTCGGAGTTGCTTTCATTTGTTGCCTTATTTTCACGTTTCGCCATTCATGAAGCCCTTTTGGGAACGTTTCTGGGCATGGCGTGATAGCTCTCTGTTGACTGTGGCGCTCATCATTAATGAACAAAACTATATTGAAGGACGTGTGGTAAAAGATCCGTATTTTCAAAAATTTGTGACACACAAGCCGGGCTTTTATTTGCATGACTGGCTCCAGCTTAATCAGGTTATATTTCCACTTGGGCTAAACGGTGGGCTTGCTGGACTAGTGATGGAGCGTTTCGGCCATTTGGACGAGCGGATCGGCTTTGGCAAAAGTCTCTATGCTATGCTCTTCGGCCATCAGCAGGTGCTGGACCAGGCATCAGCATTCGCTAACAGTGTGCCGCATACGGGTTCACGCAGCGACTATTGGCCTGGACTATTCACCCCGAATGAACAAAAAGCGTTGCACTCTCCAGATGAAAGTGCAACGCTTTTAGCACATGAATGGCTACCGCCAGGACAACGTCTGTACAGCCCGGAGCTGAACGCCGTCTGGTCCGATACAACTTATGATCCAATCCCCCGGTATGACTGGTTTCAGGACGGCTCCACACTTGGGCATCTAAGCGAACCAAGGCGACCGCTGTTATTTGCCATGCGCCACGAGCATCGCCATGGCATACAAAAAACAGCAATGGCCCACGTTGCCCATAACAGCTTGCAACCTTTCCACTGAAAGACTGGAGAGCTCTTTTAGCCTCGCTGTCCTGTGGACTCACGCTGTAGGCGCATTAACGGACGTAGTACCTTTTGCAACATACGTGGGTAGTTGCCCAGCTCGTCCCTGCGCAATACGCGCAATACAACCAGCAACACCAAGTAGCATACCAGTACAGTCGCTCCGGCAATGCAGCATGCGATGAAGAAGGCTACACGCGCAGGCATCAGATGCACCAGCAGAATACAGGCTTCATTTACACCGTATCCGATAGCTCCCGAGACGACGACTGCGGTTAAGAACCCTGCCCAGCGACGGCCCATGATGGAAAAGGAGACGATCCCTTTAAGCACACGCAAATTCAGCAACGTGATCACGAGGAAACATAATCCGGTTGCGGCAATGATCCCGTAAATCCCAAGCCAACCAGCCAGCAGCCAGCTCGCTGCAAACTTAACGACGATACCGACCATGACATTAACCATTGAAATACGCGGCTTGCCCATACCGATCAGTATTGAATTAGAAGTCATCATCGTAATCTGGAATATCGTTCCGAGTGTCAGAACAGCGATGATACCACTGCCTCCAAGCGAGCTGAACAGTAAACCATTAATAGAATAAGCGGTCACACATAAAGCCAGCACAATCGGCATTCCAGTCAAAATAGAGATACGCAAAGCCAGCGTCATCTGATTTTGTAAATGCTGCTCATCCTTACGGGCAAATGCCGCTGAAATGATCGGAATAAGCGATTGACTGAGCGCAATGGCCAAAATCGGCGGAATTCCCGCCACACTCTGTGCCCGAGAGCCTAGATAACCCAACTGAGTAGTCGCCTGATCCAATCCCACTTGACCAGATAGCAGTCTCACCACAATCGACGTATCAATAAAGTTGACCGCCGGAACCGTCAGAGACGACAATACAATTGGAATGGAAAGCTTGAAAATATCTTTGTAAATGCGCATCATCGGTAGCGCGGAGCTTTCCTCTTGGAATTGATCTTGACGATCCTGTCGATCCTGACGACGCAATTTTACCGTGTAGTACAACATGACCGCCAGAGCGCCAAGACTTCCCATGACACCCCCAAAGGAGGCCCCAGCTGCAACCTCGCGATCTCCATAACCCAGCTTCAAAATAATAAAAGCGAGTATAATAGCGGTCGCTACCCGTGCAACCTGCTCCACAATTTGTGAAATACCGCCTGCGGTCATATTACCGCGCCCTTGGAAGTATCCACGCATCATAGCAATGGCAGGGAACAGCAGTAATGCTGGCGCCAAAGCCTGAATGGCCAAAGCGGATTGCGGAACCCCTGCTACATGCTCGGCAAAATAAGGCGCTCCAAAATACAGCAGCGCTGTAATGATAATGCCTGCCGCAGCCGCGAATATCAAAGCCGCACGATACACACGTCGCGCTTCCGAAGGTCGGTCCAGTGCATAACGTTCTGAAACCATTTTGCTCAATGTGCTTGGAATGCCGGCCGTAGCCACCGTGAGCAGCATCAAGTAAGCGTTGTTCGCAATGGTAAACGAGGCGTTCCCGACGGAACCGAGCAGATGCTCCAGTGGAACACGCTGTACCAGACCAAGCACTCTGGCCACCAAGGCGGCAGCGGCTAAAATAAGCGTACCTTTAAGGAATGTTTCTTTATTGGACAAAATGCGTTCCCTTCTTTCTTGCTGTTCACACGCATGCAAAAGCCCCGCACAAACTGTCATGGCCTGAGCCATCACCGGTGCGGAGCCGCATGTCGATTCTGTCTCTGCAAATCATAATAAACGAAAATGAATCTCGGGTTATAACACCCAAATTAAGAATACAATAATCATGGCAAGCTGCAAAATCACTTTCATCACGGTGCTGGTAAAAAGGCCTAACACAGAGCCAAAGCCCACTTTAATAGCTCGGTCCAGCGGGGCTTTGCTTATCAGCTCACCTAGCACAGCGCCAATAAATGGTCCCAAAATCAGGCCAAATGCCGGAATAACAAAGGGGCCAATAATAATCCCGATAGTACTCAGTATCGCTGACAGGCGCGAGCCACCAAATCGCTTAACTCCCCACGCATTCACAGCATAATCCGCAACAAAAAGGGCAACGACGATTAGTGTTTGTATAATCCAAAACAGTGCATTGTATGGAGCAAACGAGAAAAACCAGCCGTATACAAAAAATGCAAAATAGATGGCGAGCGCCCCCGGCAATACGGGATATACCGCCCCGGCCATGCCCACAATGAATAGCACAATAACAACAATCCAGCCTACAACGTCCATGGGCCTCCTCCTTCTCGTCCATTCATCCTGCTAGCTGCATCATTCGTTTTATTACACAAGCACATAATCACGGATCACTTCTACAATGCCGTCGTCATTGTTCGAAGCCACGACCACATCAGCGGCTTCTTTAACCGTATCCTGAGCATTCCCCATGGCTACGCCCAGTCCAACCGCTTGAATCACAGCCAGGTCATTCAGACTGTCGCCAACGGCAACCACCTGCTCCAGAGTAATGCCAAGCAGGTCGCACACTTCAGCGATTCCACTGGCCTTGGATATACCAGCTGGGTTAATTTCCAGATTCGTCATTGAAGAATTGGAGATTTCAAGTCCACCCATGTCCTGAAGCTTCAGCAAAATTTGGTGGCGAATTTCGTCATTTTCCGTATTATAACCGAATTTAAGCCATTCCTGTGTGTCCAATGTATTCGGCCAACGATCTCTGTTATATAATTCCTCCGTTGAGTAAGCCCAGAACCAGGAGCCTGTTTCTACAGCAATCTGGTGCATCTTACGAACGAGCTCCTTATCAAGTAAATAACGACGCCACAACTCGTGGGGTGATTTCCACACCTCACTGCCGTTTACGGTTACCATTGGCGTCTCCAGGCCGAGTTGCTGACCGTAAGGCAGAGCATGCATCGCTGCACGTCCGGTGGACAAGCATACATGGATCCCTTCCTGTATCGCCTTGTTAATCCAGTTAATCGTTTCCAAGGAAATTTCATGATTATCATTCAGTAAAGTTCCATCCATGTCGAGCGCAAGCAGTTTGTATTTATATTGGTTCTCTCCCATAGTGTCTCTTCCTCCTGTATGTCCCTTATGTCCAACGACATTTTACCATGAAAAAGAGAAGCCCACAAAAAAATTCAAGTCCTCACTTTGCTGCCAGAGGCTTTTTAGGAGTACCATCTAGCCCATATACTTCGTCATACGCATCAAATATTTTACGCGCAACCGGTCCCGCACTCGTCGCACCAAAGCCCCCTTCAGGAATGATGACCGCTACCGCCAGCTTCGGATTTTGACGTGGAGCAAAAGCGATGAACACCCCATTATCTTTAACCGTACGTCCCACCACCTGCTCAGAAGTCCCTGTTTTACGGGCATAGTCATAAGGAAATCCGTTAAAGGCTTTAACATCGGTAGCCATACCCCGAATCACTGTATTCCAGTACGTATCTGAAAAAGCGACCTCATTCAGTACCTTCGGCTTAAATTCACGTACAAGATTCCCCTGATCATCTACAATTTTGCTGACCAAATGAGGCTGCATACGCTTGCCCTTTGTTGCCAGCACAGTCGTATACTGGGCCAATTGCATGGCCGTATACTTTCCCTGCTGACCAAAGGATGCCTGTACCAAACGTGTCAGTGCACTTTCATGCTTGCTCGTATACTCAAGTCTGCCTGCCCACTCGCCCGGCAGATCTACTTCTGTCGGTACGCCTAATCCAAATTCCTTCATATATTTGTCCCATACGTCAATTCCCTGATGCATCCCTGCATTACTTCCGTATTTGGCATACAGCGGCTTGCCGATCATATCCACCATAAACGTATTTGACGAGACCTCAATTGCCCTGCTAGGTGTCAAAGAACCATACACATGCCCGCTAGAATTTCCAACCCGGCTGGAGCGATTTTTGCCGTAGTACGCACTTCCCGTATCCAGATAAGTTTGTCCGGGAGAAAAAAAGTTTTCCTTCAACCCGATCAGCACGGTCAGTGGTTTAATGGTTGAACCCAGAAGCACTGAGGATTCTGGATGTGGACCCGCTTTTCCGCTAGGCACGGATTTAATGGTTCCATTTCCCATTTTATGCTGAATTTCGTCATATACCGAAGGTGAGGTACTTCCACTTTTCCATACATTAGAGTCATAATCCGGCATACTGGCCATTGCCACGATATTTCCGGTCTCTACCTCCATCGCTACAGCGAAGCCAGTGGTTGCGTCTTGATGAAGCTTCCCCGATACGGCATGAGTATGAAGCCAGCCAAGCTGATCCATAATGGCTTGTTCGGTTTTCTGCTGAATTTCTTTGTTGATGGTGGAATATAAATGATGTCCTTTTTCAGGAGGAGTAATGGATTCAATGCCCTCCGGCATGCTGCGAGGATTGACCTCTACCGTTTTATATCCGTTTTTCCCTCTCAGCTCGTCCTGGTACTGAAGCTCCAAGCCATCATATCCGACCGTTTCACTTTCCGAATAAACCTGTGCCGGTTTTAAAACCTCCGAATTCGCTTCATAGAGCTCTTTATATTTGGGCCGGTTCGTTCGAGCTCCTTTGAACTTGTACATATATCCAATCGTTTGTACCGCCACCCGATCCGGGTCATAATGGCGTACACTTTCTTCTACAACCTCTACACCAGGGAACTCTGTCCGATGTTCCAGAAAATAAGCGATTTCCTCCCGACTCAGGTCGGATTTGACCAAACGTGGGGTAAATCCCCTATATTGATTATAGTCCGGGTCCAGTCTCTTTTTTATTTCCTCTGCATTAAGCTGCTCTCCTTCGGTACGACCCAGTTCGTTTAATTTGGCAGCAAGCTTGGCAGCAAATGCATTGAGCTCAGGGAGCAGTTTTTCCCCCGGCTTCCGATCTTTCTCCGTACGTTTGCTATAATCCTTAGATAAAGTTACATACAAGGACTGTACTGAAGTCGAATACGCCAGCTTAACCGTACCTGTGGAGTCATAAATCGTGCCGCGACTCGGGGCTAACGGGACATTTTTCGTATTTACAGATTGCTGCTGCCCTTTCAGCTCCTCCGATTGTACAAACTGCAATACAGCCAGTCTGGTAATGATCAGGGCAAACAGCACAAAAGCACCAAAAAACAGTAGGTTGGTTCGTAAAACCGTCTGTTTTTTTCGTGACTCTTCATTCTCTTCATCATTTTTCTTTTTGAATGAAAACTTTTTATCCAAACTTCCTCTGTCCATATTAGCTTGTCATTACTCCTTCCAATAGGGCATATTCCTGATCCTACCATATCCAAAGCCATAAACGATGAATTCCGAGATGACAATTTTGTAAGAAAACGTAGAAAAAACATAAAAAAGCTTCCCTCAGCCCAAAGGCTAAGAGAAGCTTTCATGAAATGATATCATATAAAATGATTATGGCTGTTGGGTTGCGTTAGGATCGGTTGCTGTGGCATCCTTTTTCTTAGGTACCCCGTCCAATCCATAAACTTCGTCGTAGGCATCAAAGATTTTACGTGCCACAGGTCCGGCGCTCCAGGCCCCGAAGCCCCCTTCAGGAATAACAACCGCTACTGCAAGTTTGGGATTTTGACGTGGAGCAAAGGCAATAAATACCCCGTTATCTTTTAGTTCTCTGCCCACACTTTGCTGCGATGTCCCTGTTTTGCGAGCAAAGTCATAAGGGAAACCTTTAAATGCGCTGACATCTGTTGCCATCCCGCGTATGACTTCATTCCAGTATGCATCCGGAAATTTCACTTCATTCAGCACCTTCGGCTTAATTGTTTGAACTACATTGCCGTTGGTATCTTTAATTTGACTGACCAAATGTGGCTCCATCCGTTTGCCCTTGGTAGCCAATACTGCTGTATATTGTGCAAGCTGAAGCGTTGTATATTTACCCTGCTGACCAAAAGAAGCATATGCAAGTTTAGATAATGAAGACTCTTTCGAATTATGAGCATACTCTCTGCGTCCAGACCATTCACTTGGTAAATCTACACCCGTAGAAACACCTAGTCCAAATTCCTTCATGTAGCGGTCCCATACATTCACACCTTGATCTTCCTTGGCATTATTAATGTATTTGTTGTACAATCTTTTGCCCACCATATCGACCATAAATGCATTGGAGGAATGCCGAATGGCAGAAGCTGGGTCCAACCCGCCGTACACATGACCCGAGGAATTCCGAACTCGTGACGAATTATTACGCCCAAAGTAAGCCGCTCCTGTATCCTGGTAATACGATGAGGTACTGAATAGATTTTCCTCCAGTCCTACTAACACAGAAAGCGGCTTAATGGTGGAGCCAAGTAGGACAACCGACTCTGGATGTTGACCTGATTGGCCCGATCCAAAGGAGCGAATAGTACCATTCAAGTATACATTTTGTATTTTCTTATAATTATCGCTAGATATATTTCCGGTCTGCCAGTAATTAGCATCATAATCCGGCATACTAGCCATCGCCACCACATTTCCTGTATCCACTTCCATAGCCACAGCAAAGCCTGTTTTAGCATAAGGATGAGTCTTGCCAGATACAGCGTGTGAATGGAGCCATCTCAATTGATCCATAATAGCATCTTCCGTTTTAACCTGAATTTCTTTGTTAATCGTAGAATATACATTATTTCCTTTTTGCGGAGGAGTAACAGAATCTACACCTTCCGGCATATTGCGTGGATCAATCGGAACCGTTTTATAGCCATTTTTCCCTCGTAACTGTTCCTGATATTGATATTCCAGTCCATCAAAGCCAACAGATTCGTTATCCATATAAATGAGGCCCGGATCATTTTCAGCTGACATGGATTTTTGAATATTCTTATATTTATCCAACGTTTCACGCGCACTTTTATAGCTTTTAATGTAGCCAACCGTTTGGACAGCTACCGTATCTGGATCGTAATGACGTACCGTTTCCTCTACGACATCTATGCCCGGGAACTCACTCTTATGCTGCATAAAATAGGCCACTTCATCTTTGTTAAGATTCGTTTTAATCAGACGCGGCGTAAAACCGCTAAATCGCTGATAGTTACGGTCCATAGCGTCCATAATTTGCTCTGCCGTCATTTTCGGCTCATCTTTATTCCCATATTCAGCAAAGCGATTCGCCAGCTTCTGTGTCATTTTCTCCAGCTCAGGCAATAGCTTTTTGTCATTATCACGCTTTTCTTCCATACCATCACTGTAGTTCTTGGAGAGCGTGATATACAGCGATTGTACAGGTGTAGAATACGCTAGTCTGTTCTGCCCGGTGGAATCATAAATCGTTCCGCGAATCGGCGTAAGTGGTACATTTTTGGTAACATTACTGGCCTCCTGCTGCTTGAGCTGAGGTCCATCCACGAATTGAAGTATCGCCAATCTTACAATGATGACTGTAAATATAATGAACGAGCTGAAAAAGAACAGATTGATCCGAAAGCTGAATCTTTTTCGATCAGACGTCCCATTGTCTGTTCCCTGCTCGTTGTCTATCTTTCTCATGTGCCCTTTTCCACTCCTTATTAAATCACTTTATCCTTGATATGTGTTTGGGCAAAACCAGGCGGATTAAACCAGTCCCCACTTTGCGCCCAGGTCGGGTCTAGCGGTACCCACTGATTCTGTCCGCTCAAATATACCTCATTCCAGGCATGGGACCCGTATCCTCCCTGTCCGTTGTACCCAAGGCCTGTCACCACCTTGACCTGTAGCCCCTGCGAACGAGCCATCATTGAGTACAGGCGGGCATAATCAATGCACACTCCTTTACGTGTATCAAACGTATCTCTAGGAGTCTGTTCATGCCAGTCACCACGTTGCTCATAGGCTTCCACCTTACTGTAATCATAGCTAATACGGGTGCCTACCCATTCATACAACGCTCTAGCTTTTTGCTCGTCACCGCTAGCCCCTTCTGTAATCTTGGCCGCTGCCTGAACGATATCGCTTGGAATGTCCCGGTCGATTATTTCATATTTGCGCTGCATGATGCCATTCAGTTCCTTGGTAACAGCCTGCGTAAATACGGGCAGCTTATCCTTAATCAGAGTCCCGGACAACGGTTCAATAACCGATTGCGCACCTTGCTTATAAATCGGTGAAGCTTGTACGTAGCTGCTAAACCCGCTGTTTGGGTACAGACTAACGCCTATGAACAGCAGGGCTATGATCATCATGGCGCGAGCTCCACCAATAAGAGTACCTATTCCGGCCCCTGCCACCCTGCTGAAAAAGCCCGATTTTTTTGGATGCTCATGGAGGGAGGAATCTGATTTGCCACCTACCATCAACACATAAATGGCACGCAGTATAAACTGGGCAATAGCATAACTGAGCATGAACAATACGGCGAATCGCAGCAGCGGAAAACCCTCTATCCCCGCCACAATCGTATAATAAAATTGCTCAATCCCACTTAGTTTTCGCTGTGGCAAATGCTCCATGTAAGCTGCCAGCCATTGTTGCACCTTCGGTGAAAGCCACATGGCTAATCCGAGCGAGCACAAAATACCCGCTACAGTCAGTATGCCATCCACAATAAGACTAAACAGCGCCCCTACAGATCTGGAAGCTCCTCGTCTCCAGCCCTGAATCAACGACAGCAGTACAATGACAATTAAAAACACCGTCACGCCATTCCAATGAAGAATAGGCTCCAGCCAGGATGGTTTCATTGTGTTCCTCCTGTCTCTACGGCGACTGTGGCGACTGTGTTACAGCCGAGCCTTTTGCACCTTCGATATATTTCTTGACGGTATCGCCCATACTCCACTCGCCCAGCGACATCCCCTGAAACCATACCTTGACCTTGTCACCATCAAATGGACCTTTCACTTCCAAGTTGGAGCTGGTTACAGAAAACGTACCATCCGCGTTGGATGTGTATTGGGCATCCCGTCCCTCTTTGATCATCATGTTCAAGGCCTCGCTCTGAACCTTGTTAATCGCATCATCCTTTGCCTGAGTAACGACCTTGCCGACCTGTTCAAAGGAAATGCCACTGTAGATAAGCAAGCCTGCAATTACGACGATGACAATCAGCCATTTTATGAGAGTTCTTACAACCTTCAATATGACTAACAATAGGACAAGCCCAATTAATATATACAGCCAATTATCTTGAACAATCTGCCAATTATGTTCCAAAAACTCTCTCCAGACGCCCTTATCCATTTCGCTACACTCCCGTTTTCAACTACATGATTCGAATTGCAAAATTGTCTCTGTAATTATACATGATTACGCAATGTCCTGTCAGCTTAGGTCTTATACATACCTTGTCTTTCAATTCTTGTCCATACAAAGTGGTCTATGTTCGTCCAATCCAGCGTACAACTTAGGAAGGGCCAGTACGAAGTAACATGAAAGTTTACATTAGGGAAAGGGGGTCATTCACATGAAAACAGCCCTCTGGCTGTATCTCTTTTTGTTCATTGCCTTTTTTGATCTGCATGCGCAATATCCTATTTTGACGCCATTCGCCATCTCTCTGGGGGCAGCTCCTACCTTTATCGGTTGGATGATGGGGATTTACTCTCTGACTCACCTGCCTGGCAATTTGATGGCAGGTCCCAAAGTCGACAAACACGGCAGTCGCCGATATATTATGTTCAGCCTGACAGCTGCAGGCCTGATCCTGATCATTCAATCGTACATCCATACACCGTGGGAATTACTTTTTCTGCGTGCGATTAGTGGCTATGTGTTGGCTTTTTTATCTCCAGCCTGTCTGGCCATGCTGGCGCAACTGTCTGATCATCCGGTTACGCAGGGTAAATATATGTCGGGGCATGGTGTCGTCCATACGTTGGCCTCTGTTCTGTCTCCAGCCGCAGGCGCATTTATCGTAGCCAGTTTTGGCTTTAGCGAGACATTTAGTTCCCTTGGCATCATTCTCGTAATCACGGGGCTTATGGCTTATTTCACCTTACCCAAAAAAGCACCCGCTCCGCAGGCCCAATTATCTGATGGTCATACGACACCTGCTCCACTCTCGGCAGCACAGACGCGGTTACCATTCAATTGGCGTTACCTGCTTTTACCTTTTGTTTTGGCGTGCGCACAAGGCATTTTATTTTATGAGATCCCATTACGAAATAACGGTTCTGCGTCCATGATGTCCACCGGATTGCTTTTTTCCATCATCAGTTTGGGAGCACTCTGTACGCTTAGTTTGCTTTTTCTGAACAAATATTCACCGATGGTCAGGCTACTTTGTGGCATTATTCTGATGTCTTTAAGCTTCTATGCACTCGCCACCACGCCCGAAGCGACAATAGGCATCATCCTGTTTATTTTGGGAACAGCCAAAGGCATCATTTTTCCAGCGCTGGCCTCTCTCTTCATACGAATTGGAGGTGCTCGATTGGGCAAAACCTTTGCCCTGCAATCCATTGCAACGTCAATCGGCTCCTTTGCCGGGCCTGTACTGGCGGGTCAGCTTCCGGATCACATATCCCCTTTTTTTATCGCATTTCTGATTCTGATGGCTGGCCTGCTATTCGTTCCCGTTAAGCGCATATCTCCGACGCCGCCACTGTCTGCCACAGGACCTTATCATTCCTAGCTAGTCTGAGGCAGTGGGTATGCTAAAATGCTATCTTTAAAGCCCAAAATGCCGTTCCAGAGGGCAGATGCACAGTACACTATACCCCTATCCACATAGACTATTTTGACTGAACATTCACTAATAAAGGGAGGTGCAGCCTGTGAGCCACTGTCATCCTGTAAGCCCTTGCCCTGTTTTTGGAACTTCAACTGGCACCATTCTTGTTCTTTATATTCTGCTCGTCATCATTCTCCGTACTTGCTGGTTTTAATGTCTAAATTGCCCTAACATGTTGTCCCTTGTACCCATGCCTGCCACTTCTGGCAGGCTATTTTGTTATTTTTTGCATGAGAACCCTATTTGGAGCTACACTATACTCATATTCTTCATTTCCCGGGGAATTTCGAGCATATGTATCAGACAAGGGGTGAGCTTAAATGGCGATAACCGTGATCGTCGAAGGGAAAAATGACCGCAGCAAACTTCGCCGATTACTTGACCCGGAGGTTCACATTTTATGCACCTTCGGCACACTAAACTCTATAAAACTGGAATCCCTCCACAAGCGAGCCAAGCACGACGAAATATATTTATTTATGGACAATGACAGCTCAGGGAAAAAAATAAGGGGTGTGCTTGCAGACTCTTTTCCAGATGCCTACCATATGTATACCCGCAAAGGATACGCTGGCGTAGAAGGGACTCCAGACGAATATGTGATCGCTCAATTGGAAAAAGCAGGATTAGAAGAATACATTATATACCCGCCACCTGTTCTTTAGTCTTGAATAACAAAAAAGCTGTCCTCAGGCCGCTTTCATGCCTGTTGGACAGCTATATGGTGTACTATAAAATGCCTCTAAAATGACATTAGAATTTATGAACCGTATCGACGATCATCAGCAAGAAGCTGAGTGTCAGATGGTTAATGGAAAAGAAAAATACTTTTTTGGCCCAGGAATCCGTTTCTTCTTCCTTAATCGTAAAACCTTTAAAGGCATAGAATGCCCACAGCACGGACAGTAACACGGACACGATCATAAAAATCATACCGGCATATCCATAAGCATACATAAGGATGGGTACCGGAATCAGCAATACAATATAAGGAATCATCTGAATCTTTGTCCGATGGATACCTTTTACGACTGGCAACAACGGAAATCCTGCTGCGCGATATTCCTCAACTCTGCGAATAGCAAGTGCCCAGAAGTGAGGCGGCTGCCATAAGAACAGGAGAGCGAATAAAAGCCAAGCGCCCATATCAATACGACCCGAAGCGGCCACATAACCAATTACAGGAGGCATTGCACCAGAAATACCGCCGATGGATGTACTCCATGTAGATGAACGTTTTAACCAAAGTGTATAAATACCGACGTAGACGAACATACCAAGTAATCCCAGTAACCCTGCCTTTACACCAGAGAAGAAGAATAGAACAGCTAACCCGACAACACCCAAAATAATAGCGTATGACAACACCGTTGTAGGGGTCAGACGCCCTGTTGGCAGTGAGCGATTACGTGTACGTTCCATTTTCAAATCCAGCTCACGGTCAAAATAGTTGTTAAAAACACATGAAGATGCCATAACCAGCATTGTACCTAAAAGTGTAAGAATTAGCTTTATATAGTCAACGTCCCATTGCGATGCTAACCAAAAACCACCAAAGGCTGCAACCAGATTGGTACGAAGGATGCCTGGCTTGGTAACTGTAATAAAATCTTTCCAAGTGCCCGCTTTGCCGGGTGGTTTAGATTTTACAGAATAGGTAGCCGCATCCGAAGAAGTCTTATAACTTATATTATCCATTGTGAGTAACTCCCCCTTAGAGATGTATGAATTCGGGAGTAAGTTGAACTCCGATATAAATTTTATCATATACCTACCCTAAAAAGTTTGACAGAAAACGCACAAAACGTTCACAATTCCGATGGCAAATCGCCCCTGCTGATCGTTTACAGTAAATTTGGGTAGTAATAAGTACAGGAAACAATACAAAAGGAGCGACAGATATGGATACAGCCACACACTTTGTCATGGGAATCGGATTGGCCGGTCTGGCCTACACTGACCCTGTCGTCGCCGGAGATCCAAAGTTGGCCGCAGTGGTGCTGCTCGCTACAGTTGTAGGGTCACAAGCTCCGGATTTTGACACTTTGCTTCGGTTGAAAAATAATGCAGCCTACATTCGCAATCACCGTGGACTGTCGCATTCAATTCCCTTCTGGTTGATATGGATCTTGTCCATAACAGGGCTAATTTGCCTGATCTTCAGAGATGTGCCCCCAGGTCATGTAGCATTATGGGTAACGATTGCCGTCTGCCTGCATGTATTCACAGATTTATTTAATACGTACGGAACACAGGCATTCCGGCCGTTTACAAACAAGTGGATATCTTGGAATATCATCCATATTTTCGATCCCTTTATTTTTGGCACCCATGTTGCTGCGATTATGCTGTGGATCACCGGATTGATTCCACCTGCTCCCTTATTTATTACGCTGTACGTCATTATTGGCCTGTATTACATTTGGCGAACCTGGAGTCATTTTATAACCAGAAAAGCGGTACGTAATATGGACAACGAGCGTCAGGAGGGCGACAATTATTATATCATTCCCACCGTATCATGGAACCGGTGGCATGTGGTAAAAGCTCATCAGAATGGAAGTTATGACATTGGCGGATTAAATGGCTCGCACTTATTTTGGACGAAACACGCAATTCCATCCACACATCCTGCCGTAGAAGCATCCAAATCCTATCGCGATGTGCAGGCATTTCGCTATTTCTCCTCCTTTGCTGTTGCCGAGGTGGAAGAACTGGAATGGGGCTACATTGTGCGATGGGGAGACGTGAGGTATCGACACCGGAGGCAATATCCATTCGTGGCTGTGGTCGCGATGGATAAGCAGTTCGGGCTGATCAACAGTTATATCGGATGGCTCAGTGACGAAAAGATGCAAAAACGCCTTTCCCTGCATACGAATTAAAATCTGCTACAAGCTAACAACCAGCCGTATGAACAAGAAACAGCAAGTTCCCCCTTAATCTGGGAGCTTGCTGTTTTTTTGGCCATTCGCGCCAAAAATCACATCTCATGAAAGCGCCCTCTTGACGAAGCGGACTTGCGTGATTCACAATGGTCATAAGCCATGCGTAAAAAAAATCCGGAGCATGATCGCTCCGGATTTTCTTCATGACAGTTGCTCATAATACAGCTTCCAAGATGGAGTGTTTATGTGTATTACTGCAAACGGCTGCTGCCCGACAAGGATTGTTCTGCTTGTTGGACTAGCTTTTTCGTAATATATCCCCCAAGAGAACCTGTTTCGCGGGAAACAACATTACCGAAGTAACCGTCCTGAGGGATGGTGATGCCAAGTTCTTGAGCTGCCTCATATTTTAATTGTTGTAAAGCGGCGTTGGCCTGCGGTACTTGCAGGTTGTTTGAACGACGTCTGCTCATATTTGAATCTCCTTTCAGTTCTTTGTGAGTGAGGTTCATTGCAAGCTTGCAAGATTATTATGGCTCGCTTACAACTACTTATTCCTGAAATTCAACATTCGAACACTGGAGGTTTTTACCAATGAGCAAAGGTTTATCCCTATGGTTCGCCGTTTCATCCATTGTCCTGCTGACCGCAGCCGCTATATCCATCAGTTATTCCGCATGGCTTGCCATTCTACTGGGGCTATTATCTGTCGGCAATATTGGCTGGGGTTTCGTGGTCAAAGCCCGACAACGCCGCTCCTAATCCAATCCTATAAAAGGCCTAATTCGTTTCGCCTCAATATGCTTTAGCGTAGACGTGGCAGAAAGCCCATGCGCTCTTTGACCGCAGACAGCGTGACTTCAGCAGCTTCTTGTGCACGCTCTGCGGATTGGGCCAAAATATGTCCAATTTCACCAGATTCCCGGATATCGCGATAGCGTTGCTGAATCGGTTCAAGCATAGCCACAACCGTCTCTGCCAGTTCTTTTTTAAATGTCCCGTACATTTGGCCTTCATAACGATCCTGCACTTCTTGGAGCGACAAACCGGAACACTGGCTGTAAATGCTCATTAGATTACTAATTTCAGGTTTATTGGCCAGATCATATCTAACCTCACTGCCAGAATCGGTCGTAGCGCGGCTGATTTTCTTGCGTATGACTTTCGGTTCGTCCAGTAGCGCAATAAAACTGCCTGCATTCGGATTACTCTTGCTCATTTTTTTGGATGCATCATCCAGGGACATAATTCTTGCCCCTACTTCAGGGATATACGGCTCGGGAATTGTAAAATAATCTCCATAACGATGATTAAAGCGGCCAGCCAAATCCCGTGTCAGTTCCAGATGCTGTTTCTGATCTTCGCCCACCGGGACGAGATCCGCGTTGTAGAGCAAAATGTCAGCTGCCATCAACGACGGATATACGAACAACCCTGCTCCTACGGAATCCTTGCCAGCAGCCTTGTCCTTAAACTGAGTCATACGTTCCAGCTCGCCCATATTCGTCAGTGTTGTCATCAACCATCCCAGCTCAGCGTGCTGAGGAACATGGGATTGTAAAAAGACGTTGGATTTCTCTGGGTTAATACCCGCTGCAATAAATAATGCCGCTACCGCCTCCGACTGCTCGCGTAATTGAGCTGGTTCCTGCGGTACGGTAATCGCATGAAGATCTGGAACCATAAAGTAACATTGGTGATCCTCTTGCAATTTGACAAAGTTTTTCATTGCACCAATGTAGTTGCCCAAAGTAAGTTGTCCACTAGGCTGAATACCTGAAAGTACAGTTTTCATACTCTTCCTCCTCCGATTATTTCAATATTTAGAACGCAAAAAGGCCCCGCATCCTCAAGGGACGCGAGACCGTGGTACCACCCTTATTCATTGCCGTCAGCCTTTGCTTATCGGAGCTATGCGCCATGACTGATTGCAATCTTAAAGCTCCGTTAACGGGGAGCAATCGGCCGTCATACTGAGGACTGTAAAATCCTGTTCTGTGCGGCACTCCAAGGTCCATTCAGCAATGCAGGCTCACCGGTTCCCATCCACCACCGGCTTTCTGAAGAGCTTATGCGAAAGCTTACTTGTCCTCATCATCGCGTTATCCATGTCATTACTTTCTAAACTACATTAATGATAATTCCGCATAATGTTATTGTCAAATGACGATTGTGCCCTACGATCAAAAATCTGTTATCATAATGACACGAAGCTTCAACCGATTATAGTGGACAAAGGAGCATGGATATGAAACAAGTGACCAAAGAACACTGGAACGGTTACGACACGTATGTTTTACATAGTGGTGAACTGGAAGTTACGATGATCCCTCGCCTCGGGAATAATATTATCTCAGTGCGTGATCTGAAGCTCGACAGGGATATCGTACGTCGGCCCGGTGAGGAAGAATTGGCTTTTTATTTACAAAAGCCTTATCATTTTGGCTTGCCCATTTTGATTCCTCCTGGCCGAATTCGCAAAGGACAATTTGAGTTTGACGGTGTTCCTTACCAGTTCGACCGAAATACAGCCAATGACAACCATATACACGGTCTGCATCGTAATCAATCCTGGCGCTGCAGTGATATTGAAGAGGATGAAGAAGGTTGCAGTGTCACTACCGAGCTTTTGACAGAAAGTGATCCGCACTGGATGGAACAATTCCCCATTCCTTTGCGTCTGGAGATGACGTATCGCTTGCAGGGTGCTATATTAAGTCAAACACTGCGCGTAACCAATTTGGGTGAAAAAGCAGCCCCATTTGGCTTGGGATATCACACTTGGTTTATGGTGGACGGAGAACCTGAGCGCTGGCGCCTAAAGCTACCTGTGAACGGCGTATATGAGCAGGATGCTGAACAGCTACCTACAGGTATGATTACTTCGTTGAATGACTTGGAACAGCTCTCTTCGGGTCTTTCACTGAAAGGAACAAATCTAGACACGCTGCTGCGGGCAACGGAAGGCCCTGCTGTAGCTCTTTTGACTCGTGATGATGGTTATCAAATCCGCTACACAGCAGATGAGCAATACTTTAAGTATTGGGTGTTATACACCAAAGGTGAATGCGATCAGTATCTTTGCATTGAGCCTTATACCTGGCTGTCAGATGCTCCTAATTTACCTGATCCTGTTGAAGGAGGCGGGCTGATCCGTCTGGAGCCTAAGCAATCCATCGATCTCAAAACTCAGATTCATATCATATATCCGTAATTTCCCTCTAGTCACTTTCCTTCCTTCGGCGCATATTTTCATAACTCTGTCGCATACTAACCTCATCACAGCCGAAGGAGGTGACTACACATGAATGAAGCTAATCAAGGCAGAAGTCGTCGCAGTAACAACCTTGTTGTTCCTCAAGCCAACAACGCACTGCAACAATTGAAATATGAAGCTGCACAAGAGCTGGGCATCACCATTCCGGCAGACGGTTACTACGGTGACATGCCATCCCGTGAAGCTGGTTCTCTGGGAGGCTATATCACTAAACGCTTGGTACAGCTGGCCGAACAGCAATTATCAGGACGTTCAGGTCAATAAGCGTCATTATTCCACATGAGCATTCCGTTCATCGTAATTTACCAAAATGCGTTATAACGGGCATATAACATAGGCGGTCTTCCCAAGGAAGGCCGCCTTTTCTCTTTTTTAAATTAGGATTTTGCAAAATTCTCATATTGATGATTATTCCGAATTAGCCGCTCGGTATGTAGGCTTGTTGTAGCGGATCATGAGATTCGCCATGTTGTAGTTGGACTCCAGTGTTGCATCTACCAAAATCGTTCCTTGTCTGATGGCAAAATCGAAAGCAATCTCACCATGAGTCCAGCTACGCTTATGATTTAGCGTTTCTAGGGCCATACGCCGAAAATCCTCCCGATGCTTTGCTGATAACCCCGGTTCTACTGCTGCAAACGTGCCACCCTTACCTGCAAGCGGATTATGGCGAATCCCAAACTTCCCAACTACATTGTTACGTATTTGTACAAATACGATGCCTGACGACAAACCCGCCAGTTCATTATCCAGTTCTTTTAAAACGATATCCATCTGCCTTGCCAACGACAATTGACCTACTTCATCCATTACAAAAACCCTCCTATATACCTTGTCCGAAAATAATTAATAGGTCTTACGGCTCAATTATATGCGAAGATTTTTAACCTTACAATCAAAACCAACATAATTGGGTATTTATAACTATTTTCTAAGTATATCCATCATTTTAAATTTCGCCAACAGGTAATGTTAATTACACTTCGACATTTTGCGACTTTGTTCATCATCTTCTGTAAAAATTACAAAAAAGGCCTCCCTTATAGGAGACCTTTCAAAAGTGTAAATCCGTTATTTTGTCATTTGTAAAAATTGCTCAATATCCTGAACAGTAACTTGCGCAGCATTACGCCAGAAGTCAGCCTGTGTTAAATCGGTACCTAAGTGCTTGGAAGCCAATTCTTCGACTGTCATGCGACCTGTATCACGCAGCAAGGCATCATATTGGTCGGCGAAGCCGTCAGGGTTTTCCTTCGCAAAAGCGTAAATTCCTGCACTGAACATATACCCGAATGTGTACGGGAAGTTGTAGAAAGGAGTGTCCGTAATATAGAAATGCAGCTTGGATGCCCAAAAATGAGGATGAGCCTCATCCAGGATACCACTAAACGCTTCACGCTGCGCTTGTTCCATCAACTCGCTTAATTGTTGTGCTCCTACGACTCCTTTTTTCCGCAACTCGTAAAAACGGGTTTCAAATAGGAAACGGGCATGAATGTTCATAAAGAAGGCTACACCACGCTGAATTTTATCCTCCAGCAAAGCTACCTTCTCCTGACCCTCGGCAGCTTCCAGCAAAGCATCTGATACAATAAGTTCTGCCAGCGTCGACGCCGTCTCAGCTACGTTCATGGCATAATTCTGATTCAATGGGTGCAATTCATTCATCACATGCTGGTGATAACCGTGTCCGAGCTCATGGGCCAGTGTCGAAACGTTGGATGGTGATCCGGCATAGGTCATAAAAATACGGGTCTCTTTGCTTAGACGCAGAGATGTACAGAAACCACCCGGACGTTTGCCAGGACGATCCTCTGCTTCAATCCAACTTTTCTCAAAAGCCATTTGGGCAAAGTCAGCCATTCTCGAGCTAAATTTACCAAATTGCTCAACAATCGTTACAGCAGCATCGTCGTATGGGATTTTAGTGGTTGATGTTCCCAGCGGAGCTTCAACGTCATGCCAGGACAGCTTCTCTAAGCCCAGCAGCTTTGCTTTCCGCTCCAAGTATTTAACTACAATAGGCTTTGTTTCATTAATAACCTGCCACATCGTATCCAGCGTTTGTGCGGACATACGGCTGATTTCCAGCGGTTCTTTAAGCACATCTGTCCAGCCTCGTTTTTCATATAGCTTCAGACGGAAGCCTGCCAAATGATTCAATGTATCCGCGCAATAGTCCTCTACCTGAGCCCATGCCTCTTCCCAACGTGCAAACACATCTTTACGTACGCTGCGATCTGCTTCATCCAGCTTATTAGCTGCTTGACCTACAGACAGGTTTACGATCTCGCCATTTTCTGGTACAGGGATCGTCATATTTTTGACAATGGTATCATAGAAGTCGCCCCATCCATGGTAGCCATCCACTGCCAGATCCAATGCAAGGCTTTCCAGCTCAGGAGCCATTTTTTCACGTGCTTCGTTCCGATATTCGTTCAGGACAAAAGAAATCGGCTGGATAGCTTCGCGCTCCATCCATTTCTGCCAAATGTCTTCACTGGTTTGTGCCAGCAAGTTCTGGAAAGATACTAAAGCACTTTTCCCTTGGGCATACAGCGTGTTGACACGCGCTCCCAGTTGAACAGCCAGCTTGTCGTGCTGGTTTTGAGCAGTTAGACAAGAGACAAAGGAACCCGCCTGCGACGCGCCATTAAACAGCTCCTGGATGCTACTCAATACACTATCCAGACGCTCGGTATCCAATACCGTTTGTGGTACTTTAGCTGCTTTAAGCTGGGACTGCAGCTGTTGGACCTTGCTTTCCAATTCTTCCAAAAATGCATGGAATGAGGCAGAGGAAGACCCTCCGCTAAAAATAGATTCCAGATCCCATGTTTGCTTTAACGGTGTTTTCATAATAGTTCCACCTTTCTTTTTTGGCGAATTCATGTGGTTTCATATACAATAAAGCTACATCGTGATAGTAAATCACTACAATTGGGAGGAAAACAGAATGAGACCCTTACAAATTTCGCCGGAAACGGCTGTGAAATTATCCGAAAAGCTCGGTATTCCGCTGGAACACCTTATGCATACACCCCAGCACATTTTGATGCAAAAGCTGGCCGAACTGGCTAAAGAAGAAACCGCTGACCCGAACGGCGGAGAATCGGACAAATCATGATCCCTTTTCATAAAACCTGGCCTTATGACATCGTCATGGGAGACGTTTATGTACAGTCTTGTCCGTTTTGCGACCAGGATAATGTATTGCTGCCCCTGAAGCCTAAAGAACTTAAGCTCATACACGAAGGTATGAAAAAGCTGCTTGTGTTTCCATGTTGCCATAACAAGGTTACTTTAGTGGATTGTGATGACGATTATTTGCTGTCAGATACCACATTGCGTCATCATTAATTCATGAGTTGTAAGAGAATATAACCCGTTTTACAAACAAGGTGTGAACCATGAGCCTAAATCGGCCATAGTGCACACCTTTATTTCTTCAGGAGGAGCTTGCGTCTTGCATTTCCTCCGGCAGTTGGAAATTTTTAGCCATCATTTGTTCTCGCAGTACAGACCACTGTTCGCGGGAAGCCCGGATCATGGCTGCATCCATAATCTTTTTGTCATTAATGACACGCGAAAACCAGCGTACCGCTTCGTTAAAGTTCCCTGTACGTCGATGCAATTCACCAATCAGATACAGCAGTTTGGCATTATTCGCCCCGACACCCTCCAGTTCATAAACCCGAACGTAAGAATCCAGACTAAATTTGAGAAAGCGAAGCTCCTGCTCCTCATTTCCCTGGTATCTGTACATCCATGCGATATGCTGTAATAGACTGGCTACTACGCGTTCCTTTTCTCCGATGACCTGGGCACAGAGTAAACCCAGTTTATACGTTTCTAATGCCTCTTCCCAGCTACGATGCCCGCCATATTCGCGAGACTGCCAGCGATTACCGATTTTATCTCTAAAAATCTTGGTTTGCTGATCGCTTAACTGAACGGTAGAGTGCTCTGTCGAGGTAAACCCACAATGAGGACAGACCCTTACGACATAAAAATCCGGATTTTCATTCTTATAATAAGCGCAAAAATCTGAATCTGTACGAATGGCCTTCTTTAGGCTTGGTCTGACACGAGATGTCTGAAATTCTTCTTCACAATGTGTGCAGGTGATTTTAATCTGATATAACGGTTCAAGTTCCAATGTTTTTACAACCCTCTCCAAAATTCGGCAATCCCCGCAAGCTTACGGGGTATTTACAAAATGATGCGCAGGACCAGACAAACGGTTAAGTATGATTGAACGAAGCGGCTCCTCAATGCCCGTATCCGTTAACGCACCTGCCATACAAGACAACCATGCCTCTGCTCGCTCCTCCGTAACGGGAAACTTCATATGTCTCGCACGTAACATCGGATGACCATATGCATCAGAAAAAAGGGACGGTCCTCCAAAAAACTGGCTCAGGAACATAAACTGCTTTTCCTTAACCGGTTCCATGTCTTTAGGAAACAGGGGACTTAACAACGGATCTTTATAAACTCTCGGGTAGAAGGCCTCAATAATAGCACGAATACCTTCCGCGCCCCCAAGGTTGTCATAAATGCTCAGGCTAGGGTTCACTTTTCCTCCAACTTTCTGTGCTATGGTAATAAATATACACCCGTATTATAACAAAAAACAAAAAATGACGCTAAAAATAAGCGTCATTTTATCAATTTAACATATGAAGAGGATGTGCTTCGTTGCACATAGCTTCGTCATTCTATAAATACAATTAATAACTCCGCCAATCCTCTTCACCGGAATGGACGAGAGAGGCACGAATAACATACACAAAAGCACATACGAACAGACCGGCAACGATACTCATCCTGATCACTCCATCCTTAAGGTTATGGATCGTTGTTTTCCTATTTTAACATACTATTTACAAAAATACAGCAACAAATGTAACCGTTTTCTTTGTTTTTTTTGTACTCTTTGTCCATCCCCGACATAGGTATAATAGTACAACTCCAAAGGAGGGGCCTCTATGTCGCTATACCGTCGTTACTCGCTTCCTCTGCTCATCCTTTCACTGCTATTCCTATTTATACTTATGGCTGTATACCCGCAATCTTCTCTGAATGCCGGGCTTCGGGGGCTTGCCATCTGGTGGGACGTGCTGTTTCCATCTTTATTCCCGTTTTTCGTTATTTCCGAGCTTCTCCTCGGTTTCGGAATTGTTCATTTCATAGGTGCGCTGTTGGATCCGCTGATGCAGCCTCTATTCCGTGTACCTGGCTGTGGAGGTTTTGTCGCTGCGGTCAGCTGTGCATCCGGTTACCCGATTGGAGCTAAACTAACAGCCAAGCTGTGGGAGCAAAAATGGATCACACGCATTGAAGGAGAGCGTTTGGTCGCATTTACGACTTCCTCTGATCCGATATTCTTGATCGGTGCGGTTTCCGTTGGCTTCTTCCATCAACCAGAAATTGCACTCGTACTGGGCGCGGCTCATTATGGTGGTGTGCTCATCATCGGGCTACTTATGCGCTTCCACGGTTCTCGTTCAGGGGAAACAGATACTCGCAGCGACCGCCCTCAACCTACTCCAAAAGCCTGGTCGAAGTCCACAAATACAAAAGCTGCTGGTCGCAATAGACAGCCTGGACCCCTACGCCAAGCATTATATGCCATGCATACAGCTCGTTTGGAAGATGGTCGTCCATTGGGTGAGTTACTCCGTCAGGCGATTACTTCCTCCCTACGCCTTATTATTGTCGTAGGAGGGCTAGTTGTATTCTTCTGCGTCATTTTAGAAGCTTTGACGAACTCCGGTTTAATGAGCGGGCTTCATCTGCTTACGGCAAACCTCTTGACTGCATGTGGTCTTCCTCCTACGTTAACGGAGTCCATCGTAGGTGGTATTTTCGAAGTCACTTTAGGAGCGCAGGCCGCAGGTAAAGCCACGGCAGCGATACCATTCAAGGTAGCCGCAGCCGCTTTTGTGCTCTCCTGGGGCGGGCTATCGGTTCATGCGCAGGTTGCAAGTATTTTAAATATGACGGATCTTCGTTATATGCCATTTTTGTTGGCCCGGGCTGCGCACGGCTTCATCTCGGCACTGCTCGCTCTCGTGTTATGGCAGCCTCTGATGGGACAGGGAAGCTCTCCAGTCTTTTTTCCAATATACGACATCGTATGGTCCCCTGGCTTCTCGTCCGCCATGCTGTTGCAAAGTCTGCTGTTTCTTGGCTTTATACTGGCTGGAATGCTTAGTCTCTCATGGTTGAGTGTGGGTACCCGTCGCTTATACGTACGTTTGAGAAGAACACACAGGCAATGAACGATTGTGTTCTTGCTCATAATTGATTATGATCGATATATACCCATGACAAAGGAGCTTTTCATCTTGAGATATTATGTTCTGGATCGCGGGGATCAGCACTCCATGGACTTGAGTCAGCAATTTCACCGTCTTGCCCAAGAAAAGAATTTCAAGCTGGATGCCGAATCGCCGGAAATCGTCGTGTCTATTGGAGGCGATGGTACAATGCTTCATGCGTTTCATACCTTCATCGACCGCATTCCGGATATTGCCTTTGTTGGTGTACATACCGGTCATCTAGGCTTTTACGCCGATTGGCGTGCGGACGAGCTGGAGGAGCTAATCCACCTGATGAGCCAAAGCGGATCTGAGGGACCGCTTAACCCGAGAATCGTTAAGTATCCACTGATTGAGTTGGAAATTCACAAGAAATCAGGCAATGCTTCTTTTATTGCCTTGAATGAGTTTACGTTAAAAGGGGTGGATGGCACTGTCGTTGCCCAAGTAGATATTAACGATATCACCTTTGAAATGTTTCGCGGTGACGGTATATGTGTTTCTACCCCCTCAGGGACGACCGCCTATAATAAAGCACTTGGCGGAGCTATGGTTCATCCCACCATTGAAGCATTGCAATTGACTGAGATCGCTTCCATTAATAACCGCGTGTATCGGACACTAGGATCGCCATTGCTACTGCCCAAACATCATCATTGTGATATTTTTTCACGGAAAGATCAGCGTCTTTTATTGACAGTAGATCACCTGAACTTTCCTGTGGATGACTTAATCTCTGTTCGATGTCAGGTCGCAAGTCAGAAGATCAGCTTCGCTCGTTACCGTCCTTTCCCATTTTGGGATCGAGTACGCAACGCCTTTCTTAATTAGAACCTGTAAAAGAGCCGACTCTGGCTCTTTTTTTACAAACAAAACGGTTCCTGAAAATTCAGGAACCGTTTTGTTGTGGAGCAGTAAATGTTTTATTCTTTTTACTACCCTCAGTTTTTTCGGCTTTAGCAGCTGGATGGGTCTGACGCTGGCCCTCAGGTTCACGTGAGACACGAACTTGCCGTCCCTCCCGATTTTCCTTTGGTTGACGCTCATAGCGTGGTCCACGCGATTCCTTTTTATCGAAATTCCCTTGCTGATTGCGCTGTCTACGCGGTTCTCGAGTTTGCTGCCCTTCACCCGGATTGCGTCCATCCTTTGCTTCACGTGGTTCTCTTGGCTGGCGCGAATCACGTGCTTCACGTGGCTCACGTTGCCGATTTCCTTCACGTCCTTCTCTGGATGAACGACTTTCGCGAGCTTCACGCGGCTGTCGCTCACGTACTTCCTGGGCATCCTTCGGTTCCCGACGTTGCAACTCGCGTGGTTCTCGGAATTCTCGAGGCTGCTCCACTAGCGATTCCTCCGTAGCTGTGGAATCCTGTTGTGGTTGCGGCCACTCCTGTTCTCCAGCTATATGTTGCAATACTTCTTGCTGCTCTTCGGTTTCTAACGTTCCCGCTTGTTCCCTTTGAGCATCTACCAACTGCTGAATATCTGGAGCAACGATTTCATCATTGACGCCGTTTTTATTAACCACTTCACGGCTTTTTTGCAGCACAAAATAGGCACAGCCAAAATTGCAGTATTCATTAATGTAATCGTCCAGTACCCCTATAGATGTATCCTTATTTGCTTTGGGATGGCCGTCTCGATAAAAGCCCTTCAGACGCAGCTGATTGTAACCCCAATCACCAATAATGTAATCATAGCGATCCAGCACTTCACTATACCGATCACGAAACGCTTCGGGATTCCATCCGTTCTTGTGATCCTGCAACAATTCATAGTTTTTACCACCGATTTGAAACAAGCTATTCTGACCGCCTTTCCCGGATCAAGCCTGCGAAAGGGCGCTTTCTTCCTTATGCTGAGCGGCTGACTTCACCTGCTCATGCGCTTGGTAGGAGCTGCGGACCAACGGTCCAGATTCGACGTGGCTGAATCCCCGCTGTAATCCCTCTTCCTTTAACTTCGCAAAATCTTCCGGTGGATAATATTTTTGCACATATAAATGTTTCTCGGACGGCTGCAAATACTGACCAATTGTCAGAATGTCACAATCGACTTTACGCAGATCATCCATGGCTTGTAAGATCTCGTCCCACTCTTCTCCGACACCTAGCATGATGCTTGATTTCGTTGGAATAGCCGGATTTAATTGCTTCGCACGTTGAAGCAGCTCCAGAGAGCGACGGTATTTCGCTTTAGCCCGAACCTTGTCGGACATGCGCTCCACCGTTTCAATATTATGATTCAGAATATCTGGTTTGGCATCCATGACGATTCGCAGCGATTCAATATCGCCCATAAAATCGGGAATCAATACTTCTACACTGCACAAAGGTAACCGGCCGCGAATCGCACGAACCGTTTCTGCAAATATAGTAGCGCCCCCATCTTTTAAATCGTCGCGAGCCACACTGGTTACGACACAGTGCTTCAAATTCATGTTCCCAGCCGCTTCCGCGACGCGATCAGGCTCCTGCAAGTCAAGTTCCGTAGGCAATCCCGTATTTACTGCGCAAAAACGACACGCACGCGTACAAATATCACCCAAAATCATAAATGTAGCTGTCCTATTGGCCCAGCATTCATATATATTAGGGCATCGTGCCTCCTCACATACGGTATGTAATGTCTTGGAACGCATCATGCTCTTGATTTCTTGATAGTTATCGCCTGTCGTAAGTTTAATACGAATCCAGTCGGGCTTAGCTTCCTTCTCTTTTCTAGACAATGGCATAGACCTTCTTTCTGATAAGCTTAAGCTGTCATTGTCATACATTATAACATGAAAGCCATGGAAAAACCTCCATTCATTGTTCCCTTTTTGATATGACATTGATGCCGAAAAAAGTAAACTTTTTATATGGATAAAAGCGGCGGATATGGCTCAATCTAAACAAAAGCGCCCTATTCACGCTATTGAATAGGGTCTAGAATTTACTGGGCGGTTAAGCCCTTCTATAGGAGGTCGGTTCACGTGCCTTACCCTACGCGGACAGCCCGCGCTGTTCGTCTGTTATCGCTGCTGATATGCGCTGCTACACTGACAACGGCCTGTCCGCTTCCTGCCCATGCCTTTGCCAATCACTTACAATCCTCGTCCGCCGGAAGCAGCCTGACAGTTAATGTAGATGCTGAACATGCACAGTCTTCAATGTATATTTCCAGGCTTGCTTTATATCGTTCCATCGAAGCCCTGACAGGAGTCCCTTGGTACAGGCTGGCCGCCATCGACCAGTATGAACGTACACTTACGGTGGCTCATCCCAAAGATCGCAAGCATGCAGAACGGACCATAGGTATTTTCGTTACGGGACCGATCTGGTCCGGCTTGATGAACCCTGATTCGGAGGATCAAAATCCACGTTCCATAGAACTATTTTCCGGGCTGGGACAAGACGGTTCGGGTGATGGAATTGCTGACCGTAATAATGACAAGGATCTGCTGTTCAGCATCGCATCTTATCTCGGAAAGTATGGAAACAACGAGGATGAATTTGGTATTGCTGTTTGGGAATATTACCATAACAGCCGCGCAGTTCAAAGAGTTCAGCAGTTTGCCAAGCTGTATCGGACGTATGGCAAGCTGGATCTGGTCAGTCAAGCTTTCCCCCTTCCTTTAGGCAGCATTTATAGCTACCGCAGCACATGGGGAAGCCGTCGCAGCTGGGGGGGCTACCGTATACATGAAGGAACTGACCTGTTTGCTGGCTACGGAGTTCCAGTTCGCAGTACCTGCTACGGTGTAGTTGAAATGAAGGGCTGGAATCCCTTTGGAGGATGGCGCATCGGAATCCGAGATCTCAACAACCGCTATCACTACTATGCGCACCTTTCCGGCTTTGACAAAACCGTTCACAACGGAGACGTCGTTACACCTGGCCAGACGGTTGGCTGGGTCGGAAGCTCGGGCTATGGAAAACCTGGTACCCAAGGCAAGTTTCCACCGCATCTGCACTATGGTATATATCGGGACAATGGCTGGGCAGATTGGTCCTTTGACCCGTATCCATTATTAAGACAGTGGGAGCAGTCCGAACGCAAAGCGCTCAAAACAGGAAAGACAAAAGGGACCTCCTCATAGGGTCCCTTTTATTTTTCCAGAGCAACTCACGCCACTCCACTCTGCTCTATGGCGTTGGGGGCTGACTAGAGGAGTTTGGGTCTTCCTGTACCTCTGGAACACTTACTATGCTGGAATCTATAGCGCCGCTACTCTCTATGGAATGGGGAGGCAACGCCAACTGCGGAGCGGCTGCACCATTTTTACCTACTGGTTTTCCCTGATTGTCATAGTAGTACATCGGAACGTTGCCCACCACCAGCAAATAAGAAACGGGGATTTCCGTCTCCACAATCTGAGGTTGCATCTCAAACGGTATAACCACAGACACTTCCGTCGTAATCCGAATATACACTTCAACCAAGATCATGTTTATGCCCGCATCCTGTTGCCGCGTATTTAAATCCACCTTGATCGCTCCATGCGGCTCCACCTTTAGAGGAATCTTGGGGCCATAAGCTGCCAACAATGGACTGCCCAATGCCTGACCAATCGGAACGCTCTCATCAAAATGGCTCATGCTGTCCATCGTTGCCTTAACTGCTTTGAGCGTGTCTGACGTAATTTTCATATGCTCTGCATAATTCAGAACAAAGCCGGAGGTTCTTCCTTGTGCATCCGTTCTCCATTCGATCAAATTATCAGCTGTCTTCCCCTGCTCTACCTGTGCTGTAATTGCTGAATTAATAGCCTCCGTCGCCATTTGTTTGACCCGCACTTTTGCCAGATGCATCATAGGCGGCTTCAAATGCTGCTCCACATAAGCAGCCACCTGTATGATTCCTACCAGCAGCGCCAGTACCACAATCAAAAATACTCTACGTCTGCCGCGTCGCCTTCTGTTGGGCGCGCTGTGCCATTGCGGTCTTCTCATCATCCGATCCCCCCGCAGCGTTGAACTTACCCTACAAGGATATGCAAGGAAGGGACGAAAAAGAAGCCGCCCGTCCGGCAGCTCCTCTAGATGGAACAAATATATAATTGCAAATATAAGGTGCACTCATTATTTGAAAATATGGTCAATCTTTTCGATATCAGCCTGACTCAATTGGACATTTAGCGTCTTCAGATTCGCCAGCACCTGCTCCGGCCCCTTCGCCCCTGGAATGAGGGCATCAATCGAATCGCGGGTCAAATACCATGCGAGCACTACGTGAG
The DNA here is from genome assembly GCF_011066155.1 of Paenibacillus sp. EKM206P. Taxonomy (NCBI): domain Bacteria; kingdom Bacillati; phylum Bacillota; class Bacilli; order Caryophanales; family Paenibacillaceae; genus Paenibacillus; species Paenibacillus sp. EKM206P. The sequence continues at coordinate 38,247 of NZ_JAAMNQ010000006.1, read as the reverse complement.
CAACCTCTGCATTCAACGCATTGGCAATCTCCCGTACCTGCTCCACTTTGTCCAAATTAAGAGCAAATGTATCTCCCTGAAACAGTGGATTATTCGCTCTAATGTCCGTGAAGGTCATGTCTTTCGTATACTTACCACCCAGCAATCCTGAAGCTAGCGGGAAATAAGGCACAAACGAAATGCCATTTTCCTTGGTATAAGGCAGCAGATCCTTCTCAGCTTCCCGTTGAAACAAATTATATTGGGATTGGAGCACATCTACATAACCGTCGCTATTCGCATCCTTAAGTTGTTCAATGGAAAAGTTAGATACGCCAATAGCCTTGATTTTGCCTTCGTCCTTAAGCTTCTTCAGTTCTCCGACTGCTTCTGCCTTCGGCGTAGCTTCATCGGGGAAATGGATATAGAACAGATCGATATAATCGGTCTGCAATCTTTTCAGACTAGATTCGACGGATTCTCGTAAAAAAGCAGGCGAGTTGTCAAAAACAATCTCTCCGTTCACAAATTTGTGTGCACCCTTTGTGGCAATAACAGCTTTATCACGCTGACCACGCTCTTTCAATACCTCACCAATTAATCGTTCCGAGTGCTCAGGTCCATAAATAAAAGCCGTATCCAGAAAGTTGATGCCATTGTCCAAAGCTGTGCGAACGACTTCTTTGCCCGTTTCATTGTTCAAATCGGAAAAGAGATTATGTCCTCCCACCTTATTTGCACCCAAACCGATTGGTTTTACATATAAATCTGTTTTACCAAGACGCACTTGCTCTGCCAATTCACGTCATCTCCTTTTCGAAAGTTACTTCCATTTTATTATTAAATTCCAAAAAAGGCAAAGTGCGTACCTGGCTGCTGAGCCCCATCCTATTTTCTTTTTCGCTTCATACTACGAATGGTCGTTTTTGTGGCCTGATCCACCCGATATGATTCTGTAATTTTTTGCAGAGCTTTATTGAAAGTAAAATCATCTAATGTATTATGATTTAAATACGCCATCGTTGCCTCAGGCAGTTTGATATAACAGATCGATATCGCCCATGCTACCGCCATTTGTACATAATAATCCTCACGATGAGTCTGATCTAGCAAAGTAAGCACCCGGTTCATATACTGTTCCTCAATATAAAAATTCAGAAGCATAACCACACCAAACCGAATTCCATATTCTTTCTTGGAGAGCAGGTAGGGTTGAATAAACTCCCATACTCTTTCTTTATGCTGTTTGGTGATTTTCAATCCGGCACAGAAACTGTCACATACGGACCAATTATCAATTTTCGGAACAAACTTGGCGGTATAACTCAAAACTTCCTCTATATCCGTTTTTACAGAACCAATCACCATACCTTGCAGCATGACTTCTTCGAAGTGTTCACTTTCAGCGGTATCTAGGTAGAGACGCCAATCCCCTTTGGCAATATCTTGAGCCAGCTTACGCAGCACTGGCAGCCGTACACCCAGCACATTATTAATCGTCGGAAGCAATGCAGCCGTGAATTTCTGAAAATCCGCATCCACGTATGACAGTATTTGTTCTCTGATTGTTTTCTCCATCGTTTCCACTCCCTGATTCTTAACGAAATGAAATGCTCCACAAATAAATAGAGGCTACCGAACCATAGGGCGAATAAACTCGGCGGTACTCCTCAAATTGCTGCTTGGTCAGTGTTTCCAGATTGTACAGCTTCATCATTCCCCGTCGAATAGCCATATCGCCCCAACTGACGACGTCGGGACGCTCCATGCAATTAATCAGCATCATTTCAGCCGTCCAAGGACCTATCCCTTGCAGCGAGGACAATTTCTGGATCACCTGTGCATCGGAAAGCTCATATAATTCCTGTAAGTCCAATAAGCCCTGCTCGATCGTTTGGGCTATATTAAGGATACATGTGGCCTTTTTCATGGTGATGCCACAGCTTTGAATATCTAAAGCCGTCTGAACGGCTATATTTTGTGGAGTGATCATGCCTAACCTCTCTTGCATCCTTGCCCATATGGTCTGAACCGCCTTGGCCGATATAAGCTGTCCCACAATCGCATGAACGAGCGCCGCAAACAGTTCGGGAATGATTACCCGTTCTACCTTGCCCATTTGCGTCATCGCTGCACCAAGTACGGTGTCTACGTTTTTTAGATAATTGATTTCCTTGTCCCCATAATCAAAGTTTTTGGTCATTACGGTTTGCATTCGTTCTCCCGCTGCCCCCTTATATGGTTCACTCTTGGTTCAATGGCATAGACTTCTGTTCCATCAAGGTTCGAATCCTTCTTTGCTCACGTAGAGCTGTTCTTTCGGGAAAACATGGAGAAAACGTTCATAAACCGTCTTATAGGCAGCAGGATGATACCATTCTTCCAGCCCCAATGACTCGTACAGCGCACCTATTTTTAAGCTACGCGTTCGTCTCCCCCCACTGCCATCTCCCATAAAATAATCATCAATACAGACACGGTTGACCAGAGGCACGAGCTTGTCTGCAAAATGTTCACTGCTTGGAAGCATCGGAGCAATCGTAGCTTGCGTCGGTACACCTGCCTCCTTTAAGAGATGCAGCGTTTGGAGACGAGCCTGGATGGGAGGAGCTTCCGGGGTAAAATGTTTGCGTATATCTTCTCGATCTGTTTCTACAGTCATACTTACACGAACACGATCCCCCAATCGGAGCAGTAAATCGGTATCCCGCCGTACCAGTGGACTGCGCGTCTGTAAAAAGAGAAAATCTGGTGGCTCATCCACCATCACCTCCAGCAGAGACCGGGTCACCTCTTCCTTGTACTCAGCAGGCTGATAAGGATCTGTGCTTGACGACATGAAAATCGTGACTTTACCTTTGGATTTGGCTCTACGAAGTTCCTTGCGAAGAATATCTGCCGCCTGATTTTTAATATCAACCCATGTCCCCCACGCTTCCTTCCGAAATGTGGAGACTGGCAATTGGCGTACATAGCAATACGAGCAACCAAAGGTACAACCTGTATACGGGTTCAACGAGTGTGTATACCCTGACAAGAAGCCGGTCCCTTTATTCAGAAGTGTCTTTGGGGATTTGTAATACTCATTTTTCATACTGAACCAACGCCACTCTTTCCTTTTCGAGCTGCAAAAGCTTAACCTTCATGTCCAAACCACCACGATATCCGGTCATAGCTCCATTTTTACCAATGACCCGATGACAAGGGACCGTAACCAAAATCGGATTAGCACCGATGGCGGCCCCCACCGCACGAACAGAGGCTGGTTTTTGAATAGCGTTGGCAATATCTGAATAGGATAGTGTTTCCCCATACGGAATATCACACAACGCATTCCAAACCGCCAGCTGGAATGCAGTCCCCTGAAAGTCAAAGGGCAATGTAAATTGGGTGCGCTCCCCTTGGAAATATTCAATCAGCTCCTTGGCATAGGGCTGTAAAGCGGCATCCTCTTCAACTAAAGGGCTACCGGGAAATCGACTTCCTGCCCATGAAAACAATTCCTCTACAGGATGATTGGGCGAGCCCACATAACATAATCCTTCCGATGTAGCTGCAATATATAAATTCCAATCCTCATGTGTCAACAATGACCAATAGATCGTTTTATTTATTTGATGTGCCATGCTGTGTACCTCCATTTTATGTTGCTTTCGATTTGAGTTGGCGATATTGCAATGGGGTGTAGCCTGTATTCTTTTTAAATAACGTAATAAAGTAAGGTGCATTGGACAGACCTACGTTCTCCCCCACTTCCGCAACAGATATATCTGAGCAGATGAGCAGCTCCTTCGCTTGTTCCAACCTGGTCTGCTGTATATATTCCATCGGGGTTAGATGCATGACCCGCTTGAAGGTACGATGTAAATGATACGGACTTCCATGACTTATCTCAGCTAGGATGTGCAATGTTAAGTCCTTCATATAGTTAGAATTCACGTATTCTGTAACCCGTGCGATCCATTCATGATCAGGCAATCGTTGTCCTGTCGGTTTACACCTTTTGCATGGACGGAAATGCTCAGCCAATGCCTGTTCCGCTGTTTTAAATATACGGATGTTCTCTCTTTTGGGAGGTCGGGATTTGCAGGAGGGGCGACAAAATATTCCCGTTGTCTTCACGGCGTACAAAAATATCCCGTCATAAGACTTGTCGTTTTCTACGATAGCTCTCCACTTGTCGTCAGTTATGGATAAATCGGATGTACTCATTCAAATCACCTCTCTGATGCAAATGTGACCTCCCACATATCTATGGCAGGATTATTCAAAATCCCTCTGTCTAAATTATAAACTAAATAGTGAACATATGTACCCTTCTTGGAATGTAAAGGCAAGATAACGAAAAAAAGATGACTCCCCGCGGAGCCACCTTTGATCTTACTTCTCTATCTTATTAGGCTTGAAGCTTGCTTGGTTTAGCGGTGATCGTCAACTCATCTGAAGGAGGCTGATATTCCTTTGACCAGTAATCGGCATTTGAAATCCCTGCCTTCTTCGGATCAAATACCGGGTCTATCCCTTGCCTCCGTTGCCGTTCGTAATCCTTAAGCACCAGAAGCGCAGGCTTGGCCAGGAGGATCATAGCAATCAGATTCACCCACATCATAATACCGACCCCCACATCCCCCAGTGTCCACGCCAACGCAGATTCCTTGACAACCGTTCCATAGAATGTCGAACCCAGAATAACCAGCTTTAACAGGAACATAGGCCATTTGGCTTTACGATCGGCAATCAGGTAGGCCATATTCGTTTCAGCGATATAATAATATGCGATAATGGTGGTAAAGGCGAAAAAGAACAATGTAATGGACAAAAGACTCGACCCAAAACCCGGAAATACCGATTCGATGGCAGATTGTGTATATTGAGTTCCTTCTTCAACACCCGGAAGATGCTGCACAATATAGCCCCCACCTGGTCCCTTCACATTGTACATCCCTGTAAACAAGACCATGAAAGCCGTAGACGTACAGACTAAAAAGGTATCTACATATACAGAAAATGCTTGAACCAGTCCTTGCTTTGCCGGATGAGACACTTCTGCGGCGGCGGCTGGATGGGCACCAGAGCCTTGTCCTGCTTCATTCGAATAAATGCCTCGTTTTACCCCCCAGGCAATGGCTGTCCCTGCTATACCACCGAACACTGAATCGATACCGAAGGCACTGCGAAAAATAAGGGCAAATACATCGGGAAGCGCAGTAATGTTCGTCATCATAATATAGAAAGAGACAAGGATGTAGCCAAGTGCCATAAAGGGTATGACTACCTGTGCCACATTGGCAATTCTTTTTACACCACCAAATATGATAAGCGCCAGCAACACCACAACTACTATCCCGGAAACCTTCATATCCATACCAAACGAACTATGAAAAGCTACCGCAATCGAATTCGATTGAGTTCCCGGCAACAGTAAACACATAGCGACCAACGCTACAACTGCGAAAATAACCGCAAACCATTTTAAGCCTGTCCCTTTTTCAATATAAAAGGCCGGGCCGCCTCGATACTGACCATCACGCTTTACCTTATAGATCTGAGCCAGTGTAGATTCAACAAACGCAGTGGCCGATCCGATAAAAGCCATGACCCACATCCAAAATATTGCCCCGGGTCCTCCCATACCGACTGCCAGTGCAATCCCCGCAATATTCCCCGTTCCTACACGTCCTGATAACGCCATCGTAAAGGCCTGAAATGAGGATACACCTGCCTCAGAACTTTTCCCTTTAAAGACAAGGCGAATCATCTCTTTGAAATGTCTGATTTGCAGAAATCGAGTCATAATTGAAAATAATAGCCCCACGCTCAAACAGACATATACCACAGGATTGCTCCAAATGACGCCATTTACTGCCTCTGCCCACTTCTCTAACATTCCTTGCATTTCCCCCTGATCCATCAATTCATATTCAGTTAATGTTTTCAGAAAATTTTTCATATTTACAAGAAATTATAGAATAGTTTTTACAACCGTACAAGCTAATTTAATTGACATATTGTCAATTACAAATCGACTTATCTGCTACCTGAAAGGACGACAAAAAAGCTCTGATGATCCGGGAATATGGATCATCAGAGCCTTGTCCTTAAGACATTTAGGCAATGCTTTCTTTCTCATTCAGAGCGCTAGACAGTTTCAACAGCGGGGCCTGCTCCGTTACCTCTCCTTGAGTGATTGGAAGGACTTCAGTATATTCGGAAGAATTCGTAATGATAACTGGCGTAATCGTAGGATAACCCTCTGCCCTGATTTGCTCAACATCAAACTCAAGCAGTAGGTCCCCAGCTTTCACCTGATCGCCTTCTTTGATATGGGACGTAAAATGTTTACCGTCCAGCTTGACCGTATCTACTCCGACGTGAATCAGAACTTCTGCGCCATGATGCGAAACAACTGCAAGCGCATGTTTTTTCTTGAACGCCACGGTGATGGTTCCATCGAACGGGGCTACGACTCTGCCCGTTGTCGGTTGGATGGCGATCCCTTTACCCATAGCTTCCGAAGCAAATGCAGGATCGGGAACCTCCGACAAAGCGACCACAGTTCCTTCAATTGGGCTAAGTACCTCTTCATTAGAAACAACAACTGTAGAGGTCGATTCTTTAACCGAATTGTTAGTAGTTTCCTCTTCTTCAACTGGATCTTCAAAACCTAAAATATAAGTCAAGATGGCCGACACCAGGAATGAAACGGTAATCCCTAAAATCAATCCCGGGAATCCTTGTCCACCAGGGCCGTAAAAGATCGGCAAGGTCAGCAATCCAGGTGCGCCGGAGGCAAATGCTTGCGTTCCCGCTTGACCGATAATGGCACCACCGACAGCACCACCGATAATACCTGCAATAAACGGACGTTTCAACGGCAGCGTAACCCCATAAACTGCTGGCTCCGTGATGCCGAACAAAGCGGTAAGTGTAGCGGAACCCGCCAGCGTTTTCAGCTTCTTATTTTTGGTTTTCAGCATAACACCGAACGAAGCGCCGGTTTGAGCAAAGATGGAAGCCGCAGCGGAAGGCTTGATCCCGTCTCTGCCATTAACAGCAATATTATTAATGAATACAGGTACAAGGCCCCAGTGAACACCGAAAATAACGAGCAACTGCCAGCAAGCACCAAGGATTGCTCCAGCCAGCAATGGACTAAAGCTAAATGCAGCAACGAGTGCAGTAGCGATCCCGTTGCCCACATACACCCCGACTGGACCAAACACGATCAGGGTTAGAGGAAGCATAATTACAAGTAGAATCAAAGGTGTAATAAAGTTTTTGACGCTCTCATGGATCACTCGATTGCACCATTTTTCCAGCTTACTCATGACGATGACGGCTAAAATGATCGGAATAACGGTAGATGAATAACTCATCATAACAATAGGAATACCGAAAAAGTCCGTAGGTGTAGCTTCCGTTTTTAGCGTGACAATGGTCGGGTAAAGCAACCCTCCGGCAATGGTCAGGGCAACGAAGATATTACCTCCGAATTTCCGTGCCGTTGTAACCGCTAACAAGAGAGGGAGGAAATAAAACAAGCTGTCGGCCGCAGCATACAAAATCATATAGGTAGTGTCTTTCGGTAGCAACCAGCCAAGGTTACTCGCAATCAGCAGCAGACCTTTCAAAATACCGGACCCCGCCATAACTCCAAGCAACGGTGCAAAAATACTGGAAATTACGTCGATTACGGCGCCAAATCCTTTCTTGCCTTTAGCTGAATGATCTTCTTTTCCAGTTTCATTCAAGATATTGGATACATTGCCGATTGCATTATATACCTCTGGTACTTTGTTGCCGACTACAACCTGGAACTGACCACCGCTCTGCTTCACAGTGATAATTCCGTCGGTTTTTTCCAACTTTTCCTTGTCTGCTTTTGCCTCATCTTTTAGCACAAAACGCAGGCGTGTGGCGCAGTGAACGAGCGATACTACATTTTTTTCGCCACCTACCAGGTGTACAATTTCTTTGGCCAGTTTTTCATAACTCATGATAGACACCTCCATGTTCTAAGGGGCTTTTTACATATTTAGGCACACAAAAAACCTAAGCCTTGAAAAATGGTGGGCACTTTAGTCCCGCAATTTTTCATGACTTAGGTTTTGCCTGCATAACCAGTAACAATCCCAGTTAAAACTTATTAAATTCCTGTTACTCTCATAATATAATCAATCTACCATATTTGTCAATAAAAACTTTTTAACGTATAATTTTGATTTTTTTCGTCGGAAAAGTACGACTTATCTATTCACCACTCGTTCAATATGCACGGTCAGATACAGCTTTTCTTCGTTCGTTAATTCGTGGTTGTATTCTTTTTGCACAAAAGCTCCGATTTTCTCTGTACAAGCAGCCGCTTCCTTATGCTTTTCCTTAATCATGTCATACAAATGATCATAGTTATTTTCGTAGTGATTTCCCTTAAATACGCGCTGGGCGAAAAATTTCAGATGCGTAATAAAACGGAAATAGCTCAGAGAGTCCTCGTCGAACTCCACCTTAAAATGATATTTTGCGATATTAATAATTTGCTGGATAAACTTCGTGATACTCATGGTCGTAATGACTTCCTCGTTCATTTCAGCATTCACGATGTGAATCGCAATATAAGCCGCTTCGTCCACAGGCAGTTCAATACCGAGCCTTTGTTTGATTTGCTCCAACGTTTTCAGACCCATCGCGAATTCTTCTTTGTACAGCTGCTTGACTTCCCACAATAACGCGTTTTTGATTTCCAATCCTTCCCGGTATCTTTCAACAGCGAAATTGATATGATCGGTCAGTGAAACATAAATATTTTCGTTCAGCTTTCTGTTCAGATTATGCTTGGCGTCATTAATGACTTCCTCCACAATCACAATCAAATCAAGCGGTACCTCACGCAGCAGCATTTTGAAATTATCGGATGTCTGCTTGTTTTTCAGAGCAAACACCTTCTGAATTCTGGTTTCGTCTACTTTGTCTCCAGGCTTTTTCTTAAAAGCAATCCCCCGACCCATCACCACAAGTTCGGTACCGTCCGTCTGGTAGACGCTGATTACATTGTTGTTGATGACCTTTGCTATGTTCATCTTGATCCCCCGTTCCATATGCCAGCAAGAGCCACACTTGCTCCATCCTCTTTATTGTAAACAGAAAAAAACCGAAGCACGCCAAATAAACAAGACTGTAACATCTTCTTATTTGTGGCTTAGGTTTTGCCTGCTACGCAGTAACAATCCTAAAAATGATGGAATTGCGTCAAGTATAGCTTGAAGAGGAACGATTGTCAACGCTTTCAATGAAGAAACGAAGATCGGAAATCCCCGTGGGCCCGGGACGTCCGATCCTATTTACTTGTGGTACGATTATTCGCCCAGATTTTCACCGTCGGAATGAATTACGTTTTTGTACCAGTGGAAGCTTTTCTTTTTAATCCGTTTCAACGAACCGTTGCCTTCGTTATCACGGTCCACATAAATATAACCGTAGCGTTTTTTCATCTCTCCTGAGGAAGCGCTGACAATGTCAATAGGTCCCCAACTTGTGTAACCGATAATTTCCACTCCGTCTTGCAGAGCCTCACCCATTTCGGCAATATGCCGCTTGAGATAGTCGATCCGGTAATCGTCGTTAACTTCTCCTTCAGGCGAAACCACATCATTGGCACCAAAACCGTTTTCTACTACGAACAGTGGCTTTTGGTAACGGTCATGCAGTTGGTTGGCTGTGATGCGGAATCCTTTTGGATCGATTGTCCAACCCCATTCGGACTTGTCCAGATATGGATTGGCCACGGAGCCAAATACATTACCACTGGTCATGTTCTTGACGATTTCCGGGTCTGTGCTGGTCGTCCGGCTTGAATAATAGCTGAATCCGATATAGTCAACGGTATGATTTTTCAGAATGGCTGCGTCGCCTGATTCCATCTCGATGTTTAATCCATGATCCTTGAAGAAGCGCTTCGCATAACCAGGATATTCACCGCGTGACTGTACATCAATGAAGAAGTAGGACTCGCGGTCTTTTTCCATGCCCTGATACACATCTTCGGGATTACACGTATACGGATAGAAGCTGCCGGCAGCAAGCATACAGCCAATCTTGGCATCCGGGATAATTTCGTGACACGCTTTTACAGCCAACGCGCTTGCAACAAGCTGATGATGTGCAGCCTGGTACTGAATTTGTTTAACGTTTTCACCTTCTTGAAAAACAAGACCGGCGCCAAGAAATGGCAAGTGGAGAAGCATGTTAATCTCGTTGAATGTCATCCAGTACTTCACTTTATCCTTATAGCGGGTGAATACTGTTTTGGCATAGGTTTCAAACAGGCCTACCAGCTTCCGGCTCCGCCAGCTTCCATATTTCTCGACCAGATCCACCGGCACGTCAAAATGAGCGAGGGTAACGACTGGCTGAATGCCGTGTTTATGCAACTCGTCGAACAAATCATCGTAGAATTGCAAACCTGCTTCATTGGGAGTAGCGTCTTCTCCCGTTGGAAAAATACGAGCCCAGGCAATGGAAACACGCAGCGCCTTGAAGCCCATTTCTGCAAATAGCGCAATATCCTCGCGATAGTGATGATAGAAATCAATGGCTTCGTGGGAAGGATAGAATTCGCTTTCAAGTGGAGTCAGCGAGGGAACATTCCCTTTCATTATGCTTCTTCTCTTCTCTCCGGTAGGCAGCAGATCTACCAGACTCAATCCTTTACCGTCTTCCAAATAAGCGCCCTCGGCCTGATTGGCAGCAAGAGCACCGCCCCATAAAAAGTCTTTAGGGAAAATATAACTGGACATAAACATTCTCCTTCCAAATGTGTGATAAAAGGGGTAGCGAAGGGTGACAGACAATAAAAAAACCCAAACCAGCCTGTGTACACTTACAGTGTAAACAAGCCAATTCAGGTTATGCCCTATCGGTAACATCCCATGAAAAGGTTATACGTATTTGATTGAAACTCTAACAAAGATTTGGGAACCTGTCAAATTCATTTGATATAATAACACGCAATTAACAAACCAACAACATTATTTCAATCGCCTATTGGGTAATGAAAAGAACCATGAAAGAGACCTCAGATAAACGACTTTACGAAAGATACCTGGCTGTTCGTCTTCGTCTGGAAGGGCACATGTTTTCGAAGATCGGTGATCTACTCAGTCGCTAATTTAAAATATTTTGTTGCAAGAAATTTAGAAAATCCCTTTGCATAGAGCCAAGAGGTATAATTTTTTTGATTATCTTGAACCTCCAATGCTGTCCTTTACTGTTAAATGACCATATTGCAGAAGACAGATATATGGAATGATATTTTTGTTCTTGTAAATCAGCTACTTCAAATTCAACTTTCTGTACTACTTTAGTGGAAAATAGATTGAGGAAAAGGATAATAATTTTATCATTATTTAGGAGTAATATAGCTCGACTTGTCCAAGCCGAAAGGCTTTGAGGAGTTTGTTAATGAATATCATAATCAAATACCTTTCTATTTGGATGTTCAAATGAAATGACATTTTAAAGAGTATATTCCAAAATATTCAAAACTCGAATTGTTTCCAGTTGTTAATCCGTTTCATAAACTGGCCGACATGAAGCTTAATCTTATAAAACCTCTAAAAAAACACGTTATTCGCCACATTGGATTTAAGCCACAGCCATAGCCCCTCTACTGGATTTAGGTTGGGACTATAGGGCGGAAGAAAAACCAGGTGCAGGCGTAGATGTTCCTATCTCATTTGACAATATAATTAGTCTCATTTAATGTTATGAACCACATCTGGTGCCTCTTTTATCTGATATAACAAAGGAGGATAACCATTTCGAAATACCAGAACATCAGGCACATGTAACCAAAATTTTTTTCTCTAATTTTTTTGTTTTATATGGGATGGGGACTTCAACGGGTTGAACATAGTAATATAATGTTGAAACATCCACCTCTAGAAAATAATAAAATAAACACTCATTCAATGAGTGGTACTCGACAGTACGCTTCATCTTTCTACTGTGAAAACTTCCGATGATGTGAGGCCTTTGCCAGCTGATTTTATTATCTACTCTCCGTTTTGGTGAGAATTCTTGGTCTTCATGTAGCCAGTTTTTATTATTCCACATTAAAGATTCCATGTAGAAAACCTCCCTTCCTGGTAATCAATATTACCAACCTCCAAAGCGTAAATCACTCGGCTATAATGCAATGCTAAGTTTGACTTCTGGCCCACAGTCCGTTATCAGATACGGTTGCTCGACAAGAAACACCGTGCTGAAAATGCGGTTTTCCTCTGTAGGAATATATCCCCTTCTCCTTTCGGGTAACAAATTAATTAGCTGATCTAGTTTTTATCTTTTCATAAATAAAATTAAGAATAGAGATTTTCACATGTAACCTCTAAAAAAGCGACACTACATATTTTCTGCAGCGTCGTCTCGTTAGTGTTATTTTTAATTGTTGTTTCAAAGTGTCTTATGGCAGTTATTAACCACATATAGCTTGAATTAAAAACGTCCTCAGAATATCTAAAGTAATTTAACGATACGGATTCAATTCAGACAATAATCTTTCTTATCTTTTAATAATTCATGCCTTTTATTTTCTTATAGAGCACAGTGTAAATGTATCCGGTAGATATATTTTTAGCTTCGCGGTATTGATCAATTTCTGTCATGAAGAACAAGTCCTTGTACTTCTCCGAGTATTCTACGAATCGTGTAGGTCCCGCCATAGCTCTAATGAACTTCTTTGCCCATTAGACGTCCTTGCATTTTTTTCAGCCGCTCCAGAGCTCCTTCTTCATCAATGGCCATGTCGTACATTTGGTGGGCAAGCTGGAACCCTTGATCACTGACCAGGGCTTGTTTCCATGGACGGGATATAATGGAGTGGGACAGATGTCTCGTTGAACGCGGTGCCTGCATGATCATCTCCGCAAGCTCCCATGCGCGAGGAAGAAGCTTTTCCCGGGGCAGGACTTCACTAACGATGCCCAGGTCCAAGGCGGTTTGACCATTGATATTCTTGCCGGTGTATGCGTAATATGCTGCTTTCTTGAAACCGATCATGTTCTGCAGTGTGAGCAGCATTCCATCTCCGGGAGGTGTGCCTCCCAGATAATGAGGATCAAAAAAGTCCGCGTCTTCAGTACAAATGGTAATATCGCAGAGAGTTGCGAGTTCACAGTGCGTTCCCGGCCCGTTGATCGCCCCGATGGTGGGGATGTCAATGCAGAATATCAAATTTTCAAGCAGTCTCAGCGATTCATGATACTGTTCGAGCTTCTTTTGCTTCGGCCAGTCCATAAATTTTGTATTCCAGACCTCAGGGTCCCCTATTACCCATTTATCCCCTGTTCCTGAAATAATCATTACCTCGTTCTCAGGGTCGCGGCCAATATCTGACCATGCATGGGACCATGCCGTATGGGCTTCCCAAGAATGCTTGTACGGCCCTCCGTCGGTATGCAACCGTACTTCGATGATTCCGTCACGGCGGGTCATTAATAGAAATTCCTTGTATTTCTCCGAGTACTCTTCAAATTTGGTTGGTCCAATCATACGTCTCTCTGTCATTTCAATTCCTCCTGGTTTTGTTGAGATATTATCTATTACTTTCAAGCCAATCTCTGGCGAAAGCAGCGTAAGCCGCAGCCCCTTTGTACAGCACCTCATCCGAGAACATCGTCTTTGGATGGTGCACAGGGTAACCATAGCCTTCCTCGGTATTGCCTGCGTTAAGAAATACTGAGGTACTTGGCACCGCTTGTGAGATAAATGCGAAGTCTTCCGATCCCATTAATTTCCCGCCGGGTATCAATTGGGTTATACCGATTAAGGAACTGGCGCCAAAAGTGTTTGCAATCGTAGTTCTCATTTGACGGTTAAGCCCGCTGTCCGTTTTCGCCTCAGGACATCCCCTGGTATAGATCACATCCACCTTTGCCTGAAAAGTTTCTCCGATACCTGCAGAAATGTCGTGGATACGGGTTTCCATTTTGTCCCGCAATGCGGCGTTAAATGTGCGTACGCTTCCTTTCATTCTGGCCGTATCGGGAATCACGTTGTTTGTACTTCCGCCTTCCATCACGCCAATGGTAAGGACGACACTCTCAACTGGCGGAATTTCACGGCTGAGAATACCCTGCAGCGCCAGATGAAGATGAGCAGCCACATTTAACGGATCGACCGCGGCACTCGGCATTGCTCCATGTGCACCCCTTCCGCGGATGATGATTTCGAACCAATCAGAGGAAGCTGAGATAGCTCCACCGGCCTCAGGCACTACAAATTGCCCGATAGGAATTGGCATTCCGGTCAACACATGAAGCATCATGGCTGCATCCACCTTAGGATTATCAAGAATCCCATTCTCAAGCATCATCTTTGCCCCGTGCAGAGTCTCTTCACCCGGCTGAAACATAAGCTTAACCGTCCCGCGAAGCTGCTCTTCGTTGGCCTTCAGGATCTCCGCAGCTCCGAGCAGCATGGAAGTATGCAAGTCATGACCGCATGCATGCATGTTTCCGTTCAACGACGCAAAAGAAAGCTCCGTTTCTTCTTGAATGGGCAGCCCATCCATATCCGCACGGATAAGGATCACCTTCCCGGCATGTTGTCCGCCTATCGTAACCATTAGACCTGACTCTCCTACGGGAGTAGGCTCAAGCCCCATCGACTCCAACACCTCTTTTACGTAGGCAGTTGTCCTCGGCAAACTTAAATCAAGTTCCGGAACCGCATGAAGATGATGCCTGTGCTTGACCAATTTGTCCTGCAGCTGATGGGCCATACTCAAAAAACCTCCAGCTTCTTCAATCACAATAAACATCTCCCAAAGCACAAATTGAATGAACGTAAGAACAGAGTAAACATTCCCCCCTTCATATTTTAAGACTTTTTGAGAACGCTTTTATCGTACTTTTAAATCCATTCGCTGTCAAGAGAAAATAAGACATTTTAAGAACATTATTTTAGAGGCTGCCGGAACATTGAAATATCACATTTATTGTGATATAACTCTTTTGATTGAACTGTTTATGAAAGGAATCTATCATGAAAATCAAGCTGGGTATTATCACGCCTGAGACCCATATGGACTATTTCCGCGCCATTGAAGAAGAAATGCGGCCCTTATGTCAGTTCAGGTTTCTTACAATCAGTAACTTCCGGGAAACAACAGACATCTATCTCAAAAACTTAGATTCGGTGGATGGATTTGTGATCAGTGGCAGGATGCTTTACGAGTCAATCGATAAGGAATGCCTGGATGAAAAAGTACCTGTTCACATTTTGCAGGATGATGAAAACCTGCTTTACAGGGAACTTTTCCGGCTGCTGGTTACAGAACCTGGGCTTGATATATCCCGGATCTATGTGGATTATGCGTATATAATCAAGTCTTTCAGCGAATTCCAGCAATACCTGACTCATGAGGGAAAGCCCATTGACAGCGGTGATCTGCTCGAACGGGTGGAGACAATGCTGGAGAACCATATCACTCTATGGGAAGACAAGAAAATAGACTTGTCCATCACCGCGTTCGGCCACTTTGTTCCAGAACTCAAAAAGCACGGAGTCAGATATATCTTAATCCGGCCCACTTTGGAAAACGTTAAAGAGACCATAAGAGAGATCATCAACGAGATTACTATCCTCAAGCTTAAGAGTCAGAGGGCAGTTGTCGCATGCTTATCGACCAGAACGGCGGATCCGCTATCTGAAGAGCAGCTTCATGAGCTAAAGGTCCTTGTCGGCAGGTTTCTGCGCAGCGTGAATCTGGCAGACACGGCCCAAATTTCGGAAGGCTTTGTCAGACTATACACCACCTACGGAAATTTCATGAAAATCACCACTAACGCGCATAACTGCACCCTACTGGAGTATCTGGAAGAGCGCATAAGCGACAAGGTGAAGATCGGGTGGGGCTCGGGACATGAATATTTTCAAGCTAACATTAACGCCACCAAAGCTCACAGACAGGCGGAAGCCTTTACGGGCAGCTGCAGCTTTTTTATAAACGAGGATCAGAAGGTTATCGGCCCAATGCGGAGCATGAATGTCATACAGTTCTCTGAACAGGGGGACCCGGAAATCATCGCGTTAGCCAAAACTATCGGAATAAACAACATCAACTTGCAAAAAATCATGTCTTATGCAGAAATCATGAGAACAAATAAATTATCCTCTGAGGATGTTGCTGGGTGCCTGTCCATGACCGTCAGAGGTGCAAACCGTATCCTTAACAAAATTGAAGAAAGTAAATACGTACAAACGGTATTTGAAAAACGAGACAACAGTAAAGGGCGACCCAAAAAATACTACGAACTGTTGTTTCTTGACAAAGAAGGGCGCAAATTAAGCAGATGACACTCATTGTTACGTTTGCCATTTCGACTTTAAATTAATGGCAAAAAAGGCACATTTTCAAAACTGAAAACGTGCCTTTTTTTTGAGCTTGATTTACCAAGCCAAATCACTTCCTGGCCGGACGACCAGCTCTGCATATGCTGCCCCCTCATCTGGGAACAACCTAAAAACATTATTTAACTCGAATTTGTTTCTTTAACAACATGATTTGTCCGATATGATATGCATTATGAATACTTAAATTAGAAACAACTCCCCACCAAGGAGCATTAAAATATTCTGGAAGTTGTTTTGTGAGCTTTGATTCATCTGTTTCTTCTAAAATAACTCTCCAATTGCTAAATACATTCTCAAGTCTATTTAATGTTTCCTTCCAGCCTAAATCATTCAATTGATCTTGAGTCAAAGAAAATGTCTCATCATTGTTAATAGCATTATTTAATATAAATTCTCCTGCCTTAAAACGCTCAAGCCATGTTTCATTCCAATAAATAAGATGATTCACTATGGACCATATGGTTTGTTTATTGTCATTCTCAGTAACTGCTTCCGTTGCTGTTAGATCATCCAGTATATCCGCAAGAGGAATGAACCAACTCTTATCGTTATAACATGCAGTTAATTGATCTATTAAAATTGATTTATAGGTCATCAAATGCTCCTCATCTCTTAATCGATTTAGGGTTCTTTCGGATAACGTTCCTATATTCACGACTCAGCGAATGCCGGACCCAGGACGAAAGTCCGCAGCATGAATATTATGTTAGATGTAACAGCCTACTTTGAATTACCTTCAGTCGTTCTTACAAAAAAAGAACACCAAGCCACTTCTACTTGGGTTTTCGGGGACATTGACTGTCTCATTTAGATGGTATAAACAGTCTCATTTAATAATATAATTAGTCTCAATTGATGTTATAAACCACAGCCCCGTGTTCACTCTCTTAGTTTCGTTGTCTCATGGCCTCAAATAACAGCACCGTAGAAGCCATCGCCGCGTTCAGTGATTCCGCTTGCCCCTGCATCGGAATGAATATCGACTCATCCACCATGCGCGCGGTAGCATCAGAAATACCTTGGCCTTCGTTTCCGATCACAAGCCAAGTGGAAACACGCAAATCTATGGTATAGCATGACAAGCTCGCATCCAACGAGGTGCTGAGCAAGCGGGCACCTTTACTTTTGGCCTGCGGCAAAAGCTCCTCCAGACTGCCTTCAATCACCGGCAGGTGAAACAACGATCCCATCGTGGAGCGAATCGTTTTGGGATTGTACAGGTCGGCGCAGCCATGACCCAATATTACGCCTGCGGCTCCAGCAGCGTCCGCGCTGCGGATGATGGTGCCTACATTGCCGGGGTCCTGCACCCCGTCCAGCACCATTACCAGTGCATCCGGCTGCTCCAGCAATGCCGGGAATGCGCTGCGCTCCTCCTTACGCACGATGGCAAAAACCGACTGCGGCGTCTTCGTATCGGTGCATTTTGCAATGACCGCCGCTGACACGGGAACCCATTCCACCGGCTGGTCGGCTGGATCCAGGCCATTCAGCTCGGCGGGAATGCCCTTGTCCAAATCATAGGCGACGGTTTCGACAGCCGCGTCCGAACGCAGCGCTTCCTGCACCAGATGAATACCCTCGACAATATATTTATGCTGCCGTGTGCGATGCTTTTTCTCCAGCAGTTGCGCCCACTCTTTTACACGCGCATTATTCGGTGAAATGATTTCCATTCGTTTAACCTTCCGTTTCTTTGTCCGTTTCAATAAAAATAAATGATGTATCACTTGCACTTGAACACAAGCCCTCATTAGGCTGCAAATGCCAGCTCCAGCTTGGTCAGGTCATCCTTGTGGCCCACAATGACCAGTACATCACCCGGCTCCAGACGATCCTCGGCATAAGGTGAAATGTTCATTTCCTGATTTCTGCGAATCGCCATCACATTGCAGCCGAAGCGTGCACGTATGTCTAACTCTTTCAGGTTTTTTCCAATCATGGAATCGGCGGCTCTCATCTCCAAAATACTGTAGTCCTTGGACAGCTCGATATAATCCAAAATGTTGGGGGATGTCAAATGATGGGCTACCCGTAACCCCATATCCCGTTCAGGATAAACGACTTTATCTGCACCTATCTTTTGCAACACTTTTCCATGCAGCTCATTTTGTGCCTTGACCACAAGAGCTGGTACGCCCATGTCCTTGAGAATCAATGTCGTCAGAATACTGGCCTGTATATCTTCGCCAATCGCAACTACGATTACGTCAAAATTACGGATACCCAGCGCTCGCAGCGCTTCCTCATCCGTCGAGTCGGCAGACACCGCATGCGTCACAATATTCGACATTTCCTGTGTACGCTGCTCGTCCGAGTCAATAGCCAGCACATCAAAACCCATCTCACTCAGCGCACTGGCAACACTGGAACCAAAACGTCCCATGCCAATAACCGCATACTGTTTTTTTGCCATTCCTTCTTTACCTCCCGATCACCATACTGTCCGTCATAGTATAGCATATCATGCTACAAACATAAATTTTGACATACTTATGCCAAATGCTTCTCCATGTATACTGGACAACAGCCCAAGCCATAATACATTCGATCACTACTACAACATACGGGAGGTACACATGCCCATTACAATGGATTTACGACAAGCAATTGTTCACAAAGTACACGGCAAATCAGAAGCTGATCTTACGGATATGATTATTGGGTCAGTGGACGGACCTGAAGCCGCTCTGCCTGGATTGGGTGTCATTCTTGAAATCGCTTGGAAGCATATGAGCCCAAATCAACAGCACGATTTCGTCCATTTGGCACATGAACAAATCGATAAAATCAAACCCGTGCCTTTAACCTAGCTCTAGCTATTTAACTTTTTGTTCCAATTTAATTGTGCTCATTATTTTACCCGTATTCGAAAATGAAAATAGTCCACTCGCATTCACATCGAGTGGACTATTCGTTGTATACACTAAATGACTGAGATCAAACTGTTCTGCTTATTCAATCTTACGGAGCCATTTCTAGAAACTTAGCTGTCGGGTTTTTCTCCATAGCCGTACGCATGGCATACTCGTTTTCGAACAAGGCGACATAATTGCCCTTCTTATCCTTTACCAGCGTAGAGTTAATACGGAACTTGCTCGGGTCAATCTGCTCATCCACAATCCAACGTGCAAATTGGAATGGCATACGCTGAAGCTGTACATCAACTCCATACTCACCCTTCATGCGGTACTCAAATACTTCAAATTGCAGTTGGCCGACAACACCTAATAGCGTATCGTCAAAGCTTACCGTACGGAAAACCTGAATCATACCTTCCTCGGTCAACTGGTCAATACCCTTCAGATACTGTTTGTGCTTCAAGGCATTTTTCACCGTTACCTTGGCAAAAATCTCAGGCGAGAAGGTCGGCAATTCATCAAACACAACCTCGCTACCTTGGCTGAGTGAATCACCAATACGGAAAATACCCGGGTCAAACAATCCAATAATATCGCCAGGAAAAGCCTCCTCAACAATATCACGGTCCTGTGCCAGGAACTGCTGTGGCTGAGACAGCTTTATCTCCTTGCCCATCCGTACATGCTTAACACTCATCCCGCGTTGAAACTTACCAGACACAATACGCAAAAATGCAATACGGTCACGGTGAGCCGGGTTCATGTTCGCTTGAATTTTAAATACATAGCCAGTAAACTTTTCGTTTGTTGGTTCAATTTCCCCAGCTGTACTACGGCGTGGCTCCGGTTTAGGAGCAAGCTGAAGGAAGTTTTCCAAAAATGTTTGTACACCAAAATTATTAATCGCACTGCCGAAGAATACCGGTGTTAATTCTCCGCGCTGTACTTTCTCCATGTCAAAAGGGTCACCCGCGACATCAAGCAACTCCAAGTCTTGGCATAATTGGTCATGCAAATATTCGCCCGCCATCTCACGAATGATCGGATCATTGTAATCTTCCACTTTTTGTACTTTAATCGTGGAATGGTCATCTCCCTGAAACAGCTCGACCTGATTTTTGACACGGTCATAGACACCGCACAGCTCGCGTCCTGTACCAATCGGCCAATTCATAGGCACCGAACGGATGCCAAGTACCTGCTCCAACTCCTCCATCAAATCAAAAGGACTGCGTCCCTCACGATCCAGTTTGTTAATGAAGGTGAAAATCGGAATTCCACGCTTCGCACAAACTTGAAACAGCTTAATCGTTTGCGCTTCCACACCTTTCGCTACGTCAATCAGCATGACTGCACTATCTGCTGCTGTTAATGTACGATACGTGTCTTCACTGAAATCCTGGTGACCTGGCGTGTCCAGAATGTTGATGCGGTGACCATTATAATCAAATTGCATCACTGAGGATGTTACAGAGATCCCCCGCTGTTTTTCAATCTCCATCCAGTCACTCGTGGCGTGTTTGCTTGCTTTACGCGCTTTAACTGAACCAGCAAGACGAATCGCGCCCCCGAACAGCAGCAGCTTTTCCGTCAGTGTCGTTTTACCCGCATCCGGGTGAGAAATAATCGCAAACGTACGCCGTTTGTCGACTTCCTGTTGAAGTATATCTGTTGTTTTACTCATTTCACATATCCCTTCATGATCAAATCCATTGCATTCCTGCTCAAGCTATTCATAAAAAGGCCATGATGCACGCCTGTTTTCATAAAATCATCGGCTCATTGCCGTTAGCCCCATTATTCGGCGTACCCCGTTACCATATTCATTATAAATACGATCTATTTACATGTTTTAGCCTGCCTTTAACCTATAATCAGTTGCAAACTGAAAACCTGAGACTAAGCTATTATAGCACACTCCGAACGCAAAGCATCCCCTTACGTCCTAAACAGGACATAGGGGGATGCAGGACAAAACGGGATTACTGAACGCCGCCTACTCGCCAGATGACATTATCTTCATCCTGACCGCTAACCGGCCACCACTTGAAGCCATCCTGCTCCAATAGCTTGTGTGCACCTTCCGGTCCCCATGAGCCTGCAGCATAGGTTTCCAGCGTATCCGGGGTCTGCTGCCATGCTTTGGCGATTCGATCGACGAATCCCCATGCCGTGGCAACCTCATCCCAACGCGTGAAGTACGTCGAATCACCCTCAATGGCATCCATCAGCAACCGTTCATAAGCCTCCGGTGAGTTGATACCCACCATACAGCTTTGGCAAAAATCCATAGCCAATGGCTCAATATCTGATTCCGAGCCAGGTTTCTTGGCATTAATTTTAATGTAAATGCCCTCCATTGGATTGACCCGAATGACGAGCAAGTTCGGTTCCAGCTTATGCTTTTGACCGAGGTACACGTTCGTTGGCATGCTCTTAAATTCCACAACAATCTCCGTTGTTTTTACAGGGAGACGTTTGCCCGTACGAATATAGAATGGTACGCCAGCCCAACGGAAATTATCAACAAACACGCGTGAAGCAAAATAAGTCTCTGTGTTTGACTGTGGATCAACCTTGTCTTCTTGGCGATATCCCGGCAACTGCTGACCGCGATAACTGCCTTCGATGTATTGACCACGCACCACATTGGTTTTCACATCGTCAGACGTTTCAAAAGGGCGCAGCGAACGCAGCACTTTCACCTTTTCATCACGGATATCCTCAGGCAACAAACGACTAGGTGGCTCCATCGCAATCATCGTTAGCATTTGCAGCATATGGTTCTGTCCCATATCCCGCAAGGCGCCGGAATGATCGTAGTAACCTCCGCGTTCCTCCACCCCTACCGTTTCACTAAGCGTAATTTGCACATTGGCAATATGCTTATTATTCCACAGTGGTTCAAAGAAGGCGTTCGCGAAGCGGATCACCTCAATATTTTGTACCATTTCCTTGCCAAGATAGTGATCAATCCGATAAATTTCTTCTTCGGCAAATACTTCTCGTATTTCAACGTTCAATTCTTGTGCAGATTCGAGGTTATAACCGAATGGCTTCTCAATGACAAGACGATTCCACCCTTTTCCATCCATCATGCCGCCATCTTTCAAACTCTTAGACACGCTTCCGAATAATTCAGGAGCCAAGGCCAAATAAAACAACCGATTTCCCGGTATGTTAAACTTGCTTTCTATAGACTCCGTCTGCTGTCTCAACTCATGGAACCCTTCGACATTGTTGATATCAAGCGATTTATATTCAAAATGCTCGGCAAATGCCTGCCAATCTTGATCATTTTCTGCTTTGTAGCGACTAAACTCCTGTATGGAAGCGTACAGGTCATTACGGAATTCTTCCTCTGTGCGAGGACGCCTTGCTACGCCAATAACGGCAAAATCCTCAGCAAGCTTGCCTTCGCGGTACAAGCTGTAAATAGCAGGAAAAAGCTTGCGACGAGCCAAATCGCCCGTAGCGCCAAAAATAAACAGAACTGCGCCTTGCGTCACAACAGATTCTTTAGCAGGTATGTCAGCCATGTAGTACCTCATTCTTCCCATGTCAAGATTCCGCAATCCACAATCCCCGAAATCCGCATGTAGTATTGTGTATATTTATACAAGATCATACTTGATTTTCGAAAAACATGGAACTAAAGATTTGATGATATTTTAGCATATCCTCCATGGATAAGCTATCCGATGAATCATCAATTTACCTTATAAGTCAGTATTCAATCGTGATGAGCGGAAAACCGAGCGTTATACGTGTATCCTGTTGCTCCTTATCTTCATGTACAGCCATCTGCATCTGGACCTGATGCTCACCGCTTTGAATCATTAACGGCAGCTCTGGAGCTTCATAGGATATAGCCACAGTAGTCGCATCCGTATATCTTTCTTTGGCCTGCATGGAGATGTTCCCTGTTAAGCTCGCTTCTGTCAGTTTCAACAGTTGATCTTTGGATTCCTTTGTATGCAGCGAACGCTGAAGGGCCGTGTTCCACTGCGCTTGAATCCCCATAGACTTTAATTGCTCAGCACAGAGTTTATGAAGCTGAATCAACTGCTCACGTCCTGCATCGTTGCTCTCCAGTTGAACGACTACATACCATTGCCCAGTTTGACGTTCCATTACATTTAAGCGGATTTTTAGATCCTCACTATTACGAACAGAACGATAAACCGTGTGTCCATTTTCCACGAGTTTGTTTACTGTGGGTATATTCAGCTGATCAGCTATCTGTGCCGCCACATCTGCTGGCTCTTCATGATTAGAAATCCAATCGCCTTGCCACTTCACAACCAGCTTATCCAACGTACCCGGGGTCTGAGCCGAGATGATTAACAATGAGCGTAAAGCCGTTTCTGCCTCGCGGGAGTCATTTCGGTTTGTCTGAAGGGTTCCGTAACGCCAGCCAGCTAGTACCAGCACCGTTCCTAATACCAAAATTGCAATAATCCCCTTTTTAATCAGCTTTGCTTTTAACATTATCGTTCCCCCCGCTCCACAACCATCCGATTCCCAAACCTACGCTCTGGATACTTTCTTTTTCGGCTGGATTGAAATCTATGAATCTATCAATAGCATTCCCATTGTCAGAGGTTTTATACACACAGCACTACGGCAAAGCCCTTCTAAAATATTCATCTGCCTACTGGGTGTTCGACCATACATCGTAGGCACCGTCAGAATAGACTATGATCACAATGCATCTTACACCAAAAGAGGTGAAATCATGTTTCCCATTTATCCTGTAAATGAAGCTAATGTGGCACCTCATGGTGGACGTCTGGTCTGTGCCGTTATGCGTGATGGTACACGACACATCGGCATCTTAAGTGGGTGTAGCAAAGGCAAGCTGATGTTGAACGGATATCCACCCTCCTTTCCTGGCAGTCTCTATGCCGGGAGCTACAGTAACAAAGGAAAACAATCCCCAAAAAAGATTTCCTCTAAAAAGAAAAAAAGGAATCCTAAAAACAAAGTTCGCACCTCTGCCAAACTAAATGCCTTAATTAAGCCGCCCAATGCACCTCTGAGTCCATCCTTTCCTTATGACGCAGGCGGATTTGCTGGAAATGGCTATAGTAGTTATGGAAATGGCAAAGCAGGCTATCGCGGTGGGTACGGCGGATATGGATACGGTGCAGGGCTTGCACTAGATCTGGCTTTAATCGCCTTTTTATTCCTCCTGATCTAAACACCTTGTTATAGAACACAAAAAACCGGAGAACTATTATCGTCTCCGGTTCTTTGTATTCGTTTATTCTACATTCTACTCTGCTAATCCGTTCTTATAGGCATAGATCGCCGCCTGTGTACGGTCTTCCACTCCTAATTTAGCGAGAAGGTTCGTGACATGGAATTTTACCGTCTTAATCCCGATAATCAGCTCGTCTGCGATATCCTGATTAGACTTCCCTTGTGCCAACAGGCGAAGTACCTCCATCTCACGATCAGTCAGCTCCGTATGGGCGGGCGCTTCAGCCTGTGGCTGGCGGAATCGATTCATCATCTTGGAGGCCACCTGTGACTCTAGTACGGACTGTCCACGTGCAGCTGCACGGATCGCATCCGCTATTTCGGAAGCGCGAGACGTTTTAAGCAAATAGCTGAATGCCCCTGCCTCAATGACCGGATACATTTTCTCATCGTCTAAATAACTCGTCAGCACAATCACCTTTGTCTCTGGAAGCAGACGAGTTACTTGGCGTGTCGTTTCGATGCCATCCATGCCATCCATGACCAGATCCATCAAAATCACATTTGGCTTGTATTCGGAAGCCAACCGTATGCCTTCTTCTCCGCTTCCGGCCTCGCCGACCACTTCAATACCTTCTTCCGTCCCCAGCACCGCCGCAAGACCAATTCGTACCATTTCATGGTCGTCTACCAGCAGTACGCTAATCGGTAATTCCGTTTCCATGATCATCGTTCCTTCCGCTTTCATCATTAATAACTGGCACGGACACCTCAATCCGTGTCCCTTTTCCTGGAGCCGTTATATACTGAATCGCTCCCCCAATTTCACTGACCCGCTCCTGCATCGTGGATAATCCATATGAAGTCTGCTTTTTCTCATCCAGCTCAAAACCAATACCGTTATCCCGAATCGTCAGCCTGATGGAATCTGGGCGTTGCACGATACGAATTTCCATGCGGGTTGCTTTGGCATGGCGCAACGTATTAGACATCGCTTCCTGCACAATACGAAACAAGTGGTTCTCAATGCCTTTAACCAACTGTACTCCGCTTTCAATCTCAAAATCAATCTCCATCGGTACCTTTGCCTGCAACTCTTGTACCAAATCACGCAACCCCTGCTCAAGCCTTTTCCCTTCCAGATAGACAGGCCGTAGATGAAGTAGTAACGCCCGCATTTCAGATTGTGCCACAGAAGACATTTCTTCAATTAGCGCAACTTGACGCTGTGCTTTATCAAAATCCTTATCCAGCGTCCTCCCCACAGCCGTCGCGGTCATTGAAATAGCAAATAATTGCTGTGATACGGCATCATGCAACTCTCTGGCCAGCCGCTGCCGCTCCTCCACAATCGCAGTCATCCGTGCCTGTTCCGCCAACTGAGCATTATCCGTGGATAAGCGTTGTAAAGACGTAACTTGTTCCTGCCATTTACGTCCAATCCGTTCCAGCTGCTCTCCCAGTCTACCAAGTTCATCATGCCCTAGGGGCGGCAACTCACGTGCAGGGGTTCCCTTTTCCCACATCAGCAACGTCTCTCTCAACATTTCCAGTCTGCTTTTAAAGCGGTAGCTCTCATAAAATCCGTACATTGCCCCTGTACCAATCAACACCAGTATAACGGCTCCTGCAACTTTCAATATCATTCCCCAGGTTGGAAACGACTTCACATATCCATATGTATACAGCATATAAAAGACAACTACGCCTACAACAACACACAGGAGGATACCTTGACCCATACTGCGGGTTACCATGTTGGACGTTTTTTTATGATTCATCCCGGCTCCTCCTGATTCAATAAAATCGGACGCGGACATCGCCCGCCAAGTACGAAACGACAAACTTCACTTTATATTCACTCTGCTCAAAATGGGGAGACTTCCAAACCAGTCGATTGAGCATCCCCGCCTCATGATCCCGGTCAAACTGAATCTGTCCGAACAGGACGAACATCTCCACCTCTACACCGTAATTATCCGGTAGCGTGATATCAATGTCACCGAAGATCCCTTGTAAAAATATGACGGACTCACGTTCCTCTGGTAGAGCCAACGTCAGATCGGCATCCACATCGCCAACCACATGCCATATGCTTGTGCTACGCAGGCTCCACGGCACTTCATCCCATTTATGATTCGATATAAAATTGTGCTTGAATATGGAGCTTTGACCTTTATGCAGCTTCCTTGAACGTGAATAGAATATAGCTAATGATGCTAGTGTAACTACCACAAACAGGAACAAATGATCCAGCACTAGCAATCCAGCACCAATCGCGAGCATCGTGTAACCCTTTTTGATTTTGGAATTGCGGATCTTATATATTCCGGCCAACATTAGAATCAGTGCAACCACGGAGAGGAACCCAATCCACTGACCGAATAAAATGATAATCCCGATGCCAATCCCTGCCAGTGCCAAGGCTGATTTTCTTCTCTCCATGCTGCACCCCCTTTTTGTTTATACAGGACGGAAAAGCCATAGTGGCGCAACATTCCGCCATATGGCTTTCCTGAACCATACAGATTAGGCACGATCATCGACCAATGTCCATTCCATACAGCATATCATAATGTCTTGTTTCCGAGTAGTCAGTCCTTCTTCATATCGACTGGTTTAACACCTGTCTGAATTTTGGACTTAAGCTGTTGAAGCTGCTCATCCACTTTAAACTGTTTTTCAGCCTCAGCCGGATTAACATATGCTTCTCCTGGAGCTTGACGGTAAGGAGCACGCAGTACGTCAGCTTCAGCTTCCATTTGCATAATTTTTTCTTCCATACGGTGGAAGCCCAATGAAGCAGACCCACTTTCAATCGTATGCAAACTATTGATTTGAGACATTTGCTTTTTGGCTTTCGCCATTTGAGCACGGGATACTAACTCATTGCGCTTGTTGCGCATTTTATAGAACTCATCTTTCATGTCGTGAAGCTGTTGTACTAATTCTTTTGCTTGAAGCTCAGCTTGTGTATGCAAGTCGCGGTATTCGTCCTGCTTTTGCACAAAATAAATCTTCTCTCCCAACAGCTTGCGCGCTACTTCTTCCTGACCATTTCGCAATGCGGATTCGGCTTGCTTCTCACGCTCATTGGATACACGTACCGCTTCCTCTAAACGCTGTTTCATACGTCGTTCATTCGCCATTTGCTTGGCAACCGTTACCTCAGCCTCGTGAATTTCCGCCTCCATATCGCGCAGATATTGATTCAACATAATAATCGGATCTTCCACTTTATCCAACACTTCATTCACCGATGCTCTTGTCATATCCTTCATTCTTTTAAAGATCCCCATTATTTACGATCTCCCTTCTCAAATTGCTCTACTTTTTTGCGTAACTCTGCCAATTCTTTTTTCATTGCCTTTTTCTCAATATCTTCCATCATGGAATCCAAGTCATTGTTCTGACCTGTGTTAAATTTGGATGAGTTGCGGGCATCTTGACCAAAAAACGGGTTCGAATTGCCATATGCACCGCCCTGGTTGTAACCAGTTCCCTGCCCATACTGCGATCTTGTATTGTGACTGCCATAATAGCGTGGATCCTGTTGATGGTAGGGCCCGCTGTCAGGGCCAAATCCTCCATCGAAAGGAGATCTCGGCTCCTTGGAGATAACCAGTGCCGCAATCACATAAATCATAAATGTGGTTCCTGCTGTAATAAAGAAACTGATCACAACCAGAATACGAATCCATGTTGAGTCCATTCCTGTTGCGTCAGAAAGACCGCCACATACACCTGTTATTACTCTATCCCGGCTTGATCTGTAAATTCGGGTCATTATCAAATTACTCCTTCCCGCTGTTGTTCAGCTTGCTTTTCAGTCTCGCCCACTCTTGTTCGAGCAGCGATCCACCGCCTTGGGCATCCTGTGCATGGTCGCCCTCACCCCGACGTAAATCACGCAGACTCATCGTTTCTGCTTCCATATCGGCTACCCGGTCTTCCAAGCGGTTGAACATTCGGGGAACATTTCGTCCACCGTATGTACCAGCCCGTTCGTTCATTTGCTGCTGGAGTCTCAACGTCTGTACACGTGCCGCATAATACTGACGCTTGCTGTGTACCGTTTGATATTCTGTCTTTAACGTATCTAGCTGTTGTTCTAGCTCACGTAGTGATTCACGGCTCTGCTCCCACAATTCTCTATACTGCTCTTCTTTTTCTGCATATAGCATTTTCTCCTGTAGGGCCAGCTTCGCAATATGTTCTTCATCAGCTTTCAAAGCCAGTAGCGCCTGTTCCTCCCGTTTGGTCTGCATGGACAATGCATGATCCAACTGCTGCTTCATCTGTCTTGTATGCATCGCATACTGTTGATGGAGTTTTTCCGCTTCGGCAATTTCCTGGCGGGTATTATACAAGAACTGGTCAATCAGTTGCACTGGGTCTTGGCTTTGTTCCAAATGCTCATTGAAGGTCGCTACCGTAATATCGCGCATTCTTCGAAAAACACTCATTTGCATCTGCTCCTTTCACAATTCGTATCCCCATAATTAAAACTTCGTTACTGCAATATTTCTTCATTCGCTAAACTGCTAAAATCAGTAACGTCTTCTGCGGTCACTCAGCAGGGAAACACCAAATATAATCAACCCGATTGCCAGTAGTGGTCCCAGAAGCCAGGACAGTTTGCCGAGCAAAATCAGTACCCCAAGTACAAGTACGATCCAGCCGAAGAGCGCATTTCCTTTTTTCACACCGTAGTAGCCTAGCATAACCATAGCTATCGGAATTAAGTAACCAATCAGATGTCCTAAAAAGTGACCGAAAAACGGAGTAAACTTACCGAGCAGCATAATCGAACCCAACACGATCAGTACAATGGCTAACCCATTCCCTTTGTTAACTCTCATCATCTCTCACCGCCTTTCACTGTGTCTTGCTTATGTCCTTATTGTACGCTGAACAAGCGTTTGACAAAACGGACCCCAGACGGTTTTTGAACCTAGACCTAAGTCGGGGATGAGTATAGACCTGCGGCTATCCTCCTCTATGCTGTTCTGCTGCACGGGCTATCGAATGTTGCTCACCCGCTTGCTTGGAACGTAGTGAAAGGACGAGACAAGCCAGTAACGCTATAGCTGCAACCATATAAGGCAGATTAATATGAACATCGAACAACAGTCCTGCAATTAATGGTCCAATCACATTACCCAAGCTGGTATAGGATGAGTTCATGCCTGCCACAAAGCCTTGCTCATCTCCGGCCTGCCGCGATAGAGAAGTACTTACTGCCGGGCGAAGGATATCCATAGCCAGAAAAATGATGAAGGTCGTCAGCATAATCATCACGTACTGTTCAGCAAATAAGGTTAGAAAAATGAACAGGCCCCCAATGGCCAAACAGAGGTGAATTACTTTTTTCTCTCCAAAACGATTAATGATCCATCCAAATATAGTCGCTTGGACAACTGCTCCCAAAATGGAGCCTGTCGTTATGATGATGGCAATATCCATCGGTGTGAAACCATATTTATGGTCAACAAACAGTCCAAATACGGTTTCGAAGTTCGCTAACCCAAAAGCAACGACAAATACAATGAGTAAACCCATGAAATATGGAGATTGATATGACTTGGCAAATTGCTGCAAAAGATTTTCTTTTTGACGTGGAAGCTCTCTATTATATTGTTGCTTTTCCTTGCTTAAAGACTCAGGCAGCACTAACAGAGACAAGATAGCTGCTATTCCCGCAGCTCCAGCTGCCGCAAAGAAGGGAATGCGTATTCCATATGTGGCAAGCAATCCGCCAATCCCTGGCCCGATTATGAAGCCTGTGTTGATCGCCGCATTGATCATGCCCATTCCCTTGCCTCTTTCTTCGAACGAGGTCACGTCAGCGACATAGGCCATTATAGAAGGAGTCAGCAACGCTGCCCCTGCTCCACCCATGATTCGTGCTATGAACAGGGTAGGAATGGAATGAGCCAGTCCAAAAACAAGCTCTGATAACATGAAGATGAACATCCCAGAAACAATCAATTTTTTACGTCCATAACGATCAGACAACTTTCCTGACAATGGTGATAATAAAAGCTGAGTCAACGCAAAAGCTGCAACCATCAGTCCCATCGAAGAACCATTCATCCCTAGCTCACTTATAAATTTAGGTAATACAGGGACAACTAAGCCAATCCCCATGAACGCCAAAAAAATGTTAAGCATCAATAACAGCATTGCTCCTCGATTTCTTGTGAGTATAGACATATTTCCACCCTTCCTTTTCCGTATCTCTTTATTCGATATCAGGTAAACTTCATTATCCCTTTTCAAAAAACAATTGAAACTAAAAATGTTTTCTTAGTTTTCATATAAAAAAGTGGCCTCTTCAAATATGCAGCATATTGTTGAGGCTATTTTTTAATTCTCGACCAAACCGAACAACAAAATATCTACAATAGAATAAGTAGCTTCCTCTACCGTCACACTGTTATCCAGAAAGAAACGCTGATCAAGCGTTAAATTTACAGATTCAATAATAAGCTTCATGATCAGAGCCTCATTTTTGTTCACAATAATTCCTTCTCGGATGCCTTCCTGAATTAATGTTCTAATCGGAGACCAATCATTTAAATCGGCATGTACCCTTTTCCATTGTTCAGGATAATACTTTTTCATCTGGTCCAATATCCTTAAATCGTAAAACTTATAATACAGAGGCATGACCCTAATCGACTGCTTAATCTTGTCTAACAAAGATAACTCATTATTTTGGATAATCTGCTCAGTTTTTCGAATCATATCATCATTTGTACGCTCAATAAGTGTTTCTAAAATAAGCGTCTTAGACGAAAAGTTTTCATACAACGTACGCTTGCTAATAGCGAGTCTTTTCGCAAGATCATCCATCGTAAATTTCAATCCATTTTCATGAACTTCATCTACAAAAGCCTCCAAAATTCTTTCCTGCATATTCTTCCTCATTTCTTTCGCGCTCGGTAAACTAGAAAAGTTTTTTCAGTACCATCATCTTACGATAAGATCAAAGCGCTGGTCAAATCCATGTTAACCTTGTTGCCAAAATCATGAATATATAATAAAAAGGATGATAAAATGCCTTTAAGCATTTTATCACCCTTTTGTGTATGAGCGAGAGGACTAGAACCTCCACGGTTTCCCACTCGATACCGAATATAATATTGATAATACCTTGTTTAATGAAGGGAGATAAGCGCTGCTCGTCGATTTCGACCCGCAAGGTAATCTGTCAATGTACTTTGGTATTGAGCAGCGGGATCAACTTCCGTAGCTATGGTCTGCGACAGGACTAACTCAGTTGCTCAGTATCAAGGAATTTAGAACACTTGTACAACTTCTTTAATATCATCAATTTCCTCAAGAATTGCGCGCTCAATAGCAACCTTTAACGTAATCGTAGCACTTGGGCAACCATTGCAAGCTCCCAAAAATCTTAATTTTGCTATACCGTTCTCAACTTCGACCAGTTCAGCATCTCCACCGTCACGCAGTAAGAAAGGACGTAGTTTGAGAAGAACTTCCGATACTTCATCGAATAAAACTCCATTTTCATCCATTATGTCAATTCCTCCCATTTTCTTTACCAACCGTCATTCATACCTTTTTTCACCCTAGATCGTCTGAGTGATCCTTTGCTTTTTGCCTAAGAGTGACCTCTTGATCCGAAAGTTCCCTTATAAGCGTAAGAATAGAGTCTAAAGGTATCATCACACCACAACTTGCGCTCAATCCTGACAGCATATTGAAGCAGAACTGAAGTTTTCGTATCTCTCGGGTAATTTGAGCTAGTTCTGAATCGTCCGAATTATTTTTCTTCATTACTAGCACCTCTTTAAAGAATGATAAAGGTTTGATCTATTAAATTAATGAATCAACCGATGCTTCCTTCCATCTCAAATTGAATCAACCGATTCATTTCAACGGCATATTCCATTGGCAATTCTTTGGTAAACGGTTCAATAAAGCCCATTACAATCATTTGTGTAGCATCTTGTTCTGTAAGCCCGCGGCTCATTAAGTAAAACAATTGTTCCTCGGACACTTTGGATACTGTTGCCTCGTGCTCCAAAGTAATCTGGTCGTTTTTAATTTCATTGTACGGAATCGTATCTGATGTTGACATGTGGTCCAATATCAACGTATCGCACTTAATATTGGACTTGGACCCTGCGGAATCGCGGCTGAAGCTGGACAACCCTCGGTAGTTTACTTTTCCGCCCTGCTTGCTGATGGATTTGGATATAATCGTAGATGTTGTCTCGGGAGCAAGGTGAATTACCTTCGCGCCAGCATCTTGATGCTGATCTTTACCGGCTACGGCAATAGACAGGATGGACCCCTTGGCTCCCCGTCCTTTCAATAATACTGCCGGATACTTCATTGTTACCTTGGAGCCGATGTTGCCGTCCACCCATTCCATTGTGGCATTTTCTTCTGCCACAGCCCTTTGGGTTACCAAGTTGTAGATATTAGGAGCCCAATTCTGAATGGTCGTGTAACGGACACGGGAATCTTTCCGGCAAATAATTTCAATAACTCCACTATGCAGAGAACTGGTACTATAAATAGGTGCTGTACATCCTTCAACATAATGGACAAAGCTGCCCTCTTCGGCAATAATTAATGTCCGCTCGAATTGACCCATATTTTCAGAATTAATACGGAAATAACCTTGTATAGGTACCTCGCACTGAACACCCTTCGGAATGTATACAAAGCTACCGCCTGACCAAACCGCACTATTAAGCGCCGCAAATTTATTGTCGGCGGGAGGGATGATCGTCCCAAAATGTTGCTTAAACACTTCGGGGTATTGCTTTAATGCACTATCCGTATCAAGGAAAATAACGCCCTGATCCTCCAGCTCTTTCCGCATGCTGTGATAAACTACTTCCGACTCATATTGAGCGGATACGCCCGCCAGGAACTTTTGCTCCGCTTCAGGGATTCCCAGCTTGTCAAAGGTTGCTTTGATCTCGGAAGGAACCTCCTCCCAGGTCTTTCCCTGTTTTTCAGAAGGGCGAACGTAATACTGGATGTCATCAAGATTTAGCTCGGTCAAATCCGCTCCCCATTCAGGCATCGCCATTTTGTAGAATTGATTCAAAGCTTTCAACCGAAAATTGAGCATCCACTCCGGCTCTTCCTTGATTCGGGAAATTTCCCGGACAATCTCTTCCGTCAGACCTTTTCCAGATTGAAAAATAGACTGGTGCTTGTCGCGAAACCCATATTTATATTCGCCCATATCTGGTGCTTTTTTAGCCATTGGTATCACTCCTTTTTAACCTTTCAAGATTCATTTTGATTTGCTATGATCTGCCGAGCTTGCTTTCCACTAAATCTTTTAGGCGACTGCGAACACCTTCCAGCGGGATCTCCGAAATGACAGGAGCGAGAAATCCGAAAATAACAAGATGTTCGGCTTCACTCCGTGATATCCCGCGCGACATCAGATAATAGATTTGCTCTGCATTTACTTGCCCCACGGATGCAGCATGACCCGCAGTTACATCATCCTCATCTATCAGCAGGATCGGATTGGCATCGCCGCGAGCTTTAGGACTTAACATAAGCACGCGTTCTGTTTGCTGACCATCACAATGGGTTGCACCTTTTTCAATCTTTGTAATGCCGTTGATAATGGCCGTAGCTTCTTCAAGCATGACTGCACGCGTAATCATCTGGCTTACCGAGCTTCTGCCAAAATGCTGAGCTTGAGCTGTATAGCTCGATTTTTGATTGCCCGTGCCAATAGCAATCACCTTATTGTCGGAGACCGCCCCGTTGCCTTGTAGCAAAGTCTTGGTATCGCTCACGGTATAACCATTGTTCATCTCACCGATAATCCATTCCACACCCCCATCAGCAAGAACGACCGCCCGTCGCTGGGTGAAATCTGTTGTAGTTACAGCAAGCTGATGAACCGAAGCTACTTGCACCTTTGAGCCCGCCCCCGCGAAGACCTCCGTCACACCGTTATGCAATACCTTGACATCATCACCACTCGATACACAATTATCCACATAAGTGATCTTGCTGTTGCTCCCTGCCACAATTAAGACGTGAGGAGCAAAACACACACCGCTTGTATCGTTAAGAAAGATCGCTTGAATAGGTGCTTCAACCTCTACACCGTCTGGGACATATAGAAAAACGCCACCACTCCATAAGGCACTGTGTGCAGCAGATAAACGATGTTCTTCTGGCTTTACTGCCTGAAAGAGATAACGTTGAACCAGCTCCTCATGCTCTTTTGCCGCAGTATGCAGATCCGTTAAAATGACTCCCTGGGCGGCTAAGCTCTCGGACAATTTCGTATACACTACATCCGAGTTGAACTGAACGATTAGTCCGCCTTTCACCGGAGAAGCAACCAAACCTCGAACAACCTCCGGCGCTTCCTCCAAACTAGACCACGCATTCTCAGCTTTGTAATCTCCACTTTCGTAGATATCCCATTTTTCAAGATTGATTTTCTCCACTTTAGGCAACTCCAGCGTCCCTGCCAGTTCGAGTGCATGAACGCGGCGTTCAATCAGCCAACGAGGTTCATCCTTAGCGCTTGACCATGCGCGTAAATCGTCCACATTCATTGAAACTCTAGCTTGTATATCCACGTGCTGTTCCTCCTCTCCGGCTTTTAAGCATCCCTTACCGTCTCATCCGTAATCCCAAGTTCCTCCTTCACCCAATCGTACCCTTCAGCCTCCAAACGGTGGGCAAGCTCCGGACCGCCAGATTTAACTATCCGGCCTTGCATCATGACATGCACAAAATCCGGGGTAATATAATTCAACAGTCGTTGATAATGGGTGATGATTAAAAAGCCTCTATCCGGGCTGCGCATCTCATTTACGCCATTGGCCACAATACGCAGTGCATCAATATCAAGCCCTGAGTCCACTTCATCCAGGATCACAAACTTGGGTTCAAGTAGCATCATTTGCAAAATCTCATTCCGCTTTTTTTCACCGCCAGAGAATCCCTCATTCAAATAACGATGCACAAATTCCGGGTTCATCTCCAGCCCCTTCATTTTGCTCTCCATTTCACGGATAAAACGGATTAAGGATATCTCATCGCCTTCTTCACGCCGTGCATTGATGGCACTTCTGAGAAAATCCGAGTTGGTCACGCCAGCAATTTCACTTGGGTATTGCATTGCGAGGAACAAGCCTGCCTGGGCACGCTCATCCACCTCCATCTCCAGAAGGTCTTCATTGTCCAATGTCACCTTACCGCCAGTAACCTCATATTTGGGATGGCCCATTAAAGCTGAAGCCAATGTACTTTTTCCCGTCCCATTAGGCCCCATAATCGCATGAATCTCTCCGCCATGAATCTCCAGTGTGAGCCCTTTTAAAATTTCTTTCCCTTCAATCTTGGATCTTAATTCCTCAATCTTTAATGTCGTCATTTATCGTAAACTTCCCTTCGGAGTATTCTTCGGCACGCGCCACCAAATCACTCATAAATTTTCCAATAGTCTGCAGCTCAACCTCTGAATAGGATTCAATGAATTGGTAAAACCTTTCTTCTTTTTCTTTGTGCATTTCTTTATGCAAATGATAAACGTGTCTTCCCTTATCCGTTAAACTAAAGTAAATCTCCTTACGATTGCTGTTCAGTTGACTTCTCATAATGAAGCCCATTTCCAGCAGCTTTGCACTAATTTTAGTAATGCTAGCTTTGGACAACCCCATCTTCTCCACAATCCCGGTATGATTTATCGGTTCATAATCACCAATGCAATCAATAACATGCACACTAGTAATATTGTTGGAGAGCATGTCAATCTGGTACTTTTTGGCCTGTTGCCGAAACGAGTTAAATTCTTGTTCAGTATACAGCTCATTCAGATGTAGCATTTTAATATATTGCTCGTAAAGATGACCTTTAAAATGATTTTGAAACTCCAATTTCCCAATCTCCCCTCTCTTGTAGTAGTTGAGACCAAGTTCAGTGTCTCCATTAGATTTTTTTGTTCACTAGTAAACAAAATTATATTAACACAATTGATATTGATAATCAATATCAATTGTGTTAAATGTGACGTAATTTTGAAGTCGCATTTCACGGGTTTGTTGTCATTGTCATAGGCCTCATGCTGTGTTTTTACTAGGGCACGTCCCGGAAATAGTTTTAAATACCTCTGATCAATCCTGCTTTGCGGGGGTTGAACAATGGAACCAATTCGGCAGCATCCGGGTGGATCTGGTAACCGAAGCCAAGTCCAATACCGTTGCCTATGAACGTCATGGTACACCTGCCACAGACTGGGGTCGCTACCGTAAAAAGAGGACGAAGGTGGTGCTTGGCCGAGCTGTTTTAAAGCTGTATCGCCGCGTTTGAGTACGCTATCGTGAGCATGTATGGCAATGAATAATCCGTCAGTTACCTGTGGTGGATATGTTATGGGGCCAAAGAGTAACCAAAAACTGTGGTTATTGCTGGTGAATCCGAACAGGCGATGCTCCATTCTAGCCAGCACCGATCTAACACTGGAGGCGACCTAGATCATCGGACATTATACCGCCCGGTTCAAAATCAAATGCACCTTCTGGGCGCTAAAGCAATCCATCGGCGGATTCAGCTACCACTTTTGTAGCAAATCCATTCCGAAGCTCAACCGGTATTTGAAAAAGGATCGGGTTCACCCTCTGGAGGTGTTGGAAGAGGAGAAAGCGCAACGGGACATCCGCCTAACTGTAAAGATGAGAATGGTAAACGATAACCAAAATGGATCCCTACGGGGCTTAAGATAAAAGGAACCAAGAAAAGAGCCGAAATCTTGCTTCAGGAAGCCAGGAAGAATTCTCATATGGAAGGACAAGCACTCGCGGTTGAAAACGAAGATATGCTGTAAGAGTAAAAGCGGCTACTCCATCCGGTAATCTGCCACTGGTGGACACGTTCTATGAGCTTCTGATTCGTATGAAGGAATAACAGGAATCCTATCGCTTATCTTTTGACAATTCTTATTGTCTTGAATACCTGGAGTATATTTATGTATATTTATGTAAATGTATTAGGGGTAAGCATGAAAGAAGTTCAGGAATGGTTAGGCCACAGCGATTATGCAACAACGGCAAATATTTATTCGCATTTGGAATACAACTCAAAGGTGTCTTCAGCTCAAGCAATGAGGGGGTACTAAAGCTCAAATAAAAAAAGCTCACTAGAGAATGTCTCTAATGAACTCTTTTAGTTAATACCGGCGAGAGGACTCGAACCTCCACGGTTTCCCACTCGATTTTGAGTCGAGCGCGTCTGCCATTCCGCCACGCCGGCGTATTCAATTATGGAGGCGCCACCCAGATTTGAACTGGGGAATAAAGCTTTTGCAGAGCTTTGCCTTACCACTTGGCTATGGCGCCAGAGTGTAACAAAGCGGACGACGGGAATCGAACCCGCGACCCTCGCCTTGGCAAGGCGATGCTCTACCGCTGAGCCACGTCCGCATAAAGATGGCTGGGGATATAGGATTTGAACCTATGCATGACGGAGTCAAAGTCCGTTGCCTTACCGCTTGGCTAATCCCCAATAAGTAAAGGGCGGCCGATGGGGCTTGAACCCACGAATGCCGGAGTCACAGTCCGGTGCGTTAACCACTTCGCCACGACCGCCGCAAGTAATGAATAATTGGCAGGGGCAGCAGGAATTGAACCCACACCAACGGTTTTGGAGACCGTTGTTCTACCTTTAAACTATGCCCCTATAAAACTGGTGGAGGATGATGGATTCGAACCACCGAACCCGTAAGGGAGCAGATTTACAGTCTGATGCGTTTGGCCACTTC
>NZ_JAAMNQ010000059.1:0-750 GCF_011066155.1 Paenibacillus sp. EKM206P | reverse complement strand
TCAACATTCGATTGAGATGTTGCAAATGACCCCATCCCGGTTACAAATGCTGTTGGGTCATGAAGCAGGCTCGCGCGCGCTGCAAAGCGTGAAGGCAATTATGGTCGGGGGCGAAGCCCTTCCGTCCAAGCTGCTCGCGGCACTGCAAGCAATAAACGGTCCCCGTATTTATAACATGTACGGACCTACAGAAACGACGGTGTGGTCAGCCGTACAGGAACTGACCCATGCCCAAGAAATTAATATAGGACGTCCGATTGCGAATACCCAAATCTATATCATGAATGCGAATGGGGAATTGCAGCCCGTCGGCGTGCCGGGCGAGTTATGTATTGCCGGGGAAGGATTGGCCCGTGGATATTGGAAACGTGAAGAACTGACGGCTGAGAAATTTGTAAATAATCCGTTTGCTGGTGGCAAGGCAGGCCATGAGCGGATGTATCGTACAGGCGATTTGGCAAGATGGATGCCGGACGGCAACATTGAATATTTGGGGCGAATGGATCATCAGGTGAAAATCCGGGGCTACCGGATCGAACTGGGTGAGATCGAATCGCAGCTGTTGCAGGTCGAGTCGGTACGAGAAGCGGTCATCATGGCTCGGGCGGACGAAACTGACCAAAAACAACTAGTAGCGTACTACGTCGCGAGTCAAGAGCTTGGAGCCGGTGAACTGAGACATGAGCTGGGACAAGAACTGCCAAGCTATATGATGCCGTCGTATTTCATCTGGTTGGAGCAGATGCCGCT
>NZ_JAAMNQ010000058.1:0-854 GCF_011066155.1 Paenibacillus sp. EKM206P | reverse complement strand
GCAGGGGAGTTGTGCATCGGTGGTGTCGGTGTGGCACGTGGGTATCTGAACCGTCCGGAGCTGACGGCCGAGAAATTTGTGAAAGATCCGTTTGCCGGCGGGGAAGCCGGGTATGAGCGGATGTACCGCACCGGCGATTTGGCGAGATGGATGCCGGACGGCAACATTGAATATTTGGGCCGGATCGACCATCAGGTGAAAATCCGGGGGTACCGGATTGAGCTCGGCGAGGTCGAAACGCAGCTGCTCCAAGTAGCGTCCGTGCGAGAAGCGGTTGTCATGGCTCGTGCAGACGAAACGGGCCAAAAACACATGGTGGCCTACTATGTCGCGGGGCAAGAGCTAGGAGCCAGCGAGCTGAGAAGTGAGCTGGGCCGGGAACTGCCAAGCTACATGGTGCCGTCCTACTTTGTACAACTGGAGCAAATGCCGCTGAGTCCAAATGGAAAAATTGACCGCAAGGCCCTACCAGCACCGGAAGGCAGCCTGCAAAGCGGAGCCGATTATGTCGCACCGCGAACGTGGGTGGAAGTGAAACTGGCGCAGATCTGGCAGGATGTGCTGGGTCTCACGCAGGTTGGCGTGAAGGAAAACTTTTTCGAGATTGGCGGACACTCGCTGCGAGCGACGACACTGGCCTCGAAGATTCACAAGGAGTTGAACAAGCCGCTTCCCCTGCGCAGTATTTTTGAAGCACCCACGATTGAACAACTGGCAGCCGTTCTGGAAGGTCTGGATCAAGTGGTGTACGCGTCCATTCCGGTAACAGAAGAACGCAGCTTCTACCCGTTATCTTCAGCACAAAAACGACTGTATGTACTGCATCAGTTTGATCCAAGTGATGTGAACTACAA
>NZ_JAAMNQ010000057.1:0-860 GCF_011066155.1 Paenibacillus sp. EKM206P | reverse complement strand
GAGCAGCCAAAGTAGGATACATCTACTGTTGCTTCTGTTGGTCCGTACAGGTTATGCAGGCTTGTTCCTTTTTCTTTGTACAGCAGCTTGTTGAACTTTTCTACTTGCTTCAGGTTCAGTGCTTCTCCACTGGCAAATACCTGCTTTAAGCTTGCTATTTCCTCTATTATCCCCTTTTCCTCTACATACTCTAAAAATACACTCAACATGGATGGTACAAAGTGCATTGTGGTAACTTTATTTTTTTCGATTGCCTTCACGATTTCTTCCGGATTTTTTTCTCCTCCCGGTATCAGCAGGCAGACTTTGGCCCCAGTAAAGCTCCACCACAATAATTCCCATACCGATACGTCAAAGGTATAGGGAGTTTTCTGCAGGATCACATCACCTTCAGCTATCGGGTATTGCTTCTGCATCCAGTTGATCCGGTTGATTACGGAGTAGTTCTCTATCATTACCCCTTTGGGTTTGCCGGTAGAACCGGATGTATATATTACATAAGCCAAGTTTTCAGGTTTACTAATTAACTTTGGATTTGATACATCCCCAGTAAATAGTTCCTGATTTTCTATGCTAATAAATTCAGCATTTCTGTAACTACCTTTAGCATTTATAAATTTATCCTGTATCAGAATAATTTGGCTGCCACTGTCATCAAGCATAAACTGGATCCTGTCTTCAGGGTATTCAGGAGCTATGGGTAAATAAGCCCCCCCAGCTTTTAGGACAGCCATGATCCCTATGATCATTTCCGGGGAACGTTCTACCATAATTCCCACTACACTATCAGGTTTTATTCCCTTTTCTCTTAATTTTCTGGCCAGTTGGTTTGCCTTTTCGTTTACTTCCTTATAAGTCAG
>NZ_JAAMNQ010000056.1:0-911 GCF_011066155.1 Paenibacillus sp. EKM206P | reverse complement strand
ATGCTGTATACGTGGACGGGTCATGAACGCAGTCTGATTCATTTAGAGGGACACGGACGTGAGAACATTTTGCCGGACACGGACATTTCTCGTACCATAGGCTGGTTTACGAGTCCATATCCGATATGGCTGGACATCGGTCGTGATCAGGCTTTGTCGGAACGCATCAAACAGGTCAAAGAGAGTCTGCGTGATATTCCGAATCAAGGAATGGGCTACGGAATTTGGAGATATTTGAGTGAATCTGGCCAAGCCATGGCTCAGCAAGCAGATGCACTGCATCTCGCTCAACATCAAGCTTTTGCCGAGCCGCAAGTGAGCTTCAATTACCTCGGACAGCTGGATCAGGACTTGCAAAACAGCGATATCCGTATGTCTCCTTACTCGATGGGATCGGCCGTTAGTGACCGGACGAAAATGAAATATGCGCTCGATGTGAGCGGGATCGTAACGAACGGCATTCTGGAACTCGATATTCGGTATAACGGCAAAGCCTTCCGTAAAGATACGGTCCAAATGCTGGCCAATCTGCTGAAATCCAATCTGCTTGAAATAATCGAGCATTGTGTCACACGGGAGCGGGCCGAATTGACTCCAAGTGATGTGCTGTTTAAAGGCCTGACAATGGAGCAATTAGATACGATTAAGGAGCAGACCCAGACGGTTGGGGAATTGGAAAATGTATATCCGTTAACCCCCATGCAAAAGGGTATGCTGTTCCACAGTCTGATGAATGCAGAAACAGGCGTGTATTTTGAACAGGCGACCTTTGATCTGGAGGGCCATTTTGCACCGTCCACATTCGAGGAAAGTCTGAAGCTGCTGATTAGTCGACATGCTATATTACGGACGAATTTCTACAGCGGCTGGCATGGACAACCCTTGCAAATCGTCTATCGTCATAAAAGTCC
>NZ_JAAMNQ010000055.1:0-937 GCF_011066155.1 Paenibacillus sp. EKM206P | reverse complement strand
CCGGTCAGGCTCGACACGAGCCGTTGGAAGCGAGCCACATGCTGTGGCGGCAAGGCTTCACCACTGGCAAAGACATGACGCAGCGTTGCCAGTTTCGCTTGCATTACTTCCCGTGGCTGCTGCTCCACATACTCCAGGAACGCATGCAGCATGGCAGGTACAAAGTGCATCGTGCTCACGCCATCGCGGACAATGGCGTCGACGATCTCTTCCGGGTTCTTTTCCCCGCCCACGGACAACAGGCTCACCTTCGAGCCGACCAGCGACCACCAGAACAGCTCCCACACCGACACGTCGAAGGTGAAGGCGGTCTTTTGCAGGATCGTATCTTCCGCACTCAAGCCGTATCGATCATGCATCCACAAAATCCGGTTCAGCACAGAATGATGCTCCACCATCACACCCTTCGGTTTTCCCGTGGAGCCGGACGTATAGATAACATAGGCTACATGGTGCGGTCCGGCCAGTGGCTCCAGATTCGAACCGTCTTCGTGGTAAATGTCCTTGCCAGCCTGCTCATGACGATCCAGCACCAGCACCTGGCCGTCGAAGCTCAAGGATGCTTGCTCTGCCAGATGCGATTGCGTCAGCACCAGCTTCGCTCCCGAATCCTCCAGCATGAAGCGGATGCGGTCGGCCGGATATTCTGGATCAATTGGCACGTAGGCTCCGCCTGCCTTGAGGATCGCGTAGATGCCTACGATCATCTCTAGCGAGCGCTGAACCAGTATGCCTACCGGCTGATCCGGTTCAACACCTTCCGCACGCAACGTCCGAGCCAAACGGTTCGCGCGCTCATTCAGCTCCGCGTAGGTCAACGATTCCGCTCCACACAGCACTGCCACTTGCTCCGGTGTGCTCGCTACCTGCTGCTCGAACAGTGAACTTAACGTCTGATCTTGCGGATAATCTGCCGCCGTATCTCCCCACACCTGAA
>NZ_JAAMNQ010000054.1:0-1192 GCF_011066155.1 Paenibacillus sp. EKM206P | reverse complement strand
CTGTATTAGGAGCAAAGAGAGTCGGCATTTTGGATAATTTCTTTGATCTGGGCGGCGATTCGATCAAAGCGATCCAGGTATCGTCCCGCTTGCTGCAAGCGGGCTACAAGCTGGAGATGAAGGATTTGTTCCAATATCCGTCCATTTCACTGCTGAGCAGTCATGTACACAAAGTTAGCCGCACAGCCGATCAGCGGGTGGTCTCGGGAGCAGTTAAATTGAGCCCAATACAGCAATGGTTCTTTGGACAATCCTCAGCAGAGCCACATTATTTCAACCAATCGGTGATGCTGTATAGAGCACAAGGATTCGATGAAGCCGCATTGCATCAAACGGTGACCCAGGTGACGGAGCATCATGATGCATTGCGTATGGTCTTCCGTCAGACCGAACAGGGCTATGAAGCGTGGAATCGCGGTGTGAACGAAGGCGAGCTGTACAGTCTGGACGTTGTTGATTTGACAGGCGTCGAAGACACGGCAGAGGTGGCGATGGCGATTGAAACGAAAGCCAATGCCATCCAAAGCTCTATTCGTCTAGAAGAAGGACCGCTGGTGAAGCTGGGACTTTTCCGCTGCATGGATGGAGATCATTTACTGATTGCGATCCACCATTTGGTCGTAGACGGGATTTCATGGCGGATTGTGTTTGAGGATTTTGCCACGGGGTATGAGCAGGCCGTGCGGGGAGAAGCGATTCGCTTGCCATATAAAACGGACTCTTTCTCTGCTTGGGCAGAGCAGTTGTCTCAATATGCGAACAGTCCGGCGATCGACAACGAACGCGAATATTGGCAGCATCTTGCCCAAATGGAAGTTGCATCGTTGCCTAAGGATCAAGAGAGAGCGGAGGGACAACATTCTCTAATCAGAGACACTGCGACGGTGAGCGTAGCTTGGAGCGAACAGGAAACCCGGCTACTGCTG
This sequence comes from Paenibacillus sp. EKM206P, assembly GCF_011066155.1. Lineage (NCBI taxonomy): Bacteria > Bacillati > Bacillota > Bacilli > Caryophanales > Paenibacillaceae > Paenibacillus > Paenibacillus sp. EKM206P. The sequence goes on along the minus strand of NZ_JAAMNQ010000054.1, from coordinate 266 downwards.
CTGGAATCGCATCGTGCGTACAACACCGAGGTCAATGATCTGCTGTTAACTGCACTCGGCACCGCGTTATATAACTGGAGCGGTCAGGAGCGCGTACTGGTCAATCTGGAGGGCCATGGTCGGGAAGCCATTGTTCCAGATATCGACATCACACGTACCGTGGGCTGGTTTACGAGTCAGTATCCAGTACTGCTTGATGTGGATGGGAAGGCAGAAGTAGGGCAGCGAATCAAGCGGGTGAAGGAAGACCTGCGCCATGTACCGCA
>NZ_JAAMNQ010000053.1:0-1307 GCF_011066155.1 Paenibacillus sp. EKM206P | reverse complement strand
ACGATTAAAGCCGGTGTGGATTCGAACACCGTAATCTGATAATCGTGAATCCAGCCATACAGACGGCTTGGATCAATGCGGTCGTCTTTCGGGCAGATGACCATCGTGCCACCGTTATAGAGCGCCCGCGCGATATCGCCGACGAACACGTCGAAGGAGAAGCTTGCCAGTTGCAGCAGCCGTACCGGGAACTGGTTCAAACGGTAATCCCGTCGGTATGCCACAGCTGTGTTTACCAAACTGTGATGCTCGATCATGACACCCTTCGGACGTCCCGTTGTACCGGACGTGTAGATCACATATGCCAGATCCTGCGGCTCGTTGATATGTTCCACATCCGTGGCATCTCCGGTGTACAACGACTCATCGTCCAGCGCCAATACAGTACGCAGACGCAGCCCTGTTGCCAGTTCGGATGCTTCTTCGTTGTCAGAACTCGAATCTAATTTAAAACTTACGCCTTCACTCAGGCTGCCTCTTTCCATCGTTTCAGCGCCAGCCGCTATTTCCAACTCGCCCTCAGACTGCCCACCGGCCAAGACCTGTCGGCTCTCCTCCAGCCATGCTTGCGCGCGTTCCTGCAAACCTGTTTGCGTAAGCAGCACCGTAGCGCCGCTGTCCTCGAGCATAAAGCGGATACGTTCGGATGGATAATCTGCATCCAGTGGCACGTATGCACCGCCGGCCTTCCATACCGCCAGTACGCCGACCATCATGTCCACCGATCGCTCGCTCAAAATACCAACAATGGATTCACGCCCAATGCCTTCATTCCGCAATCTACGAGCAAGTTGATTCCCACGCTCGTTCAGCTCGCGGTACGTAAGCTGCCGCTCCTCGTATACCACTGCCACATGATCCGGCACAAGCTGCGCTTGTTCTTCCACATAGACGTGGAACAACCCTTCTGATTGCTTTTCATCACTCCATGCAGCTACGCCCACGGATCCAAAACCATCGATGATTTTTGCTTTTTCCGCAGCAGTCACCAGCTCAAGTTCATCTACCAGCGCATCTGGTCGGTTAATCGCTTCTTCAATCATATGCAGCAAATGCTCGCGGATTTGCTCTACAGCCGTGCGTTCCAATACTTGCGCGTTGTACTCCAAATGGACATGAATTTCATCGCCCGGCACAACCGTAATGTTGAAATCATAGTTCGTTTGCTCCGACACGGAAGCATTTGCAATCGTAAAGCCATTCGTGCCACGACTGCCCATTTGCTCCATGCGCTGTTCCACCGGGTAGTTTTCAAACACCATAATATGGTTCACCAGGTCCTGTTTCTGCTCTGTTAGGGCCTGAAT
>NZ_JAAMNQ010000052.1:0-1310 GCF_011066155.1 Paenibacillus sp. EKM206P | reverse complement strand
TTGAAAACATTTGAACAGCAGGAGTTCGAGCTGGAGGGACTGACCTTTAAGACGTATCCGACGGACAATCATACGGCCAAATTTGATCTGACCTTGGATGCCGTGGAGCAGCCGGAAGGCATTCTGTGCAGTCTGGAATACAGCACGGCGCTGTACAAGCCTGAGACCATCGCGCGATTGGCACAGCATTTTACCGAACTTGTTCGTGCCATTACCCTTCATCCGCAGCAGCCACTGGCAGCTTTGGATATGGTAACTGTCGAGGAGAAGGCACAAATCATCTACGGTTTTGGAGATGTGGGAGTATCGGATGTTACTGCTGAAGCAGGAGGCTTATTCCATACTTATGTGGAAGAACAGACCCAGCTTATACCAGATCATGTGGCGGTGGTGTACGAGGAACAACAACTGACGTACCGCACACTGAACGAGCGTGCGAACCAATTAGCCCGTAGACTGCGAAATGAAGGCATTGGACGCGAGTCGATTGTTGGCATTTTGAGTGAACGTTCGGTCGACATGCTGGTTGGCGTACTGGCGGTGTGGAAGGCAGGAGGCGCCTATGTGCCGCTGGATGCAGATTATCCGTCCGAACGTATTCGTTTCATGCTGGAGGACAGTGGTGCGACGGTACTGTTGACCCAAACGGGCTTACAGGAGCGCGCGCAGGTCTGGCTGGATGAAAGCGAAGCAGTATCCGAACCCGCAACGGGACTGTGTCTGCATACTGTACTGGCGCTGGACGATGAGTCGCTGTACACCGGGGATGCCACGGACGTTGAACCTATTAATGAACCGAAGGATCTGGCGTATGTGATCTACACGTCGGGAACAACGGGACGTCCGAAGGGCGTCATGATCGAGCATCGCAGCTTGGTGAATACCGCCGCGGCGTATCGTCGGGATTATCGCCTGAACCAGTTCCCGGTACGTTTGCTGCAGCTGGCGAGCTTCTCCTTCGACGTGTTCGTCGGTGATATCGCGCGGACGCTTTATAACGGCGGCACGATGGTTATCTGTCCGAAAGACGACCGCATTGATCCGAGCCGTCTGTATGGCTGGATTCACGACTATCAGATTACGGTGTTCGAATCCACACCAGCCTTGATCGTACCGTTTATGCAGCATGTGTATGAACAGGGACTGGACATGAGCAGTCTGGAACTGATGATTACCAGCTCGGATAGTTGCAGCGTGACGGACTACCGGGTGCTGCAAGAACGTTTTGGCGCAGATATCCGCATTATGAACAGCTACGGTGTCACGGAAGCGGCGATCGACTCCAGCTTCTACGACGAAGAACTGTTGAA
>NZ_JAAMNQ010000051.1:0-1408 GCF_011066155.1 Paenibacillus sp. EKM206P | reverse complement strand
CCTGACGCTGCATCCACTCCTGATGGGTTTCGCTTTGCTGCCATACGGCATAGTCTTTGTACTGAATCCGCAATGGCGACAGTTCTTCACCGCCATACAAGCGAACAAACTCATCGGTCAGTACCTCCATCGACACGCCATCCGAAACGATATGGTGCATGTCGAGCATGAGTAAATGCTGGGATTCTTGCTCTACTCCTTGGACACCCAGATCCACCAAGCCTACCCGCAGCAGCGGTGCAGCTTTTAGATCAAACGGACGGATAAACTGCCGTACCCGTTCTTGTGCTTCCTCGCTAATCCTCGTGTACGTAGCTGTAGTTGTATCCAATCCTGTAGCTGTGCCCTGATCCGTAGCCGTAGTCGTACTCTCTACCTGTACCTTCGTATATTCCACCTCGAATGGCACGCTGTCTTCAATCCATTGCATCGGCTCATTGTCTACCAGCTCAAAGCGGGTACGCAAGGTCGCATGGCGGGCAATCAGTTGACGGAACACGTCCTCTACTCGTTTCACATCCAGCGGACCGCTCACTTGCAGCACCGACGGCATGTTGTAGTTCACATCACTTGGATCAAACTGATGCAGTACATACAGTCGTTTTTGTGCTGAAGATAACGGGTAGAAGCTACGTTCTTCTGTTACCGGAATGGATGCGTACACCACTTGATCCAGACCTTCCAGAACGGCTGCCAGTTGTTCAATCGTGGGTGCTTCAAAAATGCTGCGCAGGGGAAGCGGCTTGTTCAACTCCTTGTGAATCTTCGAGGCCAGTGTCGTCGCCCGCAGCGAGTGTCCACCAATCTCAAAGAAGTTTTCCTTCACTCCGACCTGCGCCAGGCCCAGCACATCCTGCCAAATTTGCGCCAGCTTCACTTCCACCCACGTCCGCGGTGCGACATAATCGGCTCCGCTTTGCAGGCTGCCTTCCGGTGCTGGCAGGGCCTTACGGTCAGTTTTTCCATTGGGACTCAGCGGCATTTGCTCCAGTTGTACAAAGTAGGACGGCACCATATAGCTTGGCAGCTCTCGGCCCAGCTCACTTCTCAGCTCGCTGGCTCCTAGCTCTTGCCCGGCGACATAGTACGCCACCATGTGTTTTTGTCCCGTTTCGTCTGCACGCGCCATGACAACCGCTTCTCGCACGGACGCTACTTGGAGCAGCTGCGTTTCGACCTCGCCCAGCTCAATCCGGTAACCGCGGATCTTCACCTGATGGTCGATCCGGCCCAGATATTCAATGTTGCCGTCCGGCATCCATCTTGCCAAATCGCCAGTGCGGTACATCCGTTCATAGCCTGCTTCCCCGCCGGCAAACGGGTCGGCTACGAATTTCTCGGCCGTCAGCTCCGGACGGTTCAGATACCCACGTGCCACACCGACACCACCGATGCACAACTCCCCTGC
>NZ_JAAMNQ010000050.1:0-1475 GCF_011066155.1 Paenibacillus sp. EKM206P | reverse complement strand
CGGTTTGGTGCGGATATCCGCATTATGAACAGCTACGGCGTCACCGAAGCGGCGATTGACTCCAGCTTCTACGACGAAGAGCTGTCGAAGCTGCCAAGCAGCGGCCATGTGCCGATTGGTCAGGCGTGGCTGAACGCACGCTTCTACATTGTGGACAGCCAGCTGAATCCGGTGCCGATCGGCGTACTGGGTGAGCTGTGCATTGGCGGAGCCGGGGTGGCACGAGGCTACCTGAATCGTGCAGACCTGACAGCCGAGAAATTCGTAGCGAATCCGTATGTACCAGGTGAACGGTTGTACCGTACAGGCGATTTGGCGCGATGGATGCCGGACGGCAATGTAGACTTTATCGGCCGGATGGATGATCAAGTCAAAATCCGGGGCTTCCGGATTGAACTGGGCGAGGTGGAAGCGCAGCTGCTGACCGTGGACGGCATTCAGAAAGCCATCGTCACCGCCTGGGAAAACGAAGACGGAGACAAGGATCTGTGTGCGTATGTCGTAGCCTCGGAGGCGCTGAATTTGCCGGATCTGCGCAGCACACTCCAGCCCAAACTGCCGGGCTATATGATCCCGACCTATGTCGTACAACTGGATCGTTTCCCGCTGACACCGAACGGAAAAATTGACCGCAAAGCGTTGCCTGCGCCAGAAGCGCGCCTCGAAGGAGGCACGGCGTACGTGGCACCGCGCACACCGCTGGAAGAGCAGTTGGTACGTATTTGGCAAAGCGTTCTGAATCATCCGCAGATCGGTATTAAGGACCATTTCTTTGAAGTCGGAGGACATTCTTTGCGCGCGACAACACTGATGGCGAAAATCCATCAGGAGCTGAATTACAAGCTGGCGCTGCGAGATATTTTCCAATATCCGACGATTGAGCAACTGGTGCAGGTGATGGGTGAAGATCAGACCCAGCAAACGTATGTATCTATTCCTGTGGCGGAGGAGCGTGAATATTATCCTGTTTCCTCGGCGCAAAAACGGATGTACGTGCTGAGTCACCTGGAAGGTGGAGAGGTTAGCTACAACATGCCAGGAGCGTTGATTATCGAAGGTTCCTTGGATAAAATGCGACTGGAACAAGCCTTCCGCCAGCTGATTGCCCGTCATGAAGCCCTGCGAACCCGATTCGAGATGGTGGATGGTGAGGTGATTCAACGGATTGAATCGGGCGTCGCATTCAGCGTGGAGCATGTGCAGGCAAGCGAAGAAGAGACCCAGCAGTATGCCCAAGACTTTGTACGCGCATTTGATCTCGCACAAGCACCATTGCTGCGGGTTCAGCTGGTGGAAACCGGACCGGAGCGTCACGTCATGCTCTATGACATGCACCATATTATTTCGGATGGCGTCACGGAAGGAATTATCGTGCAGGAGTTCTCTCAATTGTATGAAGGCAAGGAACTGCCGCCACTCCGTATTCAGTACAAGGACTATGCGGTTTGGCAGCATGCCGATATGCAAAGTGAGCG